>JAEUMG010000099.1 GCA_016793355.1 Hyphomicrobiales bacterium
GCGCACCGGCTTGGCCGCCACCCAATAGGCGACGATATTATCGTGGATCTCGGCATCCGTCGGAATCTCGACGAGCTGCACGGCACCTTCGCCCCAATCGCCCAGGGGCTCGACCCACACGCTGGGTCGCCGCTCGTAGAAAACGCCGTCGTCCTCGTAATTGGCGAATCCGCGGTCGCGCTGCAGAAGCCCGAAGCCTTTCGGCGCGCGGTCGCTAAAGCTGCTGGTCATCACCCGGTTGGGATTGTTCAGCGGCCGCCACAGGCGCTCGCCATTGCCTGTCCATAAGGCGAGGCCGTCGGAATCGTGTACTTCCGGCCGCCAGTCGGGCGCGCCGGCGCGGTTCAGTTCCGAATACCAGAACATGCTGGTGAGCGGCGCGATACCGAGCCGCCTGATGTCGGTGCGCGCGAAGAGCCGCGCCTCGACTTCGGTCGTGACGGCGCCGTCCTTCCGGCAGTGAATGCGATAGGCGCCGGTGATGCTTGGCCCGTCGAGAAGGGCATAGACATTGACCGACGGCCCGTCGCGTTCGACGAAGAATTCGGTAAAGCGCGGGAACTCTTCCGGGCTCGGCAGGGCCGTATCGATCGCGATGCCGCGCGCCGACAGGCCGTATTGCTCGAGTTCGCCGGATGAGCGGAAGTAGCTCGCGCCCTGGAAGGCGAGCCAATCGCCGATCCTGTGCGGATTGAGAACGCGGAATCCGGCAAAGCCGACATCATGCGGCAATGTCTGGGCGAAGGCGGCCTTGGGCCCGAAGGTGAAGAGATCGGCAGTGTAGATGACTTCGCGCGCCGCGCCCTGGTCCACCAGGAAGATGCGCACCGGTTCTCTGGCGAATTTATGCGGATGGAAGAGCCGGATCGGCGTTTCGCTGTCGGCCCAGATCGTCTGTTCGGGGCGGTATTCGATCTCGATCGCCTGTTCGAAATCGATCTTGTCGAGAGTCTGTGCCGCCGGGACGCTGGCCGGGCGATAGGGCGCGCGCGCCAGCGCCTCGGCGTCAGCCGTGAGCCTGTCGAAATCGAAGGGTTCGGGCGCCGCAAACTCGAGCGCGCAAGCAGGCTCAAGGAGCGCCGCGACGGCGAAGGGCGATGTGGCGATTACGCCGAGGGCGCTGCGCCTTGTCAGTTTGCAACTCATGCCGCCCCAGTTGAAAAGAACTTGGGGCGAGTTTGTGGCAAGGCAAGCGTGCGGTCAGCCGGCGGTGACTTTCCGCTCGACCGCATGCGCCGAGACCGGCCTTGCGCATTCGACGCGATTGCGCCCCTGCGCCTTCGCCTTGTAGAGCGCCGCGTCGGCCTGTTCGAAGAGCGTCGTTTTGGCCTGCCGCGGTGTCGGCTCGATGGTCGCAACCCCGACCGAAACGGTGATGCAGCCTTCCGGGCTGCCGACATGACGCCAGCCCTGATGCTCGACGATCTGGCGAATGCGCTCCGCGACCTGAAGGGCACCTTCCGCGGAGGTGCCCGGCAATATGATCGCAAATTCCTCGCCGCCATAGCGCGCAATCATGTCGCCCGGCCGGAAGACGGTTTCGGTCAGCAGATGGCCCACCTTGGCGAGGCATTCGTCCCCCGGCTTGTGGCCATAGTGATCGTTGAAGCGCTTGAAGTGATCGATATCGAGAAGCGCGAGCGAAATCGGCTCGCGATAGCGGATGGCGCGTGTCCATTCCCGTTCGAGCGTTTCGTCGAAGGCGCGCCGGTTACCCAGCCCGGTCAGGGCATCGGTTGCCGCAAGTCCCCTGAGTTCGTCCTGCGCCCGGTAAAGCGACTGTTCGAGTTCCTTGCGTTCAGCAAGGGCCGTGGCGATCGGTATGCTCATGAACACCGCGACGCTCAGGAAAAACTGCAGGAGGAAAATGCGCTCTGCGATATCGCCATCCCGGACAAGCGCGAACGGACCATGCCCGGCGACAGTCAGGCCGATCGAGATCGCGGCCATGATGCCGCAATTGAGCGCCACGCCGACCGGGCCGAGCCGGAATGCCGCCAGTACGAGGATGGCATAGGGCAGGAAGGCCAACGGATAGCGTGTCTGGTAGAAGACGATGCCCGTGACGAGCGCGGTCAGCAGGATCACACTGGTTTCGGTCCAGGTGATGCGGCGCGCGAACAGGCGTGAAAGCGGTATGGTATCGACGATAATGACAAGCGGCACGACGAGTGCAATGCCGAGCGCATCTGCGGCAAACCATCGCCAGTAGACCTGTATTGGATCCGCGCCGAAGCCGAGGTGAACCAGCGCCGTGCCGGCCGGCGCCACCAGGGCAGGGGCAAGCAGCACGCCGAAGATCAAGAAACGTGCGAGAATTCTTCGGTTGGTCAGCAGGTTTGCGCCGACCGGTTCGCCGGCGCGGATGAGCGTGGCGGCGAAAACAGCTTCGAGCATATTCGCTGCGCTGAAGCCCAGACCCAGGAGCAGGCCGTCGCCCGAGATCAGATTGGCGCCGAGATTGGCAATCGCGCCTGCGCCGATCAGCCAGGGCCAGTCTCGCGTTCGCGCAGGGAGAAGGAAACCGAGAATGATCGCATTGGAAAGCCAGATAGGCGACACATGGCCAGCGCCGCGCGTGATCTCCATCGCGGCGATATTGGCGGCGAATGCGACGATCCCGACCAGCCCAGCCTTGCCCCCGATCCGAGACAAGCTTCGGATGTCTTCCCTCTGCATGGCGGGAGATTTCGATCCTCGCTCGCGAACATGCGGTTAAGCGCGCGTAAGCTTCGCGCAAGACGGTTGGCGCCGCCCTTAAGCCGAGGACGCAATTCGACTAAAACTTTACCGCTGTCAGGCTGCGAGAAGAGCGCGGACCAGGCTGAGCCCGGCCCACAGGCCGGCGATCGAGAGGATGACCGAGCCTCCGACATAGAGCGCTGCCAAGAGCGGCTCACCGCGTTCGTACAGCGCGACCGCGTCGAGCGAGAAGGCGGAGAATGTCGTGAAACCGCCGAGAAGCCCGGTCGTCAGGAACAGGCGCCAGGCATAGGGGAGATCGGCCTTCAGCAGGAAAATGCCGGCGACAAGCCCCATCGCGAGCGATCCCGCGATATTGACCGCGAGGGTGGCATAGGGGAAGTCGGGCCCGGCAAGCCGCAATCCGAGCATGTTGGCGCCATGCCTGAGCGCGCCGCCGATACCGGCACCGACGAAAACGATGAGGTAGTTCATTCGCGAAAGCTAGTCTGAGGTCTGATTCGCGTCAAAATCGCAATTCCCGCACGCGCCCCTCGGGGTGCCCAGGCCGGTGTCAGGGCGTTGGGCGCCCGAAGCGCCGCGTCTCGAGATAGATGTGGACGAACATCGCCGTCAGCACGATCGACCCGCCCAAGAGCGTTGCGAGCGCCGGTGTCTCGCCGAAGACCATCCACACCCAGAGTGGCGTCAATGGCACTTCCAGCGCGGCAATGAGCGTTGCTTCGGCTGCCGGCACCCGCCGCGAGCCGAGTGCATAGAGCGCCAGTCCCGATGCGTTCTGGAACAGGCCGAAGGCGGCGCAGAGCCAGAAGTCATTGGCGTTGATGCCCAGGGGTGAGGCAAAGGCAAACACCGCTCCGGAGCAGATCCAGGCCGACAGCCCCACCGCCGGCAGCATCGGCACGTCCTGGTGTTTCCGCATGATGATCGTCATGGTCGCCATGCCGAGCGCCATGAATACGGCGAGGAATTTGCCGAACAGGCCTGCCTTGAGCGCCGCGCCGCTGATGGCGTCGGCAAAGCTGCCGCCGAGCATGACGGCGACGCCGATCAGCGCGGCGAGGCTCGCCAGCATCGTATGGAGCGCCGGGCGCTCGCCGATCGTCGCCCAGGCCAGCGCCGCGGTCACGAAGGGCACGGTCGCATAAATGACCAGCGCATCGGCAATCGAGGTGTATTGCAGGGCGCCGATGCCGGTGATCATGCTCACTGCCGACGCGACGGCCACGGCGAAGGCCGGCCAGCGCAATTGGCGCAGGACAGCCATGGCGCGATTGCCTTCGAGCCAGAAGAAGAAGCTCATGACTGCGGCGCCGGAGAACAGCCCGCGCCAGAACAGCATGGTTGCCAGATCCGTCTGGATCGCGCGCACGAACAGGCCGCCGCTCGACCAGGCGAGGGCCGCCAGCGCCACCATGATCAGCCCGGCGCGCTTGTAATGGGCTTCGCCCGCCGTCATGCCTTGCGCGCCTTGAGGAGGTTGAGCGTATTGGCGCCGAGGATGAGTGCCGCGCCGAGCACGGTCAGCGCGTCGATTCCCTCGCCATAGAGCCAGTAGCCGAGCAGCGCGCTGGCCGGCACGCGCAGGAAGTCCATCGGCGTGACGATGGTGGTATCGGCGAGCTGGATCGCGCTGGACAGGCAGTAATGCGAAAACGTGCCAGCGATGCCGAGCACCGCCACCCACACCCAGTTATGCGGCTCGGGCCATTCCCACACCATGATCGCCGGAACCGCGCCGATCACCGTCTGGATCGCGAACATGTAGAAGATCACGGTCAAGGGGCTGTCGGTGCGGGTGAGGAACTTGGTGAGCGTGATCGACACCGAAAAGCCGAGCGCGGAAGAGAGTGCGAAAATATGGCCGGCATCGATCGCCCCGACGCCGGGCCTGACGATGGCGATGATGCCGGCAAAGCCGAGAACGATCGCGGCAATCTTCGCAAAGGTCAGCCTCTCGCCGAGAAAGGCGAAGGCGAGGATCGCCACCCAGACCGGCAGGGTGAACTCGATCGAGATCACCTGGGCGAGCGGAATAAGGATCAGTGCCGAGAACCAGGCATATTGCGCGCCGTAATGGACGACATTGCGGATCACATGCAGCCCGAACCGCTCGGTGCGGCCGGTGATCCCGCCGGTCGCCATGACGAAAGGCAGGAGCAGCACCACCGCCATCATGCTGCGCAGCAGCATGAGAACGAAGACAGGCACGTCGCGGCCAAGCTCGCGCCCGGCCACCGTCATGGCGAGCGTTGCGGTGAGCCAGCCGGCCATCCACAGCGCGGCCTTGAAGACGGGTGACATGCGGGGCGGAACGCCAATCCTTCGGGGTGACCGCAAGCTTAAGTGGCCGGAAACCACATGGCAAAGCCGCGGCCGGCAGGGCTGCCATGCGGCCTTGACGGGAGGTTGCGCTTGCGGCAAAAGCCCCGTCATGACCGCCGCCCGTAAACCCGCCGCCTGTATCTGCGGCATTATTATCAGCTAGCCGACACACCGCTGGCAGGGCGCCGCTTTATCTAACTCAACTCAAAGAAGCGATCCCGGGCCGGCAAGCCCTTGGGATGACGCATGACGTTGAAGCTCTACAACACGCTGACCCGGACGAAGGAGGAGTTCAAACCCCTCGATCCGAGAAACGTGCGCATGTATGTCTGCGGGCCGACGGTCTACGACTACGCCCATATCGGCAATGCCCGTCCCGTCATCGTCTTCGACGTATTGTTCCGCCTGCTGCGCCATCTTTACGGCGCCGATCACGTCACTTACGTCCGCAACATCACCGACATCGACGACAAGATCAACGCGCGGGCGAAGGAAGAGGGCACATCCATCCGTGAGCTGACGGAACGCACCTATGCGCAGTTCCGCAAGGATATTGCGGCGCTTGGCGTACTCGAGCCGACCTATGAGCCGCGCGCCACCGAAACCATCCCCGAGATGATCGCCATCATCGAGCGACTGATTGCGTCGGGCCATGCCTACGTCGCCGAAGGCCATGTCCTGTTCTCCGTGCCGTCCATGAAGGATTACGGCCGGCTCTCGCGCCGCCCGCTCGATGAGATGATCGCCGGCGCCCGTGTCGATGTCGCGCCCTATAAGCGCGACGCGATGGACTTCGTCTTGTGGAAGCCGTCCGATGCCGACACGCCGGGCTGGGACAGCCCCTGGGGGCGCGGCCGGCCCGGCTGGCACATCGAATGCTCGGCCATGAGCTGGAAGCATCTTGGCGAAGTCTTCGACATCCATGGCGGCGGCATCGATCTCGTCTTCCCGCATCACGAGAACGAGCTTGCCCAGACCCGCTGCGCCTTCGGCCACGATGTCATGGCGAACATCTGGATGCACAACGGCTTCCTCCAGGTCGAAGGACAGAAAATGTCCAAGAGCCTGGGAAATTTCGTGACGATCAATGAAGTCTTGAAAGACTGGCCCGGCGAAGTCGTGCGCCTCAACATGCTCAAGACGCACTATCGTCAGCCAATCGATTGGACATTGGCCGGGCTCGAAACGAGTGCGAGGAACATTGACACATGGAGAAAGGTCGTCCGAGACATGCCATCGAGCAATACTCAAGTGGATGACAGATTTCTTAAGAGGCTCCTCGATGATCTCAATACCCCGGATGCGATCACTAAGCTCCATGCATACGTGGGTTATGCGCGTGAGACCCTGTCCTACTCGCACGGCAGTCCGAAACCTGAGGTCGCTGCCGGTTTGCTAAATGCCGCAACCATGCTGCTCGGCTTTGACCTAGGTAGAGAAGTCCCCACAGGAGTACCAATTGATGAGACGTTTGTGGGCCGTCAAATCGATACGCGCCTCGCCGCGCGCAAAGCCAAGAACTGGGCCGAGAGCGATCGCATCCGCGACGAACTCCTCGCCATGGGGATCGTGTTGAAGGACAACAAGGACGGTACGACATCCTGGGAGGTCAAGCGATGAACCGACGACCCCCTCACCCGGAACCGCTGCGCGGTTCCGCCCTCTCCCACGAGGGGAGAGGGGAAGAGGAGACATGCGCGATCTCCCGCGAAGGGAGGCTCGTTTCAAAGCGGCAAGTCGAATTGCTGACGCGGGTGAAGAAAAAGAAAGCCAGCCAATCCCCCTCTCCCCTCGTGGGAGAGGGCGGCGGCGCGCAAGGCGCGGCGCCGGGTGAGGGGGCGCTTCCGCCTGTGCGCTTCGCCCGCAAGCTTCGCGCGACGATGACGGATGCCGAACGCAAGCTCTGGCATGCTCTGAAGGATCGCCGCTTTGTCCATCTCAAATTCAGGCGGCAAGTTCCCATGGGTCGATATACCGCCGATTTCGTCAGTCATGAGGTTAAGCTCGTGGTCGAGATCGATGGCAGCCAGCATGCGGACGCGATGCATGACGCCATCCGCGACGCGTGGTTCAGTCGCGAAGGCTATCAAGTTCTGAGAGTCTGGAACCACGACATACTGCAAAATCTTTATGGCGTTCTCGACACCATAGCCGCAAGGGCGAAGGCCGCACCATGACCGGCCCAACCCCCGATCCCAAGAAAACATCCTGGCATGATCAGGTGCCGTTTCCGCGCCACTGGCTCGCCTATGTCATCCTCAAGATCGCCGTGCTCGCACTCGCCATATACCTCGTCCTGCGTTTCACGGGGCTCGTGTGATGGCCCGCGAGCGCCTCTATCTCTTCGACACCACCTTGCGCGACGGCCAGCAGACGCCGGGCATCGACTTCTCGCTCGACGACAAGCTCGTGGTCATGGAGATGCTCGACCAGCTCGGCATCGATTATGTCGAAGGCGGCTATCCCGGCGCCAATCCGACCGATACCGCGCTCTTCGCCGAGCCGCGCCCGCTGAAAGCCACTTTCACCGCCTTCGGCATGGTGAAGCGCGCCGGCCGCTCCGCCGCCAATGATCCGGGCCTGCAAGAGCTTCTCCGCGCCAAGGCCAAGGCCATCTGCTTCGTTGCCAAGGCCTGGGACTATCACGTCCGCGTCGCATTGCAGATAACGAACGAGGAAAATCTCGCAAGCATCGGGGAGTCGATCGCCGCCGCGAAAGCGGCCGGCCGCGAGGTCCTGCTCGATTGCGAGCATTTCTTCGATGGCTACAAGGCCAATCCGGCTTATGCGCTTGAGGTCGCCAGGGCCGCTTATGACGCGGGCGCCCGCTGGGTCGTGCTCTGCGACACCAATGGCGGCACGCTGCCGCATGAAGTCTCCGATATCGTCCGTAGCGTGACGAAAACCGTGCCCGGCAGCCATCTCGGCATCCATGCCCATAACGACACCGAGCAGGCGGTTGCCAATTCGCTCGCCGCGGTCGACGCCGGCGTGCGCCAGATCCAGGGCACGCTCAACGGCATTGGCGAGCGCTGCGGCAATGCCAATCTCGTCTCCATCATCCCGACGCTCGTCCTGAAGCAGGCCTATGCCGATCGCTTCGAAACCGGCATCGATGCGGAGAAGCTCGGCCGTCTGACCGCGATCTCGCGCGCCTTCGACGAATTGTTGAACCGTAGCCCCAATGCGCAGGCGCCCTATGTCGGCAAAAGCGCCTTCGCCACCAAGGCCGGCATTCATGCTTCCGCGATCGTCAAGGAGCCCGAGACCTATGAGCATGTCCCGCCGGAGACGGTCGGCAATCGCCGCCGCATGCTGGTGTCGGACCAGGCGGGGAAATCCAATCTCATCGCCGAGCTCAATCGCATCGGGCTGAGTGTGAACAGGAACGACACGCGCCTCGATGCATTGCTGCGCGATGTGAAAGAACGCGAGCAGCAGGGCTATGCCTATGACGGCGCCGATGCCTCCTTCGAATTATTGGCGCGCCGCGCGCTCGGCACGGTGCCGCATTTCTTCGATGTCCTGTCCTTCCGCGTCATCGTCGAGGATCGCCACAATGGCAATGGCGCGCGCGAAACCGTCTCCGAAGCGGTCGTCAAGGTGAAGGTCGATGGCGAGACCTTCATCAATGCGGGCGAGGGCAATGGCCCGGTCAA
>JAEUMG010000153.1 GCA_016793355.1 Hyphomicrobiales bacterium
TGCGGCGCCTTCGCCGAGCGCATGAAATTCTCAGCACTTCTGTGGTTCCTTGGCGCCTGGCTTCTCATCGTCTATGCCCCGATCGCCCATTGGGTCTGGGGCGGCGGCTTCCTCGCCGGCGACGGCGTTCTCGACTTCGCCGGCGGCACCGTGGTTCACATCAATTCCGGTATCGCGGCCCTGGTGGCAGCCATCGTTCTGGGCAAGCGGGTTGGCTATCCCACCGAGCCGATGCCGCCGCACAATCTCATCTTGAGCATTGTCGGCGCCTCGCTTCTGTGGGTCGGCTGGTTCGGCTTCAATGCCGGTTCTGCACTGGCCGCCAATGGCACCGCGGGCGTTGCCATGATCACCACCCAGATCGCCACCGCCGCGGCCGCCCTCGCCTGGATGTTCGCCGAGTGGATCGCCCACCGCAAGCCGAGCGTTCTTGGCATCATTTCCGGCGCGGTGGCCGGCCTCGTGGCGATCACCCCGGCCTGCGCCTTCGTCTCGCCGACAGGCGCCCTGTTCATCGGCCTGATCGCCGGCGTCGTGTGTTTCATCGCCTCGACGAGCATCAAGCGCGCGCTGGGCTACGACGATTCGCTGGACGTCTTCGGCATCCACGGTGTCGGCGGCCTGACCGGCGCGATTCTCACCGGCGTCTTTGCGCTCGAAGCCTATGGCGGTGCCAAGGGCTTGTTCGACGGCAATCCCGGACAGGTGTGGACCCAGATCTATGGCTGCATCGCCACCGTCGTGTGGTGCGCCGTTGCGAGCTTCGTCATTCTCAAGGTCATCGATATGGTCATCGGTCTGCGGGTCCCGAAGGAAACCGAGATCGAGGGTCTCGACATCAACCTGCACGGCGAAGTCGTTCAATAACACAACCGTCGCTTGCGATCTTCGGGCGCGCCTTCGGGCGCGCCTTTTTTGTTGCAATCGCTGGCATTTAACCGGCCCTTAACCCTAACCCGCCAGAGTGGCCTTAACCTTTTGTTAGCCCCTCAACCACCGTGTCTCCGCCGGGCATGCAGGAGAGCCAGATGGCCTATGATCATCCGATAGAGACCGATGACGCCGCAATTCCCGGCACCCTGCGCCGTTTTCTGCGCAACCGGCTCTACGAGCTCGTGGCCCTCGTCATGTTCGCCGCGATCGTCGCCGTGGCCCTCTCGCTCGCGACCTGGTCGATCGCCGATCCCTCCTTCAACCACGCGGTCGATGCGACGCCCGGCAATCTCCTGGGCTACCCCGGCGCCGTCATTGCCGATGAACTCATGCAGCTCCTGGGACTTGGCGTCCTGTTCGCCATTGCCGTTCCCGCCGCCTGGGCCGCCCGCCTGCTCGGCCATCAGCCGGTCTACCGGCCGATCCGGTCGGTCTTTGTGTTCGTCGTCGCCGTCTTCCTGGGCGCCGGTTTCATGTCCGGGCTGCCGGCGCCCGCCAATTGGGCACTGGCGGCGGGACTGGGCGGCAATGCCGGCGACATCGTCTTCGGCGGTCTCACCACGCTTCTTGCACTCGGCATCGATCACGGCTTCGCTCAGCTCGCGGCTTCCGCCATTCTCGGCATGCTCACGCTCGTCACCGGCTTCCTTGCCGCCGGAATAGCCCTGCGCCGCATCGCCTGGATCGGCGGCCTCTTCCGCCGGCTCGGCCAGGACGCCGCAGCCACCGCCACCGGGGCCGTGCATCACGCCTGGCTGAGCTGGCGCGCCCGGAGCAGGGCGCGCCGCGAGGAACGCCGCCTCGCGCATGAGGCGGAAATCGAACCGCCGGAAGGGCCGGACATGACCGGGCCCCCGGTTGAGCTCTCGACCGAAGGCCAGCTGGCGCGCCTCTTCGGGTCCTTGCGCAAACATGCCGGTCGCCGCGAATCGCCGCTCGACAGCCGTATCGAACCGCGCCTTGCCGGCGGTGCGTCCTTCGGCCTGCGTCTGCCGCTCGCCGATGACGATGGCGAGCCCGATGTCGAAGAGGCCGGGAGCGGCGAGGATGAGGACGAGGAAGAAGCACCCGTTCGCAAGCGCGTCGCGCGCGGCGCAAAGGAAATCAAACAGGGCAAGCGCCTCAGGAAGGATGCGCAGCCTGCCTTCGGTTTCGCGAAAGGCGATGAATTCACGCTTCCGCCCTTGACGCTGCTCGCCGAGCCGAAGAAAGCTGCCAAGGGAACCGAGCTGTCGGAGGAAGCGCTCGAGCAGAACGCCCGCATGCTCGAAGGCGTGCTCGACGATTTCGGCGTCAAGGGCCAGATCATCAAGGTCCGCCCCGGTCCGGTCGTCACGCTTTATGAGCTCGAGCCCGCGCCCGGCATCAAATCATCGCGCGTGATCAGCCTGGCCGATGATATTGCGCGCTCGATGAGCGCCGTTTCGGCCCGCGTCGCCGTCGTCTCGGGACGCAACGCCATCGGCATCGAACTTCCCAATTCCAAGCGTGAGACCGTCTACCTGCGCGAGCTGCTCGCCTCGGAAGCCTTCGAGAAAACCAATCAGAATCTGTCGCTGGCGCTCGGCAAGAATATCGGCGGCGAGCCGATCTTCGCCGATCTCGCCCGCATGCCGCATCTGCTGATCGCCGGCACCACCGGGTCGGGCAAATCGGTCGGCATCAACACCATGATCCTGTCGCTGGTTTACCGGCTGACTCCCGACCGCTGCAAACTGATCATGATCGATCCCAAGATGCTTGAGCTTTCGGTCTATGAGGGCATCCCGCATCTGCTGTCGCCGGTCGTGACCGATCCGCGCAAGGCGGTGGTGGCGCTCAAATGGGCGGTACGCGAGATGGAAGACCGCTATCGCAAGATGTCGAAAGTCGGCGTGCGCAATATCGACGGCTTCAACCAACGCCTCAAGCAGGCCCAGGCGAAGGGAGAAACCATTACCCGCACGGTCCAGACCGGCTTCGATCCGGAAACGGGCGAGCCGATTTTCGAGCGTGAGCAGATGGATCTCTCGCCCATGCCCTATATCGTCGTGATCATCGACGAAATGGCCGACCTGATGATGGTTGCCGGCAAGGACATCGAAGGCGCGGTCCAGCGCCTTGCCCAGATGGCCCGCGCCGCCGGGATCCATGTTGTCATGGCAACCCAGCGCCCGTCGGTCGACGTCATCACCGGCACCATCAAGGCGAACTTCCCGACCCGCATCAGCTTCCAGGTCACCTCCAAGATCGACAGCCGCACCATTCTTGGCGAACAGGGTGCCGAACAATTGCTGGGTCAGGGCGACATGCTCTACATGGCCGGCGGCGGCCGGATCTCGCGCCTGCACGGACCTTTCGTCTCCGACGACGAGGTCGAGAAGATCGTCAAGCATTTGAAGGCGCAGGGCGCGCCCGAATATGTCGAGGCCGTCACCGAGGAAGCGGACGAAGATGGCGAGGGCATGCCGCTCGAGGGCGGCGATATGCCCGGTTCCTCCGGCGACAGCCTCTATGACCAGGCGGTCGCGGTGGTATTGCGTGACAAGAAGGTTTCGACCAGTTATGTGCAGCGCCGCCTGCAGATCGGCTACAACAAGGCCGCAAGCCTCATCGAACGCATGGAAAAGGAAGGCTTGATCTCGGCCGCCAATGCGACCGGCAAGCGTGAAATTCTGGTGCCGGGCGACAGCGCGCGGGACTGACTGCCGCAAAACTGCCGGTTTGTTGCATCAGATGGCAAACGAGGAAAAGGGGACTAGACGCATGTTGGCACTGATCACCGGTTTTGCTGGATTGCGCCGTAATGCCGCAGCGGCGGCCTTCGCCTGCGCGGCCCTCGTCGCGGCAGGCCAGGTTGCCGGGGCCGCGACCGAACTCAAGCTCAATGCCCAGCAGACCGCGGCGGTCGGCCAGATCTCAAACTTCATCAACGGCTTCAAGACGTTGCAGGGCGAATTCACGCAAACCGGCCCCAAGGGCACGGTTTCGCGCGGGATTTTCTATCTGCAGAAGCCCGGCAAGATGCGCTTCGAATACGCCTCTCCCAATCCTTTCGTCATCGTCTCCGACGGCAATTGGGTGACGATCAAGAATCGCTCCAAGGACAAGGCCGACCAGTATCCGCTGTCGCAGACGCCCTTGCGGCTCGTTTTGTCCGACCGGGTCAATATCGCCCAGGAAGCGAAGATTCTGTCCGTCGAGGACACCGAGTCATCGATCACGGTCACCCTTGAGGACCGCAAGAACATGGTCCCCGGTCAGTTGATCCTGGTCTATGACAAGTCGAGCAACGCGCTTCAACAATGGGTTGTTGTCGACGGTCAGGGTCGCCGCACCACGGTCGCGCTCCAGAACATGGTACCGGGCGTGGATCCCGATCCGGAACTCTTCAAGATCGCGGTGACGCGCGCCACCACCCAGGGCAAGAAGAGCGACCGCTAGCGCGGAATGAGTTGAGGTTGATCCAATCAAGCCTCGCCCTGAGGCGGCCGCGCAGCGGCCCTCGAGGGGCGCTTGCGTGGCCCATCTCGCCAGTTGCTCATGGTTCGAGGCCCGCTTCGCGGGCACCTCACCATGAGGTCTGCTCGCAAAACCAATTCCGTCTCATCACATTCCGCTCAAGCCCCATATCCCGCCAAACTGCAGGCAACTTGGCGAGTGGGATGCGCGCCAACAGAGTTGGCTTCGGCGCGTTTCCTTGTCGGCGAAGCGATCCCGCCGGGCCGGGATAGGGTGCGGTAGGCGGCGCCCGTGGTTGTCCGGTTGCAACTTGCGGTTCGACCCGACTGGCGTAGCGCTTCACGCCGCGCTCTCCGTCTTGTGATCGCCAGGCCTTGAACTTGGCCGGCCGGGTTTCTATCTGGTTGAGGTACGACGCCAGAAAATCGTGGCCACTGCGCCCCCCGCTCGATTGGTCACGTTGGCGGATGTACGCGCCGGTTTCCCCTCCCGGCGCTAATTGCGCACAAGCGCAGGGCGCCCGGTTCCCGACCGGGCGCCCGTTTTCTTTTTGCGCTTGCCGATGACGCGCGGGCCGGGCAGAGCAACGGCATGGCTCTCAAGATTGCAACCTGGAACATCAATTCGGTGCGCTTGCGCATCGGTCTGGTCACCCGTTTTCTCAACACCTGGAAGCCCGACATCCTCTGTCTGCAGGAGACCAAATGTCCGCAGGGCCAGTTCCCTTCATCGGCGCTGAAGGAGATCGGCTATCCCTATCTCGCCGAGCGCGGTCAGTCGGGCTATCATGGTGTGGCCATTGTCGCGCGCATTCCCTTCGAGGCGCAGAGCCATCGCCTTTTCTGCGGCAAGGATGACTGCCGGCACATAGCGGCACGTTTTGGCGGCGCCACGCCGCTCACCCTGCACAATCTCTATGTGCCGGCCGGCGGCGACGAGCCGGATCCCGCGATCAATGAAAAATTTGCCCACAAGCTCCAGTTTCTCGACGAACTCGAACACTGGTTCGCCAATGGCGCCGTGCCCGGCGGCAAAAACGGTCTCGTTGTCGGCGATCTCAATGTCGCCCCGCTCGAGCATGATGTCTGGTCGCACCGCCAGCTGCTGAAAGTGGTGAGTCATACGCCGGTCGAAACCGACGGGCTTTTGCGCGTTCAGCGCGCCGGCAAATGGGTTGACGTCATGCGCGAGCATGTGCCGGCCGATCGCAAGCTTTATACGTGGTGGAGCTATCGCGCCCGCGATTGGGACGCCGCCGATCGCGGCCGCAGGCTCGACCATGTCTGGGCAACCCCCGATCTCGCGCGCCATTGCATCAAGATCGAAACGCCGCGCGAAATCCGCGGCTGGACGCAGCCCTCCGACCACATCCCGGTGATCGCGACCCTCGCCTGACGGATCAGCGCGCGAAAGCGCGGGCCTTGTCGAAGACTGGTCTTACGCTCGCGAGTTCGCTCACCATGGCCTCGAGTTTTCGCGCCAGGGCCTTTTGGACGCGCAGGCCGAATTCCGGGAATTCGCCGGCCACCCGAAGGAAGGTGTCGCGTTCGATATCCGCTGCCGTCAGCAGGCTCTTCGCCGTCGCCGTCACGCTGTAATGATGACCCGATATCATTGCGAGTTCGCCGAGCAGGACGCCCGGGCCGGCATTGCCGAGCTTGCGCAGGCCGCCGCGTTCGGCCACCGACAATTCGGCGATGCCGTCGAGTATCAGAAGCGCTCGCGTTGCCGGCGTTCCCTGCCTGATGACCGGATCGCCGGGTGCGAAGCTGTGATTGCGCGCCGAGAAGGCGAGCACCTGCAGATGCGCGCGTTCGCAGTCCGAGAAGATGGGAATCCGCCCCAGGATTTCGGCGCTCGCCCTGACGTTCATGCCGTCCCGCCCCGCCGCAGCTCAATTGATCGCACGCGCTCCGCCCCCCGAACCCGGTCACTCTAGGTAGCGGTCAATGTCATGGGCGTGAAGGTGGAATCCTCACGGGACAAGTCGATATCCACCGGCTTCGGTCACAAGGATTTCGGCGTGGGCGGGATCGCGCTCGATCTTCTGGCGCAGGCGATAGATATGGGTTTCGAGCGTGTGGGTCGTGACCCCGGCATTATAGCCCCACACATCATGCAGCAAAACGTCGCGGCTCACCGTTTTCTCGCCGGCGCGATAGAGAAACTTGATGATCGCGGTTTCCTTCTCGGTGAGCCTGATCTTGCGGCTGTCCTCGCGGATCAGGATCTTG
>JAEUMG010000245.1 GCA_016793355.1 Hyphomicrobiales bacterium
CTCGTCGCCTGGTGCCTGGTGCGCTATCGGTTTCCGGGGTCCGGCGTCGTCAATGCGATGATCGATCTGCCCTTCGCCCTGCCGACCGCCGTCGCCGGCATCGCGCTGACCGCGATCTATGCGCCAAACGGCTGGGTCGGGCAGATCGCGGCGGCGCTCGGTTTCAAGATTGCCTTCACGCCGATCGGCATCATCATCGCGCTTGCCTTCATCGGCCTGCCGTTCGTGGTCAGGACCGTCCAGCCGGTACTTGAAGAAATCGAGCGCGAAATCGAGGAGGCGGCTGCAACGCTCGGTTCATCGCGCCTGCGCACGGCCTTCCAGGTGATCCTGCCGCCGGTTCTGCCGGCCTTGATCACGGGCTTCGCGCTCGCCTTTGCGCGCGGCGTCGGCGAATACGGCTCCGTGATTTTCATAGCCGGCAATATTCCCGGCATTTCCGAGATTGCCCCGCTTCTCATCGTCATCAAGCTCGAGGAGTTTGAGTATGGCGGAGCGACCGTGATCGCCACCATCATGCTCGCGGTTTCATTCGCGATGCTGTTTGCCATCAACGGGCTCCAGTCCTGGAGCCGAGGGCGGCTCGGCTATGTCTAGTGTCGCAATCGGCGCTCCATTGCGCGCAGCGCGCGGAATGTCGGAATCGAAGCTCGTCCGCCGCCTATTGATCGGCGTCGCGCTGCTATTTCTAACGCTGTTCCTGCTGTTGCCACTGGTGATGGTCTTTGTCGAAGCCTTCCGGAAAGGGCTCGGCGTTTATTTCGAGAATCTTGTCGAGCCCGATGCAATCTCGGCAATCAAGCTGACATTGCTCGTCGCGGCGATCGCGGTGCCGCTCAATGCCGTGATCGGTCTCAGCGCCGCCTGGGCCATTTCGAAGTTCGAGTTCCGCGGCAAGCAGTTGCTGATAAGCCTGATCGACCTGCCGTTCTCGGTTTCGCCGGTGGTCTCGGGCCTTGTCTATGTGCTCCTGTTCAGTGCGCATTCCTGGCTTGGTCCGACACTCAAGGCGCATGGAATCGAGATTATATTCGCGGTGCCCGGCATCGTGCTGGCGACGATCTTTGTCACTTTTCCCTTCGTCGCGCGCGAACTTATTCCATTGATGCAGTCGCAAGGCAGTGCAGAAGAAGCGGCGGCCCTTTCGCTGGGCGCCTCGGGCTGGCGCACGTTCTTCACCGTCACACTGCCCAATGTGAAATGGGCGCTGCTTTACGGCGTGCTGCTGTGCAATGCCCGCGCCATGGGTGAGTTCGGAGCCGTTTCAGTGGTCTCCGGGCATATCCGCGGCGCGACCAACACCATGCCGCTGCATGTCGAGATTCTCTACAATGAGTATAATTTTGTCGGGGCGTTCGCGATCGCGTCGCTGCTCGCATTCCTCGCACTCGTCACCCTCGTCGCGAAATCGCTGCTGGAAGCTCGATACGGCGAGGAACTTGCGCATCGCATTAAGCATTGAGGGGGCAGGAGCATGTCCGTGTCGGTCCGCGCCGAACAGATCACCAAGAGTTTCAATAGCCACTCCGCCTTGCGGGGCGTGAGTCTCGACATCGCGGCCGGCGAGTTGCTGGCACTTCTCGGGCCCTCGGGATCGGGCAAGACGACGCTCCTGCGCATTATCGCGGGGTTGGATTTCGCCGATAGCGGCAAGGTCCTGTTCGACGATACCGACACTTCAGCGGTGACGATCCAGGAACGCAATATCGGTTTCGTCTTCCAGCACTATGCCTTGTTCCGGCATATGCGCGTCTTCGACAATATCGCTTTCGGATTGCGGGCGCGGCCGCGCCACCGGCGCCCCGATGCCGTGACGATCCGCAAGACCGTGATGACATTGCTCGATCTCGTTCAGCTATCGGGTCTTGAGAACAGATTTCCGGCGCAGCTTTCTGGCGGGCAGCGCCAGCGCGTGGCATTGGCGCGGGCGCTCGCCATCGAGCCGCGCGTCCTCCTGCTCGACGAGCCGTTCGGAGCGCTGGATGCCAAGGTGCGCAAGGAATTGCGGCGCTGGCTGCGCGAACTGCATGATCGCACTGGGCATACGACGATTTTCGTCACCCACGACCAGGAAGAGGCGCTGGAACTCGCCGATCGCGTGGCGATCCTGAACGACGGCCAGATCGAGCAGATTGGCTCGGGCGAGGACCTGCATGTGAGGCCCGCTTCGGCCTTCGTTCACCGCTTCGTCGGCGATTCGATCGAGCTCCCGGTGGCGATCGTAGAGGGGCAAGCTTGGTTCGAAGGCAAATCCGTTTATCCGCTCCATTCTACTGGTCCAGAAACCAGTACCAGCCTATTCCTCCACCCCCATGATCTCCACGTCTCCGATGAAGGGCCTCACACACTGCCCGCTACCGTTCTGGGAATGCGGCGCACCGGCAGCGGCCGTCATACCGATCTTCAAATAGGCGGCAGCGCGCTGCGGGTGAATGTGGCGCTGCCTGTGGATTTTTGGGTCGAGGAGGGGGAGGTTGTCCATCTCCGCATCTGGCATGCCGCAGCCTTCACCGACAATGTCGTGCCTCTGCCCCGGAATCGCGGAACTTCAGCGTCGCTTCGGCCTGCCGTAATGGCCAACAGAAAGCGCTCGGGCGCCTGACGCTAGTTAGCGTCAGGTGTGAGCGGTTGCGCATGCTGTGAGCGAATTCACAGCCACCTTTCGTTCGCGCTATCATTCATGTCGGATGGGACCGTGCCGCAGTTCGGTCTCGGGGAGGGCGGCCAATGGATGCTTTAGTCAACGAGAGTCTGCGCCGCCAGGCGCATGCCAGCGAAGCGCCGGTTGATGCCGAGATCGTCGATTTTCTGTTCATTGGCGAACTCTCCCGCGCGGTCGGTATCTCTGCCCGGGCAATCCGGTTCTACGAAAAGCAGGGGCTGATAGCGCCGGCCCGGCATGGGCGCTTTCGCGTCTACCGCAGGTCGGACGAGGCGAGGCTGAGGGCAGTCGGCAGGCTGCGAGCGCTCGGCTTCCCCATTGCCCTCATTCGCGAAAGCCTCGACTGCTTTCTCAGCCTCGATGCTACCGAAAACCGACTGGGGGCGATCGCTCTGGTTGAACGGCATATCGCGAACCTGGAGCGCCGCCAGGCGGAGATCGCCGAGGAGCGAGCCTTGGCGCAGGCGCTGCATGCGGAGCTGACCTCCTGACGAAACCGCGATTCAGAAATGCGAGGCGGTGTCGTTGAACATCGACCAGTTCTGAAGCAGGCTGAACGGCATGAGCTGGGGTGTCGCAAGCTCGTTACGCGACAGAATTGAAGCGCGCACGATGGGGTCGATTTCCTTGGAGTCGAGCTCGAGAATGCAGCAGCGGCTCAAGGCCTCGCGGAAAGCGAGGCTGGCGCCAGCGAATTCCATCGTCACACGGCTCGACATCGGTCCCCAGGGCGCCATCACCAGGGCAACGCCAACCATCAGGCTGTTCGAGTTCGGCATGATCTTTTGAAACGACATCAGGCTGATGTCGCGAAAGCCGGTGCGGTTTCTGGCGAGGAAGAACAGGGTGCTTTGCTCTTCGATCACCATGCCACGATAGCGGCCGATATGGAAATACTTGCTGGTTGCGCCGGGCTCGCGCAGCGACGTGTAACGGCGGAACAGGGTGTAGCCGTCTTTCCTGCCGACCAGGACCAGCGAGCGGATCGCCTTGTCCGGGTCGCGCGTCCAGGGATAATAGGCGAAATAGTAGCCCGGCCTGAGGCTGGTCTCCTTGGTGCTCATGATATCTTCGAGCAGCCTGAAGATCGGTGCGCTGTCGCCGGAGCGGGCCTTGGCAATCGCGGCGTGGTCCCCGAGCGATGCACGAACCGCCGCAGGGTTCTGCAAGAGGCTTTCTTCCGTGACACCGAAAAATGCGCAGATCTTGCGCAGCGTCGCGGGATTGGGGAGGGTTTGACCGGATAAATACTTGTTAAATTGCTGACGATTCAAATCGAGCGCGCGGCAAATGCCCGAGATGGAGCCCCTCTGTTGGCAAAGGAACTTCAGATTTGCGCCCAAATTCTTCGACGGCACCATGCGATTTTCAACTATAAATAGAAAATCTTCACCTATACGTCGTATAGTCAGTAACTTATGCGCCGGTCACGCGCAATGGCCTTTCGCTAGTTAGCGTCAGGGATCCGGTGTGGCCCCGGCAAGAATGGCGCTGGCCCGACGCATATCGATATTGCCGCCGGACATGACCACGGCGACACGCTTGCCTGCGAGCTTGTCCCGCTCTGCGGCAACCGCCGCCAGGGCGATAGCGCCGGCTCCCTCGGCGATATTGTGCGTCGTGCGGTAGAGCGTTCGGACGGCCTCGGCGATGGCGGTTTCGGAGATCGTGACGACCCGGTCGGCGCCCGCCTTTACGATCGCGAGCGCTTCTGGGTCCGGGACGCGGACGGCCACGCCATCGGCAAAGGTGGCGCTCGAATCCGACGGGATAAGACGACCGGCGGCGAAGGATTGCGCATAGGCCGGCGCATTGGCTGCAACGACGCCGATCACCTTAGTCCTGAGCCCAAAAGGTCGCGCATCCGGATGACCCCGCAGATGCCGGAGCCGAGCCCGATCGGGACGTAGACGGCATCGAGCTCTCCCGCCTCGCGGAA
This sequence comes from Hyphomicrobiales bacterium, assembly GCA_016793355.1. Lineage (GTDB taxonomy): Bacteria > Pseudomonadota > Alphaproteobacteria > Rhizobiales > Aestuariivirgaceae > JAEUMG01. The sequence continues at coordinate 4,602 of JAEUMG010000245.1, forward strand.
CAGTTCCCTCGCGTAGGTCGAAACGCCAAGAACGAGTTCGGGATGGAAAGACGCCACCATGTCGAGCCCGCGCTCGCCGGCAAGGCTTATCGCCGTCTGCCTTGCCTCGTCGAAATCTTTCCCCGTCTCGATCAATTCGGCGCCCAGCGCGCGCATGGCGGCGTTCTTCTCCGGCGAATTGCCCAGAGGAACGACGACGGTAGCGGCAATTCCATTGCGGCGCGCGGCAAAGGGGATCGATTGCCCATGATTGCCGCGGGTCGCGGTAATGACGGCGCGCGTCTGGCCGCGCTGCCTGCGCATATGCATATGGACGAGGCCGCCGCGGATCTTGAAGGCGCCGACCGGGGTGTGGTTCTCGTGCTTGACCCAGACTTCGCAGCCCATTTCAGGGGCCAGCAGCGGCCATGCATATTGGGGGGTCGGCGGCATCGCGGCATAAACGATGCGCTCGGCGGTCTCGACATCGGCAAGGGAAAACATCACCGGTCGTATCGCAGCCGACTATGCCCCGTCAACGCCGGTACTGGCCTCTTTTGCCGGTTGCGTGCTAAAAGCGCCGCACCGCAGCAATGGGAGAGCGAAACATGGCAGGCAAGAAGATTCTGATGCTGGTCGGTGACTTCACCGAGGAATACGAGATCTTCGTTTTCGAGCAGGCGATGCACGCCGTAGGCCATACGGTGCACGTTGTGTGCCCCGACCGCAAGGCCGGGGAGAACATCAAGACGTCACTGCACGATTTCGAGGGCGACCAGACCTATACCGAGAAATACGGCCATCTCTACACCCTGAACAAGACCTTCAGCGAGGCGAAACCCGCCGATTACGATGCCGTGTATATCGCCGGCGGCCGCGGCCCCGAATATATCCGCATCGATCCGCGCGTTCAGGCGATCATCCGCCATTTTCACGAGAATAATAAACCGATCTTCACCATCTGCCACGGCGTACAGGTGCTGATCGCAGTCGATGGCGTGGTGAAGGGCAAGCGGGTTGCGGCCCTGCAATTCTGCGAGCCGGAAGTGCGACTGGCCGGCGGCGTCTATGTCGATGTCGGGCCGACCGAGGCCTGCGTCGATGGGATGCTGGTTTCGGCCAAGGGCTGGACCGGTCTCGCCGCCTTCATGCGGGAATGCATGAAAGTCCTCGGCACGAAGATCGAGCATGGAGCGATCACCCCGGCTCCCAAAGCCGGCAAAGTCTCGCTGATGGCCGCCGAGTAATCTTCTGCCATGGACGGTCTGGCGCGGGGAGCTGTCCCGCGCCAGTCGCGTCTTTAACGTGGAGTATCATGAAGCCAGCCTTCATTTTTCCGGGGCAGGGAAGCCAGGCCGTCGGCATGGGCAGGGCGCTTGCGGATGCGAGCGCTGCGGCGCGTGCTGTCTTTGGCGAGGTCGATGACTCACTGGGTCAGAAGCTGACCGAGCTGATGTGGAACGGGCCCGAAGCCGAACTCACACTCACCGAGAACGCGCAGCCGGCGCTCATGGCCGTCAGCATCGCCGCAATCCGCGTGCTCGAGGCCGATCACGGACTGCCGATCGGAAAGACGGCTGCGTTCGTCGCCGGTCATTCGCTCGGGGAGTATTCGGCGCTTGCGGCAGCGGGAGCATTCTCCCTCGCAGATGCGGCACGCCTGCTCAAGATTCGCGGCCGCGCCATGCAGGCCGCTACTCCGGTCGGCGTCGGCGCCATGGCGGCGCTTCTCGGCCTCGACATCGTGGATGCCGAAGCAGTTGCGCGCCAAGCCGCCCAGGGCGAGGTTTGCGAAGCGGCCAATGACAATGCTCCAGGCCAGGTCGTGATCTCGGGCCATCGCGCCGCGGTCGAACGGGCGATCGAACTTGCCAAGGCGAAGGGCGCAAAGCGTGCCGTCATGTTGCCGGTGAGCGCGCCGTTCCATTGCGCCCTGATGAAGCCAGCGGCCGATGCAATGGCCGCGGCCCTAGACGAAGTCGAACTCAGGGCGCCCGTCGTTCCCTTGGTCGCGAATGTCGTGGCGGGGCCGGTCACGGATCCAGGCGAGATCCGCCAGCGTCTCATCGCGCAGGTCACCGGGCGCGTGCGCTGGCGCGAATCCATGGACTTCATGGCCGGGCAGGGGGTCGATCCATTCTGTGAATTCGGCGCCGGGAAGGTGCTGACGGGGCTCGTCAAGCGGACTGCGCCTTCGGCCCATGCACTGGCGGCGGGAACGCCCGAAGAAATCGCGGCGGTTGCCGCATATTTGCGACAAGGATAGGCACATGTTCGAGCTCACGGGACGCACGGCTCTGGTGACGGGAGCGAGCGGTGGCATCGGTGCGGCAATCGCCAGGGCGCTCCACAGGCAGGGTGCGACCGTTACCGTGTCCGGGACACGGGTAGGCGTTCTGGAGGATTTGAAAGCATCGCTTGGCGAGCGCGCGCATGTTGCGGTCTGCAATCTCTCCGATCCCCTGGACGTCGAAAAGCTCGTTCCCACTGCGGAAGCCGCGATGGGATCGCTCGATATACTCGTGAACAATGCCGGCATTACCCGCGACGGGCTGGCCATGCGCATGAAAGACGAAGACTGGGCAGCAGTCTTGGACGTCAACCTGACCGCCGGTTTCAGGCTCGCGCGCGCGGCCATGCGCGGAATGATGAAGCGGCGCCATGGCCGCATCATTGGTATCACTTCGGTCGTCGGCGTCACCGGCAATGCCGGCCAGGCCAACTACGCCGCTGCGAAGGCCGGGATAATCGGCATGACAAAAGCGCTCGCCCAGGAACTGGCTAGCCGGGCCGTGACGGTTAACTGCATTGCACCCGGTTTCATTGCCACGCCGATGACCGGCGGGCTGAACGACAAGCAGAGGGAAGCGATCATCGGCAAGGTGCCGGCCGGCAGGCTGGGGACCGTCGATGACGTTGCGGCAGCGGCGGTCTATCTGGCCAGCGACGAAGCATCCTATGTGACTGGTCAAACTCTGCACGTAAATGGCGGCATGGCCATGATCTGACGGTGATTTACAAGCGATTTCAAGGCCCGGAGATGCCTCTTTCAAGCCGAAAGGAATCTGTGTTAGGAAGCGCCAGGGCATATGGGGGGCGTTCATGCAGCACAGTGTCCCAACGCAGAGCATGACCGGCCGACCGGAACAATAACACAAGGACAGTGTAACATGAGCGACGTTGCTGAGCGGGTTAAGAAAATTGTGGTCGAGCACCTGACCGTCGACCCCGAAAAGGTGACCCCTGAAGCAAGCTTTATCGACGATCTCGGCGCCGACAGCCTCGACACGGTCGAGCTGGTCATGGCGTTCGAGGAGGAGTTCGGCATCGAGATTCCGGATGACGCCGCCGAGACGATCCAGACGGTGGGCGATGCCGTAAAGTTCATCGAAAAGAGCAGCGCCTGAGAGGCGTTGTTCCCCCTTTCTTTGCAAGGGGTTGCATGGATGCCAGCGCGGGGGCAGGAATGAAACGCCTGCAACCGCGTTTTTGTGCCGGCAATCAGGGGTAGGGAATGCGAAGGGTCGTCGTTACTGGTCTCGGTCTGGTTTCACCGCTTGCTGCCGGTGTCGAGGAGACATGGTCGCGGCTGGTGGCCGGCGAGTCCGGTGCCGGGCCGATCACCCGGTTTGACGCTTCCGACATGGCCTGCCGCATCGCCTGCGAGGTGAAGCGCGGCGACGGCAGCGACGGCACCTTCAATGCCGACCGCTGGATGGATGCAAAGGACCAGCGTCGCTATGACGATTTCATCATCTATGCCGTCGCAGCCGCCAAGCAGGCGATGGCCGATTCCGGCTGGGAGCCGAAGACCGAGGATGAGAAACATGCGACCGGCGCGCTGATCGGATCGGGCATAGGCGGTCTTCCCAGCATCGAAGACACGGCTTTGCTGCTGAAGGAGAAAGGACCGCGCCGCGTCAGTCCTTTCTTCATTCCAGGAGCGCTTATCAACCTCGCTTCGGGTCTCATTTCGATCGAACTCGGCTGCAAGGGGCCAAATCACGCCGTCGTAACGGCCTGCGCCACGGGTTCGCACGCGATCGGCGATGCCGCTCGCCTGATCATGCTTGGCGATGCGGACGTCATGCTTGCCGGCGGATCCGAAGCGGCAATCTCACGGCTCGGCATTGCCGGATTTATTGCCTGCAAGGCGCTGGCGACCAGGTTCAACGACGATCCGGCCCGCGGTTCGCGGCCCTACGACAAGGACCGCGACGGATTCGTGATGGGCGAGGGTGCGGGCGTCGTGGTTCTCGAGGAGCTCGAGCACGCCAGGGCGCGCGGCGCCAGGATATATGCCGAAGTGATCGGCTACGGCATGTCGGGCGATGCCTATCACATCACGGCTCCGGCCCCCGATGGCGACGGTGCCTATCGCTGCATGACGGCCGCGATCAAGCGGGCGGGCATCTCCGCGCACGATATCGATTATATCAACGCGCATGGCACCTCGACGCCCCTGGGCGACGAGATCGAGTTGCGTGCCGTGGAGCGGCTGCTCGGAAACAAGGCCGAAAATACCTCCATGTCCTCGACGAAGTCCTCGATCGGACACCTGTTGGGCGCTGCGGGAGCAGTCGAGGCGATATTCTCCATCCTCGCGATCCGCGACAATGTCTGCCCGCCAACGCTGAATCTTGAGAATCCTTCCGTCGAGACGGCGGTCGACCTGGTGCCGCTGACGGCGCGCAGGAAGCAGGTCGACACCGTCCTGTCCAATTCCTTCGGTTTCGGCGGCACCAATGCTTCGCTGATCCTGCGCCGCTATGCGGCCTAGCCACAAGCTTCGGAGCCCCAAAGGCCTCCATTGAAAAGACGCAATTTCGAGCGGATAGAAGGGTATTGATCGCGGAGAATCGCTCCGGAGAAGCTGCCGTGACGGACACCGCCGAAGATGTGAGGCCGCCGCGCAGCGTGCGGGTTCCCGCCGCGCGTACCGGCCGGTCGGCACTGACGCGCGTCCTGCTCTCCTTCCTTGTCCTGGGGCTCATCGTTGCCGTGCTGGCGGCGATCGGTTTCTTTGTCGGCTATTCCTATTACAGCGCTGCCGGCCCGCTCGCGACGGCGAAGACATTCGAAATCAAACGCGGGTTGCGCACCTCGGAGATTGCGGTTGCTCTCGAGGACGCCGGCATCGTATCCGACGCGGCCCTGTTTTCCGCCGCTGCCTCGCTGACCGGCGCGCGCGGCAAGCTCAAGGCGGGCGAGTATGATTTCCCGGCCGGCGTCAGCGTCAAGGAAGCCCTGAACATCATCGTCTCGGGCAAGGCGAGAACTTACAAGATCCTGATCCCGGAAGGCTTTACCGTCGAGCAGGCGCTGGCGCGGGTTAAGGATCACAGCGTACTGACCGGCGAGCTGACCGTCGTGCCGCCCGAGGGCATGATCATGCCGGACACGCATGTGTTTTCGCGCGGCATGACCCGCGACGAACTCGTGAAGGACATGCAGGCTGCCCAAGAAAAAATCCTCAACGATCTTTGGGAGAAGCGGGCGCCGAATCTTCCCTTCGATACCAAGGAGAAGGCTCTGATCCTGGCCTCGATCGTCGAGAAGGAGACAGCGCGTGCGGATGAAAGGCCGCGTGTCGCTGCGGTTTTCATCAATCGTCTCCGCCAGGGGATGCGGCTCCAGTCCGATCCCACCATCATCTACGGGATTGTAGGCGGCAAGGGCAGGCTCGACCGGCCGATCACCAAGCAAGACATTGCCGAGAAGACTCCCTACAACACCTATCGCATCAACGGTCTGCCGCCCGGTCCGATCTCGAACCCGGGGCGGGCGTCCATCGAAGCGGTTCTGAATCCACCTGAGACGAAGGAAATCTACTTCGTGGCCGACGGGACCGGCGGGCACGCCTTCGCCGAAACTCTCGAACAGCATCGTGCCAATGTCGAGAACTGGCGCAAGATCGAGAAGGCGCGCAAGGAAGATGCCGAGGCCGAGGCGATCGCCGATGCCAAGGTCGAGCCCGACGACGCTGCGGCCGATGCGGCTGCCGCGGAAGCCGAAGCGTCAGCCGCAAGCCAGCAGCCCGAATTGCCAGCGCCCGAGGAAACGCCGCAATTCTCCGCGGGAAATGCTCAGCCGATACCATCCGCCACGTCCGAGCCAGGGCCATCGCCCGCTGCCGATGCAACCTCGAATGCAGCTGCCGCGAGCCCGGTTCCGGAAGCAGATCCAATGCCCGATCTTGCCGCGCTCGTGGCAGAGGCCGGCGGGACAGAGGCTGCCGCCGCCGCTCCAGAACCGGCGCCTCAGCCTGAGCCCGCGGTCGCGGCGACGCTGCAGCCGGGCGACGTCGTGACGGTCGCAAAAAAGCTGGTCCCCATTCCGGTGCCGAAACCGAAGCGCTAGGCCGTGCGTCGCCCTTCCTCGCAAAATATGCGCTAAAGTGCCGGCCTGACTTGATTCTCGGACAGGGGGCGATGGCACTTTCCAGCATGACGGGGTTCGCCCGCGCCAGCGGCGCAGCGGATGGGCTACACTGGCAGTGGGAAGTGAAGAGCGTCAACGGCAAGGGGCTCGAGACTCGGTGCCGTTTGGCCGCCGGCTTCGAACATCTTGAGGCGCCGGTGCGCGAAAGCGTCATGCGCCGATTCAAGCGCGGCAATCTGCAGCTTTCGCTGAGCTGTGACCATGGGTCTTCAAAAGAGGTCCTGAGTGTCAACGAAGCCGCACTTGAGCAGCTGCTGGCGATCTCCGAGAGACTCCGGGCGAGGCTCGGCGGCGAGCTGCCGCGGATCGATGGTTTGCTCGGGCTGCGCGGTGTTGTGGAAGTGGTAAGCGAACCCGTCGATCCCGACGTTGCGGCGCGGCGCGACCGCGCCATGCTCGAAAGCCTCGATGTCGCGCTCACCCAGCTCGCCGGCATGCGGGCCGACGAAGGCGAGCGGCTTGGCCAGGTTCTCAACGGGCAACTCGACCGCATCGCGCAGCTGACCGCACAAGCCCGCGACTGCCCGGCGCGGCGGCCCCAAGCCATCAAGGCGCGGCTCGCCGAGCAGGTGGCGAAGCTGCTTGATGTTCATGCGGGCCTGGATGACAGCCGCCTGCATCAGGAGGCGGTGCTGATCGCGACGCGAGTCGATATCCAGGAGGAAGTCGACCGCCTGTTCGCGCATGTCGAGGCGGCGCGCGCGCTGCTCGCCGCCAAGGAGCCGGCGGGACGGAAACTGGAGTTCCTTGCCCAGGAATTCAACCGCGAGGCCAATACTTTGTGCTCCAAGGCGATCGATCACAGCGTGACGGCGATCGGTCTCGATCTCAAGACGGTCATCGATCAGTTGCGCGAGCAGGTGCAGAACATTGAGTGACAGCCGTCCACTTACCAGAATTGCAAGGCGCGGCCTGCTCCTGGTCATGTCGTCACCCTCGGGCGCCGGCAAGACGACATTGTCGCGCGCGCTTCTTGACCGCGACCCTCTGGTGATCATGTCGGTATCGGTGACCACGCGTGCGCCGCGTCCCGGCGAGGCCGAGGGCAAGGACTATTACTTCGTCTCGAAGGAGCGGTTCGCGCAGATGCGCGATCGCGGCGAACTCCTCGAATATGCGGAAGTCTTTGGAAATTTCTACGGCACGCCGCGCCGGCCGGTCGAGGAGGCGCTGGCACAGGGACGCGACATCCTGTTCGACATCGACTGGCAGGGCACGCAGCAGCTCGCCCAGGCGATGGAAGAGGATCTGGTTCGCATTTTCATCCTGCCGCCCTCGGCGGAAGCCTTGCGCGAGCGCCTGATTCAGCGCGCACAGGATTCCTCGGCGGTCGTAGCCAAGCGGATGGCCGAGGCCGGCAATGAAATCAGCCATTGGCCGGAATATGACTATGTGATCGTCAACGACACGGTTGCCGACAGCAGCGAACAGATTTCCGCCATTCTGACGGCGGAGCGCCTCAGGCGCCGCCGGCGCGTCGGACTCACCGATTTCGTCCGGCAGCTGACACGAAATCTCTGACCGTCAGCCGGCGTCATCCAGAAGCTGCGCAAACCTTCCGAAATCGGCGACGGACAGGTCCTCGGCGCGCAGTTCGCCCGAAATGCCGGCCTTAGCCAATAGCGCAAGTGTATCGCCGCCAAGCGTCTTGAGGCTCGATCGCAGCATCTTGCGGCGCTGGCCGAAGGCGGCCGCCGTAACGCGCTCGAGTGTTTGCACGCGGCATTCGGGTTCGCAGCGGGTGCGTGGATGGAATTGAACGATGGAGGATGTTACTTTCGGCGGCGGCGTGAAGGCGCTGCGATTGACGTCGAAGAGCCGCGAGACCTTGCAGCGCCATTGGCAGATAATCGAAAGGCGCCCATAGGCGCTGTCGCCCGGCCGGGCGACGATCCGATCAGCGACCTCGCGCTGGAACATCAAGGTCATGGATTGGTACCAGGGCGGCCAGGGATCGGCGAGCCAGCCGATCAGCAAGGGCGTGGCGATGTTGTAGGGAAGGTTTGCCACGAGTTTGGCCGGACCGGAGACTATGGACCGCCAGTCGACGGCCAGCGCGTCGGCGGCATGAATTTCAAGCCTCCCCGGATAGGCCGCTGCGATTTCGGCGAGTGCCGGAATGGCCCGTTCATCGCGCTCCACGGCAACGATCCGCTCGGCGCCTTCGGCAAGAAGGGCACGCGTCAGACCACCGGGTCCCGGGCCAATTTCGACGATGGTGCAACCGGCGAGGGGCGATGCGGCGCGGGCAATTCGCCCCGTGAGGTTGAGATCGAAGAGAAAATTCTGGCCCAGAGCCCTGGTCGCACCCAGCCCGAACCTGGCAATCACCTCGCGTAGCGGCGGCAGGCCGTCGCCGGTCACGGACAGCCGGACAAGAGACGCGGACAGCTATTGAGAATAGCTCGGGTCCTTATAGTCGATGAAAGCCGTGCGGCGCAGATCGCGCATGTAGCGCTGCTCGTAGCCCTCGAATTTCTTGTTCTCAAGCATCGATTCGACGGCTTGCCGCGTCGGCGGCGGAGGTGCGAAATTCTGGCGGCCGCAGAGGGCGATGAGTTGCACGCTCGAGCCCTGCAGGGACGGTCCGACCAGCCTTCCGGGGCCGGCCTTGTCCAGTGCCTGCTTTAATGGCGGCGGTATCTTCGAGGCGTCCACTTCCATTGGCTTCTTGATGACGGTGTTGTAGACGCCTTCGGTGGCGGCGCGGGGATTGTTGCAGCTGGTGAAACGCTGCTTGATCGTCTCGGCCTCGACGGCGCGGGCATAAAGCAATTGCTGCTGCATGGAGGGATCCGACTTCTCGATCGGCAGCACGATTTCCATGATCTGATAGACCAGGACCGGTTTGAGGCGCGGATCGGCGGACAATTTCTGCAGCGCCTTGTCGACTTCGGCCGGGTCGACGGACACGTCGACCTTGTAGAGCGCTACGAGCAATCGGTTGAACGAGATCTGCGCCTTCGCATATTGCTTGAGCGCGTTGATCGACACGCCCTGTTTCTTGAGCTTCGCGGCAAGCCCGTTCATGTCGGTCTGCATGCCCTTCGCCATGCGTTGAAGGTGGGCGTTGACCATCTCTTCCGGCGCATCGACCTTGTTCTTCTTGGCTTCGGAGATCTTGATCACGTCATCGATGAGTGCCTGCAGCGCCTGCTTGCGCGACTGTTCCTTTTTGCTGCTGCCAAGAATCTCCCACAGGCGCAAACGCTGCTCGATGTCGTAGCTGGTGATCGGCTGGTCGTTGACGGTCACGATGACCGATTGCTGATCGGCCCGGGCAGCGCCGCAGGCGAAACCAAGGACTATCGAGCAGGCGAGAATCGCGCCTCTGGCGAAGCTGCGCGAAGCCATCACAGCCCTTCCCATTCGCTCTGGCCCTGTCCGGTCAGCGATTTCAAATCAACCGTGAAGATGACAGAGCGGCCGACATCGTCACCCTTCTGGCCGCCGTTCGTGTAATCCTCCTTGAACAGAAGCTTGAAGTTGAAGCAGTCGCAATCGTAGCCGATGCCAACCATATCCTTGATCATCTGCGACCCTTCAATGTCGTAACGGGCCCCGCCATAAAGGGTCCAGCCGGGTACAAAATTCCAGGCCGCAGTTCCCCAGACCTGTTGTTCGGGTTCCGGACGCCCGTAATCCGGGGCGGCGTCCACGTCCACATAGTGGAGAGACCCTGAAATCCTGTCGAAAGTGAGGCTCACGCCGGCCTGCTGGACGCGGACCTCCGACAGGTCTTCGGCGGCGCGGATCTGGTAGGAAAAGCCCAGCGTCTCCCAGGGTTGCCAGGCGATCGCGCCGACAAGGTCGGAGCGAACGTCATCGAGGCCGGAACCGGGGAGGAAGCTGTTTTCGCCCGCAATATGGAACGATTCGCCGAAGCTCACCCGCGCGAAACCGCCAGCGGGATCCAGGAAGGTGTAGAGCACCCCCATGTTGACGCGGGTGCCGGCCTCGTACTGGTCGAGTCCGGTGTTGCGATCGTGAAGGAACAGGCTGGTATCGTCAAAATTGATGCTGATCGAATCTTCCTTGCCGAACTCGTCAGTGTCCGATTCGTCGCCCGCCGCGATGATCTGAGCGATCGGCGTCAGGATGTGCTGGCCGAGATCGTTCGAGCCGATGAAGGGCATGCTGACCTCGACGCCGGCCTTTGGCAGCAGGCGGCCGGTGGTTTCCTCGTCGCTATAGTCACCGGGTATATTCTCGTTCGGCAGGTTCTTGCTGATGTAGAGATCGCCGCGCATCGTCGCGAAGGGCGTTATGACCGCGCCCAAGTCGGTGTACATTTGACGCTGCCAGTTCCCTTCAACCGTGCCGCGCTGCTGGTCGGTGCCGAGATCGACAGTCGGGAAAGCAACGACGGCCTGTTCGCGCGTCAGGCTGTACAGTGTCGATTTGAATCCCAGTTCGCCCCCGAAGATCGGCTGATCCAGCATGTAGTCATAGCGGATGTAGGGCAGGGCGACCGGCAATTCGTCCTGATCATCGGTCGTCAGCAGTCCCTGGAAATGCAAAGCCTGGGCGGACAGATAATTGCGATCATTGATGCCCGTTAGATAAAGCTTGTTGGTGATTTCGTCGCGATCGTCGATGTCGTAGCGGCGCATGAATTCGACATCGCTCACGACGGTCCCGTCCCATCCCCATTTCCAGTTTTCGTTAAGGGTGAACTCGCCGGCGGTGCGTGCGGAGCCGCGCCAATGCGTGTCGCCGGGCGGCGGCTGGTCGGTATCGAGCTGGTAGATGCCGTCGCCCTCAACGTAATACTGGCCTGAAGCAAGCCGGTGACGCCAGACTGCGCCGGCCATCAAGCCCTGTCTCGAGGTGAGCGTCGGCAGCAAGGTCAGGTCGTAATTGGGAGCGAGGTTGATGAAATAGGGAACGGTGACGCCGCCGCCGTAGATTTTGCCGTAGCTGAATTTTGGCGCCAGCACGCCGGTCTTGCGCTGGACCGTCGGGTCGGGCTGCGAGAACTTGGGCAGGGTGACGATATCCATCCCGCCGAACTCGAAGGTCGCGTCCTTGTGATAGATCATGTGCTCGCGCTCGTCATGCGTCGACTGCCGGGCGCGAATTTGCCAAAGCGGCTCGCCATTGGGCATCACGCATGTGGCGCAGCGGTTATAGACGACGCGGTCGTAGACCGTGATGTAGCCGTCGCGGCGCACCGCATAATCGGCCGTGATCGTGGAATTGTTGGTTAGAAGCAACCGCAGGTGTTCGGCAAAACCGTCCCTGAAGCGGTTGCGCATCTCAGTCTTCTCGGCTTCGAGCACATTTCCGCTTGGCTCCTTGAGGCGAACCTCGCCATTCGCGGTCATCACGCCGGTCGCGGTATTGTAGGTCACGCGCGTTGCGATCAGGTTGTACGGCCCATAGGTCAGTTCCACCCGACCCGTGGCCACGGCGATCTTGGTACGAGAATCATAGGTCATCCGGTCGGAAACGACATTGACGCGGGTACCCTTCGGCGGCGTCTTGAGGACGGGTTTGACCTTGTCTTCCTTGTCTGCCGCCGTTTCGGTCGTGGCAGCCTTGGATAGCGGCGACAGCAGTGCGGTCACCGCAAATGCGGCAAAAAAGACGATGATATAGGCACAATACCGCATTGCAGCAGAAATGCCGCGCCGTTGCCTGATGACCGAATCCCCCGTCATGGCCGGAGTGTAAGCTGCCAAATCACGAATGTTTGCACTTTTTTAACCGGTTTGATCCGCTTCGCCTAGAAGGAAATCGATGCGAGGCTCGGAAGAAATTGCGGTCGTGGCGTGGCAGCCATGCCCGCATGCCTAACAGAGCGTTGATCGTTGAAGACGAGACGTTAAGGCGGTAAGGGAGGCACATCGCAGGACAGTTTTTCAGGATTCTTCATGAAAGTCAGATTCGAACCGCCCGTGCTGCCAAAGTCGGGAATCTTTATCACCTTTGCCGCAGAAGGCGGAAAATTATCCGGACTGGGTGCGAAGGCCGACGCCGCCTCTGGCGGGCATCTGGCGCGTGCCATCAAGGCTGCGAAATTCGAGGGCAAGCGCGACCAGATGCTGGACATCGTGGCTCCGGCAGGCACCCAGTTTGAGCGCATCGTCATATTCGGGCTCGGCGAGCCTTCAAAGCTCACGGCGCGCGAAGTGGAATATCTCGGCGGCACGATTGCCGGCGCGCTTCAGGGGATGAAGGCGAAAGAGGCGACCATGGCGGTCGATTTCCCGTCCGGCGTCAAGCTCAAGGCGGGACAGGCGGCGGCGCTCCTGGCCTCGGGCGTGCGGCTGCGCACGTATGGCTTCCTCAAATACAAATCGAAGAAACCCGAAGAGGTTCCCACCCTTTCGGGGCTGACTCTGCTGACCGGCGATGCGGCGGCGGCGAAGCAGGCCTTTGCCGATCTCGATGCCGTCGCGGCGGGCGTACATCTGGCCCGCGATCTGGTGAATGAGCCGGCCAACCATCTCTTTCCGATCGAGTTCGCCAATCGTGCCAAGGCCTTGTCCAAGCTTGGCGTGCAGGTCGAGATCCTGACGCCGGCCCAGATGGAGAAGCTCGGCATGGGTGCGCTGCTTGGCGTCGCGCAAGGCTCATCGCACCCCCCGCGCATGGTCGTGATGCGCTGGAACGGTGGCAAGCGCGGCAAGGCGCCGATCGCCTTCATCGGCAAGGGCGTCACCTTCGATACCGGCGGCATATCGATCAAGCCAGCGGCCGGGATGGAAGACATGAAGGGCGACATGGGCGGAGCGGCGTGCGTCCTCGGGCTCATGCTGGCGCTCGCCAAGCGCAAAGCGCGGGCCAATGTGGTCGGCGCCATCGGGCTTGTCGAGAACATGCCGGACGGCAAGGCTCAGCGGCCTGGAGACGTTGTGAAATCCATGTCGGGCCAGACCATCGCCGTGCTCAATACCGACGCCGAAGGCAGGCTCGTGCTCGCCGATGTGCTCTGGTACATCCAGAACCGCTTCAAGCCGGAATTCATGATCGATCTGGCGACGCTGACCGGCGCCATCCTGGTGGCGCTGGGCAAGGAGCATGCCGGGCTCTTCTCCAACAATGACGAACTGGCGACCCGCCTTGCCGAAGCCGGGCTCGAGACCGGCGAAAAGGTCTGGCGCATGCCGATGGGACCCGAATACGACAAGATGATCGATTTCGAGGTGGCCGATATGAAGAATATCGGCGGCCGCAATGCCGGTTCGATCACCGGCGCGCAGTTTCTTCAGCGCTTCGTCAATAATGTCCCGTGGGCGCATCTTGACGTTGCGGGCACGGCCATGGACTCGCCGAAGAGTCCCATCAGCCAGGGCTGGGCCTCGGGATGGGGCGTGCGGCTTCTCAACCGGCTGGTCGAGAAATACTACGAATAGGAGGCGTCATTCCGGGGCTGCGCGGATGTTTTCGCGATAGGCCCGGATACCGTGATAGTAGCCGACGAGGGCATCGCGGTAGAGCGTGCTTGCCTCCTCGAAAGCGTCTCTGGTGAGCTTGCCACGGTCATAGGCGCGGGCCGCGGCGCGCCAGTCCCTGATCGCCTTGACGCGGTATTTCTCGAGGAACTTGCGAAATCCCTCAAGCTTGATGCGCCGCGGCTTGCCAATGTCCAGTTCTTTCAGCGACATGGCGTTAAGGGGGTTGCCGCCGGGACCCACCGCACCCTCGCCATCGTAGATCACGAAGGCCGGGCACTGGCCAGGCTCGCTCTGGCGCGCCGCGCAGGCGGTACCGCAGGCTTCCGGCATGGGATCGAGGCAACATGAACACAGGCCTGTTGCCTGCGCTGCGCGCGCATGCGCGATCACTCCGAATTCCAAGACGAGCACCGCCGCTGCAAGCCAAATTGCCAGTCTCTGCGCCATGCAATACCCCCATCCCACACAGCAGCCGATAGTCTAGTGTCATCGCGGCGAAAAGAGAATCGCCATTTCCGGTGCGGCGGGGGCACGATCAAGCGATGACCGAAGTCTATTTCTACCACCTGGAACGCCAGCCTCTGGAAACCGTGCTGCCGCAGCTTCTCGAAAAGACGCTGGCGCGGGGCTGGCGAGCGGTGGTCCATATTGGCGTTGCAGAACGCGTCGAGGCGGTCTCGACTCTCCTGTGGTCCTATCGCGAAGACTCGTTTGTGCCGCATGGAACGGCGGCCGACGGTCGCGCGGCGCGCCAGCCCATTTGGCTGACGGCCAATTCGGATCGGCCCAATGCGCCGCATGTCAGCTTCTTCCTCGATGGTGCGGAGCCCGCCTCCCTTGAGGGGCTTGAGCGCGCGATCGTCATGTTCGACGGCAATCTGCCGGATTCGGTTGCGCAGGCGCGCGACTGGTGGCGACGCATGACAAGCGAAGGCCACGCGGTCAGCTATTGGCGGCAGGATGAGGCTGGGCGCTGGCGCAACATGGCCGAGCGCAGCTCGCAACCCTAGATCGTGGCCTTCAGAAGTAACATCGCGACGACGTCTCCATTTTTCCCGTTCGGCGGGGAGCGGCGTGGTGCTAGCATGCTCCCAGCGGCCTCAGGCAGGCCGAGAATTGAGGGGTGAGACATGCGTAAAACTTCATCGATGAAAGCGATGCTGCGCAAGCTGTTAGCGGCCGCGGCGTTGACGCTCTTCGTTACCGCGGCGCCAGGCATGGCGGAGGAAAAGCATCCGTTCTGGGATATCTACGAGAGCAACTTCAAGACCGCCAAATATGTCGACCTGACGCACGCTTTCGAGCCGGTCCAGCCGGTGTGGCCGGGCTTCGGCAACGCAACCTTCATGGCGGCGGTGGCCGGCGCCGACCTCGGCGATTACGCCAAGAAGGGCGACGAATTCACCTATGAGAAGCATGGCTTCGTTGCCAGCGCCTATATCCTGCCGACCGACCAATACGGCACGCAACTCGATCCGCCGGCGCATTGGGACAATCTCGGTGCAACGATCAGCGATCTGCCGGCGAGCTTCACATTGCGCCCGCTCGTGGTGATCGACATTCACGACAAGGTTGCCGCGGATCCGGGCTATCACGCAACGATCGACGATGTGAAGGCCTGGGAGGCCAAGCACGGCCAGGTGCCGGAAGGCTCCGTCGTGATGATCCGTTCCGACTGGTACAAGAATTGGTCGGATACGGCGAATTTCGCCAATGCACCATTCCCCGGTATCAAGCTCGACACGCTGCAGTTCCTGCATCTCGAGCGCAAAATCCTGTTCCACGGACACGAGCCGCTCGATACGGACACAACGCCCACGCTCGAGGGTGAGGCGTGGCTGATGCACAATCACTTTGCGCAGGCCGAGGGCGTTGCCAATCTCGATCAGGTTCCGGAAGCAGGAGCGCTGATCTCGATCGGCTTTGCCAAGCCCAAGGGCGGGGTCGGCGGATATGCCAGGTATGTCGCGATCTGCCCACCGGACTGGGCCTATGGTGTGTCGGTCGTCGAGGCCCCCGGTGCGCCTCTGCCGAAGCAGCCTGCGCCCTTAAAGCGCGATGCCAATGGCGTGCTGAGGCCGACGCCGTAACATCACTTCATCGGCGGGCTCGACTCGTCGATTGAGACTGGGTGGCCGCGTCAAGCGCGGCCATGGAGAGACAACACAGAGCCGGCCAAGCTGTACACCTGGCCGGCTCAGCTTTCTTACGAACTACATCGACGTATTGAGCTTGCCGAGTCGGTGATGATATAGGCCTCGCCGGCCGCGTCGACCGCAAAGCTCTCGATCTTGTCCAGGATGTAGCCGCCGGCGGCTGCAAGATCGGGAATGAGATCGCGCAATTCCTTCTTCGTCACCACCGGCAGGTCGCCGCCAAGCGGAGCCGGCGTCACGCCGTCAAGCGAAACGAAGGTCAGTTTCTTGATCTTGGCATCGCGGCCCACCTGGTTATCGCGCTCGACCACGATGAGGCCGCCAGGAACTGCCGTGATCTCAGAGAGGCCGACCCAGCCTTTTTCCGCCTTGTCGAGCGGGTAGTGGACGGCGCCCCAGCTCTTGTCCGCGGGCTTGTAGGCAAGAAGCTTGGTCAGACCCTTGGGGTCGTCCTTCCATTCGCGCTGAACCGCGAGCCAGACGGTTTCATCGGCGCCGGAGCCGGTGACCGTGATGCCCTCGAACCCGAAACGCGTGGCATTGGCGGCGAGCGCCTCGGGAAGGGCGATCTCCTCGACGATGTTGCCTGTGGCATCGACCTTGATCAGCGTCGACTGGGTCTTGTTCTTTTCGCGCTCGGGATTGCCTTCGGAAGCGAGCCAGAAGCCGCCATCGGAGGCGAGCGCAATCCCTTCGAGATCGAGAAGCTCGGCCGGCTTGCCGTCCCTGGTCACGGTGAGGGCGCCAGTGATGAGGGCAGGCTTTTGCGTCGCATCGATGGTCAGGATCTGGGCCTGCGACGAGACGCTGTCGATGACGGCATAGAGCTTGCCCGGCGCCGTGGCATCGGCGACAGTGCCGGACAAGGCCCGCCAGGGCAAAGGCAGGCCATTGGCGTCGTTCGCCGAGACGATGGTCGGATAGGCCGGCGTGCCTTCGCCGCGCTGGTATACGGTCACGACGGAACCGATGAGGCCATCTTCACGCAGATCGGTCTCGGACGCGGTGACGAAGAGATTGCGGCTCGGTATGGCGAGAAGACCCTCCGGCCCGATACCGCCAGGCAAGGCTTGCAGGAAGGCCGGCGCCTTGCCCGGTCCTTCATCTCTGTAGACGCCGATGAGCGAGGCGCGCTCCGCGCCGATGAAGATCAGCTTGTCGCCGCCGAACGTCGCAACCTCGGCCCCTTCGGGCTCGCTGCCCTTCTTGTTGCGCTTTTCGGGATAGTGGCCAAGGCGGATGGTCTCATATTCGAAGGCCGGACCGCTTTCGAACTCAACCGTCCCATCCTTGTTGAATATCGTGAAGCCGCGGCTGCCGCCCTTCCAATCACCCTCATTGGCGGTGACGAAGCGGTTGTCATCGATCCATTGGACGGTATCGGGCTCGCGCGGGACGCCCTCCTTCTTGCCGGTCAGCGAGATAATGCCATCCTTCTCGGTGTCGATGTTCACGAGATCGACGGTGCCCGCCGGGAAATGTGAAACGATCTTGCCGGTGGCGAGATCGACAACAGCGATGTGGTTGTTCTCCTGGAGAGTGACCACAACCTCGTTCCTGGCGTTGATGTCGACGTATTCAGGCTCCGGGTCTTCCGGCGCGATGGCCGCGATGCCGGTCAGGTCGATCACTTTGCTGGTGGCGCAGTCGACGGTTCCGTCCGCGGCGATCTCGAAGGCCGTCAGATTGCCGCCCGGCAATTGCGGGATGGCGCCTTCATTCACGTCTTCGTCGCGCTCATTCTCGATGGCGATGGCAAGATATTTTCCATCGGGGCTGCTGACGAGCGAGTCGGGCTGACCGCCGAGATCGCAGGTGGCGGAGACCGCCTTGCCGGCGAGATCGACAATCGCCAGATGCCCGGATGGATTGGCTTTGTTTTCCGATGTCACGACACCGACCAGTGCGTAATTTCCGGCGACGACGGTCGAGGTAGGTTCCCCGCCAAGATCCACTGTACCCGCCGGCTTCGGCATCCTGGGATCGGCAATGTCGATGAGGCCAATCCGATTGCCGGGACTGTCGGTGTAGACAAGCGTGTTGCCGTCGGCGGTCGCGGCGATGATCTCGGCGACTGTCGATTTCGCCGGGTCGGCACCTGCCGGCAGGTTATCGACGACGTGGAAGGTCGCGATGCGATTGAACGCTTCGGCCGCGTGGCCGGAGATGGCTGTTCCAGCAAGCAGGATAGCGGCCAGCGGGCCGCGCAGGAGTATGGTGTGCATGGTTTCCCCATTGCATGCGCAGACGCGCATC
>JAEUMG010000193.1 GCA_016793355.1 Hyphomicrobiales bacterium
ACCCGAGGCCGGCTTCGCGCAGCGCATCGGCGATCGCCTCGAAATCGTCGCCTGCACGCAATGCCCGACGATGGATCGCGACGAGATCGCCCATATCATGCGCCTGGAGAAGTCGGCGGTGCGCGTCATCCCGACGGCGACCGGCGGCGGCTTCGGCGGCAAGCTCGATCTCTCCGTGCAGCCGCTTGTCGCCCTTGCCGCCTGGATGCTGCAGAAGCCGGTGCGCTGCATCTATTCGCGGCCCGAATCGATGATGGCGACGACCAAGCGTCATCCCTCGCAAATCCGTGCGCGCGCCGCGGCGGATGCAAAGGGACGCTTGGTTGCATTCGATTTCGAGGGCGATTTCGATACCGGCGCCTATGCCTCCTGGGGCCCGACGGTCGCCAATCGCGTGCCAGTGCACGCGACGGGGCCCTATCATGTGCCGCATGTAAGGGCCTTGAGCCGGGCGCTTCACACCAACAACCCGCCGTCGGGCGCGTTTCGCGGCTTCGGCGTGCCGCAGGCGGCCATTGCCCATGAAGCCCTGATGGATCAATTGGCCGACAAGCTCGGCATGGACCGCCTCGAATTCCGGTTGCTCAATGCGATTCGCGCCGGTGAGGCGACGGCCACCGGACAGGTATTGAACTCGAGTGCCGGGCTCGCCGCTTGTCTCGAAGCCTTGCGCGACGACTGGCGCGAAGCACTTGCCAGGCGCGTGACGGAAGGACCCTTGCGCCGCGGCGTCGGGATTGCCTGCATGTGGTACGGCATCGGCAATACGTCCCTTCCCAATCCCTCGACGATGCGGGTCGGACTCAGGCCCGACGGCCGCGTGATGCTCTATAATGGTGCTGCCGATATCGGCCAGGGTTCCAATACGATCATGATCCAGATCGCCGCCGAGGCCTTGGGCGTCGGGGTCGAATATTTCGATTACGTGATGGGCGACACGGACCTGACCGAGGATGCCGGCAAGACATCCGCCTCGCGCCAGACTTATGTCTCGGGCCGCGCTGTGGAACTTGCGGCGCGCTCCTTGCGCGCGGAAATCCTCAAGCGCAGCAATGCCGGTGAAGATTCGACGATCAGTCTCTCGAATGGCCGCGTGATTTTGCGCGATTCGGCCGGCGAACATTACCTCGAACTCGCAACGCTCAAGCCCGATGCGCGCGGCGATGTCCTGTCGGGCGAGGGCAGCTTTGATCCGCCGACCAGCCCGCTCGATGAAGCCGGGGAGGGCGTGCCTTATGCCTGTTACGGCTTCGCGGCGCAGATGGCCGAGGTCACCGTCGATATCGCCCTCGGTCTCGTGAAGGTGGTGCGCATGGTGGCCGCCCATGATGTCGGCCGCGCCATCAACCCGACGCTGGTCGAAGGCCAGATCCATGGCGGCATCGCGCAAGGGCTGGGGCTCGCGCTGATGGAAGAGTATCTCCCGGGCCGCACCGAGAACCTGCACGACTATCTCATCCCGACTTTCGGCGACATGCCGGAGATCAAGACAATCCTCATCGAGGATGCGGCACCCTTCGGGCCGTTCGGTGCCAAGGGCATCGGCGAGCCGGCCCTGATCCCGACGGCGCCGGCCATCTTCGCAGGCATCGAAAATGCAACGGGTGTCCGGATCACGCGCGCCCCGGCCACGCCCGATCGCGTCTATGCCGCGCTTAAAGCTGCAGGGGTACGGCCATGACCGACATGACCGAAGCCTTCGGCGCGCGCGAGGGCGACGGCATCGTGCGCTGCGATGCCTGCCCGGTTCTGTGCCGCATCAGGCCGGGCAAATCCGGTGCCTGCGACCGTTATGCCAATGTCGAAGGCAATCTCGTTCGCGTCGATCCGGTGGTGCTTCTGCAGAAGGCCGATCATGCGGTCGCCTTCATGGGCGCCGAGTGGTCGGGCAATCCGGTGCGGCCCGAAAACGTCTTCGTGACCGGCATCGGCGCCGGAACGACCTATCCCGATTACAAGCCCGCGCCCTTCATCGTGTCGAGCAAGGTCGAGGGTGTCGACCTGATCACGGTCGTGACCGAAGGCATCTTCAGCTATTGCGGTGTGAAAGTGAAGATCGACACCGACCGCTATGTCGGGCCGGAACAGGCGGCGGTGCGCGCTGCGGGCGAACAGGTCGGCCATGTGACGACCGCCGAATATGGCTCGCAGATGCTGGCGATCGGCGGTGTCCGGCATCTGACCGGCGGTTCGAAGAAGGAGGGCACCGTCACCTGCGACACGATGCTCGCGCTCTGCAATGGCGAGGCAGTGACGCTCACCGTCGATGGCGGCTCGGAGATCATCGTGAAGGCCGCCGCCGCGCCGGTGATCGACGGGATCGAGGAGACACGCATGCGGGTCGGCTGCGGCTCGGCGACGATCGGCATGTTCGCCAAGCAGTGGCAGTCGCATGTCGATGAGGTCATCGTCGTCGACGATCACATCACCGGGGTGTTGACCGAGCACCAGGCGGGGCGCGTCCTCAACATGAAGCCGGCAGGCATTCGCGTGCGCGGGCGGCGCTCGACGCCGGGCCGTTACTTCCAGGTCGCCAATCCGGGATCGGGCTGGGGCGGCACCGATGTCACCGATCCGCGCGACATCATCAAGAAAATCGATGCAGATACGGCATGGCCGGGCTTGCGCCTCTTGATGGTGTCGACGACGGGCGATCACGCGATCTGGCTCGAGCTTGACGAGAACCTGGTGCCGCGGGAAAAGCCGATGCCGGAGCCGGTACGGCGCGTCGTCGAGCGGATCGGGGAAAATTGCGAGCCGGCTCTGTGCAGCGTGCTGTTCATGGGCGGTGCGGGAGGTTCATTGCGCGCCGGGGTCACGGAGAATCCGGTCAATCTCACGCGCTCGGTGCGCCAGGCCCTGACGCGCGTTACTTGCGGCGGCGCGCCGGTCTATGTCTGGCCGGGCGGCGGTATCACCTTCATGGTCGACGTGTCGCGTCTGCCGAAACATGCCTTCGGCTATGTGCCGACGCCGGCCCTGGTTGCGCCGATCGAGTTCACCATGCGGCGCGAAGATTATGCAGCACTCGGCGGCCATATGAGCTATGTGCGCGATGCTGCCGAACTGCGCGCGCTCGCGAACAAGCGCATGGATGCTGCCGTGGGCGATAATCCCTGGCCGCTCGCCGCCAAGGCGTGAGCATGCCGGGCCCGGCCGGCCGCCGGCTCGATGACGGGCGGTTGCATTTCCAGCACGGGCCGATCGATCTCATCATCACATTGGATGGTCGCGCCGATGCCGCCGATATCGCGGCGCGGCGCGGCTGGGAGCGGTTCCAGACGATCCTTGGCGAACTGGCGGCGGAGTTGGAACTGCTACGCCAGCCTTTAGACAACGGTCTTCACCCTCCCCCTTGTGGGGAGGGTCGGGGTGGGGGTTGCGCTGATCCATCATCGTTAGTCCGCGCAGTGTCCGGAGATAATTTCACGACCCCCACCCTCAATCCCTCCCCACAAGGGGGAGGGAAATTCTCAGGGCGAGCTGGAGAAGCGCATTTTTCCACCCCTCATGGTGACCTGACATCAAACAATCTTCACCCTCCCCCTTGTGGGGAGGGCCGGGGTGGGGGTTGCGCTGATCCATCATCGTTAGTCCGCGCAGTGTCCGGAGATAATTTCACGACCCCCATCCTCAATCCCTCCCCACAAGGGGGAGGGAGATTCTCAGGGCGAGGGGAAGACTCTCACAGGGGCGATGTCGCGCGCGCCATGGCACAGGCCTGCCAGCCCTTTGCCGATCGCTTCATCACGCCGATGGCGGCGGTCGCCGGCGCGGTCGCCGATGAAATTCTCGCCAGCATACGGCCGATGCCGCCCTTGCGCCGCGTGCTCATCAACAATGGCGGCGATAGCGCTTTCTACTTAGGCGAAGGCGAGACGGTGACGATCGGCCTTGCGGCGCGGCCCGAAGATCTGGCGCTCGCCGGAACGATCACGCTCGCCGCATCCGATCCGACGCGCGGTGTCGCGACCTCGGGCTGGCGCGGGCGCAGCCAGAGCCTCGGCATTGCCGATGCCGTCACCGTTCTCGCGGTGAATGCTGCTTCCGCCGATGCCGCCGCGACGGTGATTGCCAATGCAGTGAATATCGATCATCCCGCGATCGCCCGGCGCCCGGCGCATGAGGTGAAGGATGATAGCGATCTGGGCGACATTCCCGTCACGGTCGCGGTCGATCCTTTGCCGGAGAACGCCATCGCGGAGGCGCTGAATAGTGGCGAGGCCGAAGCCATGCGATTGCTGCAGGCCCGGTTGATCCATGGCGCGGTACTGTTGCTGCAGGGCCAAATCCGTGTCATTGGCACAGCCGAACACCGCTCATTGCGCGTGCTGCAATCATGTCCCTGATCGAAATCCGCCGCATCCATCTCGAAACCGAAGAAATCCGGCATGAATTCGGGCCGGCGCCAGCGAAGCCCTTGTTGCGCGGAACGATCGCCGCGGTCCTGACTAACCCTTATGCCGGGCGCTATGTCGAAGACATCATGCCGATGATGAAGGCGCTCGAGCCCTTGGGCGTCGATCTCGCCAGGCGTCTCGCCGATACGCTCGGCGGCCCCGCGGCAATCCAGGGCTATGGCAAGGGCGCCATCATCGGCAGCGCCGGCGAACTCGAACACGGCGCGCTCTGGCATGTGCCGGGCGGCTATGCGATGCGTGCGATCCTCGGGCAAGCCAAGGCGATCGTGCCGTCGGCGAAGAAGGTCGGCGGGCCGGGTGCGCGGCTCGATGTGCCGATCACCCATATCAATGCATCCTATGTGCGCTCGCATTTCGATGCGATCGAGGCGGGCGTGCCGGGCGCGCCGAAGAGCGATGAACTCATCGTCCTCCTGGCGATGACGACGGGCTCGCGCATTCATGCACGCGTCGGCGGGCTTGCCGCCACCGAGATCAAGGGAGTGGATGGACTGCGATGAAGGCAAAAATCCGCAAGCTTCTCACCGTCGTCGATGAAGTCTATCGCGAGATGGATCGCGCGGTCGAGCCGCCGGCGCGGCGCGCCGTGGCATTGGCGGTCATCGAGAATCCCTTTGCCGGCACGTATCAGGAGGATCTTTCCGACCTCATGGCGATCGGCGAAGAGCTCGGCGGTCTGCTGACCGAGAAATGCGTGGCGGCCCTCGGCATCGAAGGCGGCAAGGCGGAAAGCTTCGGCAAGGCGGCGATCGTCGGCGAGAAGGGCGAACTCGAACATGCCGCCGCGATCCTGCATCCCAAGATGGGAACGCCGGTCCGCAAGGTTCTGGTCAAGGGGCCGGCACTGATCCCTTCGGCGAAGAAAATGGGCGGCCCCGGCACGGCGATCGACATTCCGCTCGGCCACAAGGATGCGGCCTATGTCCGCTCGCATTTCGATGCGATCGAGGCGCGCATTCCCGATGCGCCGCGTGCCGGCGAAATCGTCGTGGCGA
This sequence comes from Hyphomicrobiales bacterium, assembly GCA_016793355.1. Classification (GTDB taxonomy): domain Bacteria; phylum Pseudomonadota; class Alphaproteobacteria; order Rhizobiales; family Aestuariivirgaceae; genus JAEUMG01. Next base: position 5,417 of record JAEUMG010000193.1, read on the forward strand.
TCGCGGTCACCGATTCTGGCCGGCCCCTGCCGCGCATCGGCGGCCTGCAGAAGCACGAGATCAAGGGCGAGGACGGATTGCGTTAGTCCGGTTTCGCATTTCACATTTCAACACAGGAGAAGACGATGAGCTTGAAGCGTATTGGTGCCGGCGACCGGATGAGCGAAGCGGTCATTCACAATGGCATGATCTATCTTGCCGGCATGGTCGCCGAGACGACGGTCGGCAAGTCGGTCAAGGAGCAGACCAAGGACATCCTTTCGCAGATCGACGACATCCTGAAGCAGGCCGGCAGCGACAAGACCAAGATCGTCAAGGCCAATATCTGGCTCACCGACATCAAGACCTGGGCGGAAATGAACGAAGCCTGGGATGCCTGGGTGGTCAAGGGCCAGACGCCGGCCCGCGCCACCGTCGAATCGAAGCTCGCAGGCCCCGGCCTCGATGTCGAGATCATGGTCGAAGCGGCGATCTAGTCACAGCCATTCATCCTTGGCGCCGAACCAGAGATAGGCGCCTTTCAGATAGAGCGGCCGGAGGCTTGCAGCCGGAAAGGGTGCGAGCCTCCGGGTTACAACCGCAGGTAAATTCGCGCGCTCCGGCTTTCCGGCAATGAGATGGGCGAGCGCCCGGCCGCAATAGCTCGCCATGGCGACGCCATTGCCGTGATAGGCGATCGAGGTCCACACGCTGCGGTGATCATCGAGCGCGCCGACATAGGGCACCAGATCGCGCGAAAGACACACGAATCCGCGCCAGAAATAGTCGATTTCGGCGCGGCCGAAGACCGGAAACATGCGCTTGAGAGTGGCGATCATGTGGGCCTTCATCGGTTCTGCGCCGCCATCCGATGCGTCGGTGCCGCCGCGCCCGCCGAACAGGAATCGCCCATCCGGCAAGAGCCTGAAATAATGCAATAAATTGCGCGTGTCATAGGCCATGACGCGCGACGTCCAGCCCTGTTCGGCGCGTTCATCTTCGGTGAGCGGCCGCGTCACGATGATGTTGGAGAGCGCCGGCATGAGGCGATCGCGGTGGTGATGGAAGATGCTTTCGGAGGTGTAGCCATTGGTGGCGATGACCACGTGATCGGCTTCAAGGCGCGCGTTTTCGGTGGTTAAAACGTACTTTTTTGCGTGCTTTGACCAGCTTCTGACGCGTGAAAACGGGTGAGTATGCGCGCCTAAGCCTTGCGCGGCGCGGGCAAGGCCGCGCGCATAGTTCAGAGGATGAATGCTGGCCCCCACCGCGCATGCGAGGCCGCCATGAAAATGCGGGCTCCATAAGCCCCTCTCGCGCAAGGCGTTTGCGTCGAGAAGCTCCATCGTCTCGCCGAAGGTCGCCTGCATGAAGGATTTTTCCGCAGCCAGTTCCGCCATCCGGTTGGGGCGATGGGCCAGGGAGACTTCGCCGCCTTCGGTCAATGAGGCTTCGATCCCGTAGCGCCGGCAATTGTCGCGGACGCGATCGACGGCCTCGCGCATGGTGCTGAAAAAGCGAATGGTTTCGTCGCGGCCATAGCGCGCGATCATGCTGCCGTAGCCAAGCTTGTGCGAGCCGATGCAGGCAAAGCCGCCATTGCGGCCCGAAGCACCCCAGCCCGGCATCGCGGCATCGAGCACGCGGACATCGAGGCCATAGTCCTCGCGCAGGGTAAGAGCGGTCGAGAGCCCGGTATAGCCCGCGCCAATGATCGCCACATCGCAGCGGGCATCGCCCGTCAGGGGTGCGAGATCGAGGTTCAAAGGATCGGCGCTCGCCTCCCAATAACTCTCGACGGTGCGGTCGAAATGAAAGGCGTCGGGGTGTGTGGTCGATGGCATGTCGGCTGCGCCCGTGGCAGGATCGGCGGGAAGACGGAGACTTACATGAAAATTGCGGTTCTGGGTGCAGGAATTGCGGGGATTACGGCGGCTTACGAACTCAATCGCGACGGCCATGAGGTCACCGTCATCGAGCGGGAGAGCGAGCCCGCGTCGTTCACCTCCTACGCCAATGCCGGTCTCTTTGCGCCAGCGCATGCCTATGCCTGGTCGTCGCCGGCAGCGCCCAAAATCCTCCTGAAGTCCCTGTGGCGCAACGACCAGGCGCTACGCTTCAAGCCAAGCGCCGATCCCGCCTTCTGGCGCTGGATGTGGCTGTTCTGGCGGCAATGCACGGCCGAGCGCGCGGCCATCAACACGAGACGCAAGGCAAGGCTCTGTAATTACTCGCAATCCGTCTTTCACGAGACGCTGGCGCGGGCACCGGTCCGCTATGACGGCAACACGGGCGGGCTCCTCTATTTCTATCGCAATCCCGCCGCCTTCGAAGCCGCCGCCGCCAAGAGCCGGATCCTTCAGGAGGAGGGCTGCGAGATCCGGACGCTCGACCGCGACGGCGCTGCCCAGGCCGATCCGGCGCTGGCGCCGGTCAAGGACCGCATTGCCGGCGCCCTTTACGCGCCCAATGACGAGAGCGGCGATTGCCGGCTGTTCGCGCGCAACATGGCCGGTTGGCTGAAAGAGCAGGGCGTTTCCTTCCGCTTCGGGACGACGGTTTCGGCGCTGAGAACGGATGGCGACAGGGTGAGTGCCGTTCAAACCGACAAGGGCGAGATCGCAGCCGACGGCGCCGTGCTCTGTCTCGGCGTTTACACGCCGCAACTGGCGCGCCAGATCGGGCTCAATCTCCCGGTTTATCCGGTCAAGGGCTATTCGATCACGGCTCCCGTCTCGGGCCGCAACAATCCGCCGAGCATCGGCGGGGTGGATGAGGAAAACCTCGTCGCCTATGCGCCTTATGGCGATCGCGTGCGGGCGACGGCGACGGCGGAATTCTCGGGCTTTGACCGCTCGCACAAGCCCTCCGACTTCGCGCATATGCTCAAAATCATGCGCGAACTCTTCCCGTCGGGTGCGGACTGGGGGGCTTGCGAATACTGGGCGGGACTGCGCCCGATGACGCCGGAGGGAACGCCGATCCTCGGGCCCACCCACCTGCGCAATCTCTGGCTCAATACCGGGCTCGGTCACATGGGCTGGACGATGAGCCATGCGACGGCGCGGATTACCGCCGATCTTATCGCCGGGCGGAGGCCGCAAATCCCGCTCGAAGGGCTGACTGCCGCAGCGTAAGCGGCAACCACAATCTCGCCTTATCGCCTCCCTAGGCAACCCCCCATTCCCAACAAGATCGAGGACGAAATGAGGGGTTTGTTCGCCTTTGCTTTTGCGTGCCTGTTGTCAGTCGGCGTTGTTTCAGTCGGTTCAGTCGAAGTGGCGGATGCCCAGGTCGGTATCGCCTCCTACTACAAGAGCGGCAAGCGGACCGCGAACGGGGAAAGCTTCAACCCCAATGGCTTCACGGCAGCCCACCGGACGCTCAAATTCGGGACGCGGGTGAAGGTCACCAATCTCAGGAACGGCCAGTCGGTCATCGTCCGGATCAATGATCGCGGGCCGTTCATTGCCGGCCGCATCATCGATCTCGCCTATGGCGCGGCGCGCGCCGTTGGCCTGCACCTGTCCGGCACCGCGAAGGTTCAGATGACGGTGCTGAAGTAAGGATTAGTACCGCCGGTCCAAGTTCCGTCATCCCGGGGGAAGCCAGGATGACGACTTAGTTCACGTCATCCGGGCCGGCCGGTAACTTACTCCCGGCCGCGGTTGTTGCGAATGCGAACGAGGTCGCTCGCCGGTTGAACGGGTGTGGGCGAGGCAACGAGCTGGATAGCTTTTGTTGCCTCGGTGCTCTCGACAGCGAGCATTAAGCCCGCCGTGTCACATGTCGCCGTCAATTGCGGATAGGAGCGGCCGCATGGGTCGATCTCCGGGCGGGCGTGCAGCATGTCGCTTCCCGTGAAGACCAGGGCAAGTGCGAGTATCGCCGATCGAAGGTCAAACTGGCGTTGCATTTCAGGATCCTTTCAATTCCAGACCACGTTCTCGTCGTGTCGAAAGGATGCCTGCGGATAGCCGTGCAGTATTGAAGCAATCCCCGAATTGTTCCGAAAAACTCCTAAATCGGCTAGAGTTACCGCATGGGCACGCGACGATTGACATTCGGTCCGTTTGAGCTCGATGCAGAGCGCAAATTGCTGTTCAAGCACGGAACGCCAATTGCGATGGGACAAAGGGGCCTGGCACTGCTTGGGGCGCTCCTGGCGGCAGGCGGTCGCGCGGTGTCGAAAGCAGACCTCATGGATGTCGCCTGGCCCTCGCAACAGGTCGAGGAGAGCAACCTTTCGGTTCAGATCGCAGCCTTGCGAAAGAGCTTGGGCCAGAGGCCGGATGGCAAAGAGTGGATCGCGACCGTGCCGCGGGTCGGCTATCAGCTTATTGAAGAGGGTGCCGGCGCCAACGGCCGCACCGGCATGCGATCCGAAAATGGAAAGCCCTCGATCGCCGTGCTGCCCTTCACGAATATGAGCGGCGACCCGGAGCAGGAATACTTCGCGGATGGCATCACCGCGGATATCATTACCGACCTGTCGAAAGTGTCGGCCCTCTCGGTGATCGCGCGCCAGACGACATATGGTTACAAGGGCAAGCCAGTCGACATCCAGGAGATCTGCCGGCGTCTCAATGTCTCCTCGGTCGTCGAGGGAAGCGTGCGTAAGTCCGGCAATCGCGTCCGCATCAGTGCGCAATTGATCGACGCCCGCGACGGTACTCATCTTTGGGCCGACCGCTATGACCACGACCTTGTCGACATCTTCGCAGTCCAGGACGAGATCACCAAGGCGATCGTCGAGCAGTTGAAGGTAAAACTACTACCCAAGGAGAGGGCGGCGATCGAGACTATCCCCACTTCGAGCGTTGAGGCCTATACCTATTACCTTCAGGGTCACCACCTTTTTCATTTGCATACGACATCGCATGTGGTCCTTGCCCGGCGCATGTTCGCCAAGAGCCTGGAACTCGATCCCGCCTATGCCCGCGCCTATGCCGGCCTGGCCAACGCCGCCTTTTTTCTCTATGTCAACGACAGCGAGGGTGTGACAGCCTCGGACATCTTCGCTGCGAGCAGCAAAGCGATTGAGCTTGATCCGACACTCGCCGAAGCGCATGCCTCGCATGGAATAGCTCTTCACCATCTTGATCGCTATGCCGAAGCCGTCATCGAATTCGAGCGCGCCGTGTCGATCGATCCCAATTGCTTCGAAGCCTACTACTTCTATGCTTATGCGGCGCGAGAAGCCGGCGATCTCGAAACCTCCGCGACGATGGACAAACGCGCCAGCGAGATCGATCCCGACGATTGTCGCGTTTACTTCAATCTCGCCCAGGTCTATGACGATCTGGGGCGCACCGAAGAATCCCTTGAGATGGCGCGGCGCGGCGCGGCGTCGAGGCGGCGGAGCGCATGTGCGCACATCATCCCGAGGTCTCGCTGCCTCTCGCCGTGGGTGCCGGCTCGTTGGCCCGGCTCGGCGAACGGACACGCGCTTTCGAGTGGTGCGCGCGGGCGCTGGCGATCGCTCCGGATGATCCGCTCACCCTCTACAATGTCGCTTGCGGCTACGCGCTCTTGGGTGAACTTGACCTGTCGCTTGATATTCTGGAGCGATGGCGCCCGCGTGCCAATGAAACCTGGCGAACATGGATTCGCAACGATACCGACTTCGGCCCCTATCGCGAAAATCCGCGCTTTCAGGAATTTCTCGGTCGACTTGCATAGCCGGAAAAACCGGTTGCGGTTAAGCGCTATGCGTATCGCAATTTTGCCCTGGCGCGGGCCTTGTTCGCCTCGATTACCCGGTCGCGCGGCGGCTGAGACGTTGCGAGCGAGGCCAGAAGCTGGCGGGCGCTCGCAGTCACTTCGTCGACGGCGCGATCGAACGCCGCCTTATTGGCCTTCGAAGGGTTCGTATAACCCGAAATCTTTCGAACGAACTGCAAGGCCGAAGCCCTGATCTCATCCTCGCTCGCCGGCGGCTCGAAATTGAACAATGTCTTGATCTTGCGGCACATGACGGACTCCTTGCAGGCAGGCTGTACGACCCGGATGGATGTCATCGACGATGACCGTCAGAACCGAAGCCACCGAGATCGACATTGGCGCATGTTCGGTGAGGGATTGAGGTGTCTGTCCGACACCCCCGCCCTCAATCCCTCCCCACAAGGGGCAGGGAAACCTTGTATTCTGTCAGAGCGCAGGCCGGCGGTCCTTGCCCGTGAACCAGGGGCCGGCGGCTTGTTCATAGGCCGACGCGGCGCGGAAGACGTCGCCGTCGCAATAGGTGCGCCCGACGATCTGGATGCCGGTGGGCACGCCGTTCTTGGCGCGGCCCGAGGGTACCGAGAGCACGGGGCAGCGGCTCATGGTGTTGAAGGGCGTGGTCATCACCCAGCCAAGGAAGGGGTCGACCTCCTTGCCGTTAATCTTGACCTTC
>JAEUMG010000220.1 GCA_016793355.1 Hyphomicrobiales bacterium
GCTTGGTCGAGGGCATGGGCGCGATCGTCATAATTCTTGATCAAATGGTCAAGACAGCTTAGCCTCGCTAGGCAAGCGACCCGAGAAAAAAATACGATCCCTGGGGAGGGGTAATGACGGCGCCCGCCGTGATCGAGGCCAAGGATTTGAGCCTCACATTCCAGACATCCGACGGTCCGGTCTATGCGCTCTCGCATGTCGATCTCTCGATCCGGGAAGGCGAGTTCGTCTCCTTCATCGGACCTTCGGGCTGCGGCAAGACCACGTTGCTGCGGGTCATCGCCGATCTCGAACAGGCAACCGAGGGCCGGATCACCGTCAATGGCGTGAGCCCGGAAGCGGCGCGCAAATCGCGTGCCTATGGCTATGTGTTCCAGGCGCCGGCGCTCTATCCCTGGCGCACGGTCGAGCGCAATGTGGCGCTGCCGCTCGAGATCATGGGCTTTTCCGCGCAGGAGCGGCGCCAGCAGATCAAGGCCAATATAGACCTCGTCAATCTTTCCGGCTTCGAGCGCAAATATCCCTGGCAGCTCTCCGGCGGCATGCAGCAGCGCGTCTCGATCGCCCGCGCGCTCGCCTTCGATCCCAAACTCCTTTTGATGGATGAGCCGTTCGGGGCGCTCGACGAAATCGTGCGCGACAAGCTGAATCAGCAACTCCTCGAATTGTGGAACCGGACCGCCAAGACGGTGGTCTTCGTCACCCATTCGATTCCGGAAGCGGTGTTCCTGTCGACCAGGATCGTCGTCATGTCGCCAAGGCCGGGACGGATCATCGATACGATCGAGACGTCCTTTCCGCGCGAGCGCACGCTCGACATCCGCGAGACGCCGGAGTTTCTCAAAGTCGCGCATCGCGTGCGCGAAGGCCTGCGCGCCGGGCATTCCTATGATGATTGATGCAGCTTCTCTCCATGGCCGGCCCCCCAGACTAGATGGGCGGGTCAAGCCCGCCCATGGAGAGTTGTGGTGAGCCAGTCTGTCGCCATGGCGCCGCCACGCCGCATGGATCGGAGCGAGTCAAGCCTCGCGAATGTCCTCCCCGTGATCATCATTGTACTGATCATCCTCGCCGTCTGGTACATCGCCGCCATTCCGATGAACCGGGTCGTGGCGGAGCCAAAATTTCCGTCCGATGCCGGTATTCGCGACATCATCAACATCTCATGGTCGCTCGACCGTCCGGTCCTGCCGGCGCCGCACCAGGTCCTCAACGAGCTCTGGAACACCGTCTTCCTCGTCTCTCCCGACAAGCCGCGTTCGCTCGTCTATCACGGCTGGGTCACGCTCTCCTCGACGCTCCTCGGTTTCGTCAACGGCACGATCCTCGGCATCGCGCTGGCCGCGGCGATCGTTCAGATGAAGACCATGCGGCAAAGCCTGATGCCCTGGCTCATCGCCTCGCAGACCATCCCCATCCTCGCCATCGCGCCGATGGTGATTGTCGTCCTGGGTTCGATCGGCTTTACCGGCCTGGTGCCGAAATCGATCATCTCCACCTATCTCTGCTTTTTCCCCGTGGCGATCGGCATGGTGAAGGGCCTGACCTCGCCGGAGGTCATGCAGCTCGATCTGATGCGTACTTATAATGCCAGCGACACACAGGTATTCTGGAAACTGCGCTGGCCCGCCTCTGTGCCGTTTCTTTTTGCCTCGCTCAAAGTCGCGATCGCCATCGCCCTGGTCGGCGCCATCGTCGGCGAATTGCCGACCGGTGCCCAGGCCGGGATCGGCGCGCGATTGCTGAACGGCTCCTATTACGGCCAGACGATCCAGATCTGGGCTGCACTCTTTGCCGCCGCCATCATGTCGGCCGGCCTTGTCTGGCTGGTCGGTGTGATCGATCGGATCACCGCGCGGCTCATGGGAGCCCGGCCATGATCGCGCGCCTGCGGCAGTTGCATCCGGTTGCGCTGATGACGATGCTTGTCGTCATCGGCGTGCTGTTCTGGATGCTGTCAGTCCTTGCAGCGCGCGGGCCGGCCGGCGGCGTCTTCTGGATCGCCGCGGCATTGCTGTGGATGCTGGCCTGGATCGCAAATGATGCGCTCGCCCACAGCGAGGCCGCAACGAAGTCGCTGGGGCGATTGCGCGACTTCTTCGTGCCCGCCGTCTTCGGTATCACACTGCTCTTCCTCTGGCAGGTGATCGTCAAGGGCTTCGGCATTCCCGCCGTGCTGCTTCCGGCCCCTTCCGATATCTGGGCCAAACTCGT
>JAEUMG010000227.1 GCA_016793355.1 Hyphomicrobiales bacterium
CTAATTGATACTACCCTCTCCCCTCGTGGGAGAGGGCGACGAGGACCGAAGGTCCGAGGCGGGTGAGGGGGCGGTGACAGATGACGGGCGATTGCAGAAAGGATGCACCCCCTCACCCGGTTCTTCGCACTGCTCAGAACCGCCCTCTCCCACGAGGGGAGAGGGAAAAGTACTACCCCTCCGCCTTCCCCACGGCCTTGATGTCGCTGGCGCTGATCTCCGGCGCGCGCTCCAGCGCATAGGCGAGGCTGAACTGCGATTGCGCCATGAAAACCGGCGCCCCGTCGAGATCGCTCGCCATGGCCGAACGATTGGCGGCGGTGAATGTCTCGAGCGCCTTGCGGTCCGCACTCGACACCCAGCGCATCACCTCGAACCGCGTCTGCTCGAATTCGATCGGCACGCCATACTCGTTCGCCAGGCGATCGGCGAGCACGTCGAGCTGCAGCGCGCCGACGACGCCGACGATCGCCGGCGAGCCGTCGAGCGGCAGAAACAATTGAACCACGCCCTCTTCGGCGAGTTCTTCCAGCGCCGCGCGCAGTTTCTTCGCCTTCATCGGATCGGCGAGTTTCACGCGCCTCAGGATTTCCGGCGCGAAGCTGGGGATTCCGGTGAAGTTCAACTCCTCGCCTTCGGTGAGCGCATCGCCGATGCGCAGCAATCCGTGATTGGGAATGCCCACGACATCGCCGGCAAAGGCCTCGTCCGCGATCGAGCGATCCTGCGCGAAGAAGAACTGCGGCGCCGAAAGCGTCATCGGCTTGCCGGTGCGCACGATCTTCGCCTTCATGCCGCGTGTCAGCCGCCCCGAGGCAAGCCGCATGAAGGCGATGCGGTCGCGATGATTGGGATCCATGTTGGCCTGGATCTTGAACACGATGCCGGTCATCTTGTCTTCCGTTGCATGCACCGTGCGCGAGGAAGCTGCTTGATCGCGCGGCGGCGGCGCGAAGGCGATGAGCGCGTCGAGGAGATCGCGAACGCCGAAATTCTTCAATGCCGAGCCGAAATAGACGGGCGTCAGATGGCCCTCGAGAAAAGCCGCGCGATCGAAGGGATGGCAAGCCTCGCGCACCAGATTGAGTTCCTCGCGCCATCCCTGCAATTGCTCCGCAGGCAGAATACCCTCGAGCGCCGGATCGTCGGGCCCCGACACGGCTTGCCCCGCCGGATCCTGCTCGAGCCGCCTGACCCGCGGCGTCATCAGGTCGAAAGTTCCGGCGAAGTCGCGCCCGCGCCCGATCGGCCACACCATCGGCGCGGTGGTGAGCGCCAGCGCCTTCTCGATCTCATCGAGCAGGTCGAGCGGTTCCCGCGCCTCGCGGTCCATCTTGTTGACGAAGGTGATGATCGGGATGTCGCGCAAGCGGCAGATTTCGAAAAGCTTGCGGGTGCGCGCTTCGATACCCTTGGCGGCGTCGATCACCATCACCGCCGCGTCGACGGCGGTGAGCGTGCGATAGGTGTCCTCGGAAAAGTCTTCGTGGCCCGGCGTGTCGAGCAGGTTGAAGACGCGGCCTTCATATTCGAAGGTCATCACCGAGGTCACGACCGAAATGCCGCGCGCCCGCTCGATCGACATCCAGTCTGAGCGCGTGCGCCGCCGGTCGCCCTTGGCGCGCACCTGCCCTGCCAATTGGATCGCGCCGCCGAACAACAACAGCTTTTCGGTGAGAGTCGTCTTGCCGGCGTCGGGATGCGAGATGATCGCAAAAGTGCGCCGCCGCGCCACTTCGCGCGCGATGTCGGTCTGGGTCACGGAAACTCCGGAAGGTTTGGTGGGTCGGAGATAGGGTCAATCGCCGCCGAGGTCAACGCGGGCCCCCTATCAACCCCCTTGTGGGGAGGTTGAAATTTGCGAAGGCGAAGCCTGAAGCAAATTTCGGGTGGGGGTTTGAGGTTTCAGCGGGACCCCCACCCTATCCCTCCCCACAAGGGGGAGGGAAATTTATGCCGGCATGCCCAAGGGGCTCGCCCGCTCCTCCCGCCTGGCCAGGCCTTGCGCCAGGCCCCGCCGCCGGAACGCGTCCGTTCCGGAAGACCAGGGTCCTTGCGCACGGGAAAAGCGGACGATGCACCCTTGTGCATGTCCGGTCGCGGATCGGATTTCGGGCCCCGATCCTGGCCTCATCTTCACGATGTCAATCAGCGGTAGGCACGGCACGTTCAATCAGCTACCGAGAACATAATAGGAACCAATTGTCAAGGATTATTTAGCTGTACCTAGGCGTTCGTTCGTGCGCCGGCCTGGCAGGGTACGTCGATGTTGGCAAACTTTGCCAAGGGCCCCGGTCATGCTAGACTATTCATCATGGCCACCACCACAATGAACATCTCCCTGCCGCGCGACCTTAAGCGTTTCGTTCGCGAGCGCGCTAAGAGCGCGCAATACAGTAATCCGAGCGACTATGTCCGTTCCCTCATTCGCGACGACCAGCAGCGATTGGAGGCCGAGGAACTCGTGAATAGCCTGATCAAGAGCTATCTTAAGTCGCACGCCACGCTTGCGCCCCATGAACTTGAGAAGTTGCGCGTCGAATTCTGGCGCCGCTGGTCGGCATTGCGTGACGACGTGGCACAGGCGGCGCAATCGCTGGATCAGGGCAAGGGCAGCGCCTTGTCGGAGGATATATTCGCCGATGTGAAAGCCCGCGGGCTGGCAAAGCTCGCCCGCCATCGCAAGGTCGGATGACGAAGGTCGTCATATCTCCGGAGGCACGCTCCGACCTCGACGACGTTTGGCTCTACATCGCAGCAGACAGCCCTGGAAATGCCGATCGCTTCATTGATCGGTTTGCCGGCGCATGCCGTCGCCTCGCGACGGCGCCCGGACTCGGTCGATCCAGAACGGAACTTGGCGAAGGCGTTCGAAGTCTTCCCGTAGGCCGCTATCTAATTTTCTATAGGACAGGACGAAATCGAATCGAAATCCTGCGCTTCATCCATGGCGCTCGCGATTATCGTCCGGTGTTCAAAGCATAGCGTCCACGATCCTTACCTCTCCCCTTTCCGATAGGGCACCATTAGGGCGCGCGGATAGGCGGCGCGGCGCGACATCACGATGAGGGCGAGGATCGAGAGGATATAGGGCAGCATGAGAAACACCTGGTAGGGCACGAAGGCGCCGG
>JAEUMG010000239.1 GCA_016793355.1 Hyphomicrobiales bacterium
ATCGTCCACGCTCAGCCCTTGCGCATAGGCCGTCGCGAGTTTCTCCGCATAGGGGTTCTTGGTTCTCTCCCCGCCCAGCGCAAAAGCCGGATCGACCGGGCAGCCGATGCCGATATTGGCGCGAACGGTAAAGGGCAGGAAATACAACCCGTGCCTGACGTTCCGAACGAACAGTCGTCCCTTGGCGACCGCGACGTCGACCACGTTCGGGGCCGAGAATACCGCCGAGACGTTCTTCAGATCGAGCCCCATGGCGTCTTCTTCGAGCGATGGCCGTCGCGCCTCCCGCGGAGTCTCCTCCAATGCCTCGACAAGCATCTGCAGTCCCGGATAGCCGCAGGCCTCGAGCCAGGCGCAGCCCCAGCCGCAATCGTCATCGATGCCGGGAGCCGCACCGCCCCCGTCAAGCGCGCGGAACGCGACGCGCCTGACTTCATCGAAAGAGACATTCATGAAAGCCACGCCGGCAGCCACCAGTCATCGCTGCCGGGAGACCCCAGTTCGTCGATCAACGGCGCCCCCTGATACATGGTGATGCGGGTCCAGAGATCCGACTTCGGATCGAACTTCGTCGCCCCGAAGAAGGCGAGCTTGCAGCGAAGCAGGTCGATCGGCAGGAGATCGCCACCGATCGTATTGTCCCTGATTTCCGCATAGGGGAAACGTCGCGTCGTTTCGATGCGCCGCACCGCCAGCCGCCATTCCGGATGCTTGAGCAGGAAGCTTGCGATCGCCTGGTCGCGCGGAACGTCCTTGAGGGCGGTGTAGAGCTGCTTGACCATGTGCCCGATGCCAAGGCGCATCTCGCGTTCGGCGCCGGGCTCCGCAAAGCGATGGCCGAGCCGCGGCTCCTCCTTGGCTTCGGAATAATACCAGAAGTATTTTCGCGCATGCTCGTCATCGAAATCGATGTCGAGGGCCCAGCGATAGTCGCGCTCGATCGCATCAAGGATGGCGCCGACGCTGATAGTGCCGTCTATTCTCTCGGGCTCGGCCGCGCTCATTTCCTCTGCGAAGGAGTCTACGAACTCGGGGTAAAGCTCGATAAGAAGGGCCGCGACGAGTTCCTGCGCTTCGAGGCTGAACCCGGCCTTTACGGTTTCGTAGAGCGCCCGCCATGGCTGCGAGGCCTCAAGCGGCCAGGCGGCAATCTCGGCGAGTTCGCGCCGCAGGGTTTCGATGCGCTCCTGCTGGCGCGGTTCTTCGACATTCCATTCCGCGACATGCGCCTGCGCCCGGCAAAGCAGTTTGCGATATTTTGCTTCCGCCTCGGGGTCGGCGCTTTCGACGTCGAGCACGCTCGCCAGGGCGTTCTCCTTGGCGGCAATCCAATGATGGATGAGGATGGGGTGACGGATGAGGAATGGCGCCATGCCGAGACCGGTCGCATTGCCGATCCCGAAGGCGCGCCGGATCTTGGGATCGAGCCCGACTGCGCTTGCGCCGCCGCGCGCCCGCGCGACATGCTCGGCCAGTTCGCATTGGAAGTGACGGATCATGTAGACGCAGAGCATCTCGGCGCGATAGGGACCGTCCAGTTCGGGATGACGCTTGACCAGCGGAAAATCGCCGAGACCGAATTTGCCGTTGCCGTAGACGGCGGTCGTGCGCAAGAGGTAGCCGACCTTCAGGATGTCCTCGATCGCCGGCTGGCGGCCGGCGGCGAGCGCTTCGACGACCGTCTCGAAAAGCCGCACAGACTTGTTGGCGCGCGAGAGCACAAGCTCTTTCGCGGAAAGACGGCCGGCTTCCTGCCGCGGCACATTCTGTTCAAGCCGTGCGAGGTCGCCCGCATCCATTTCCCCATCGACAAGCGCGAAGCTC
>JAEUMG010000250.1 GCA_016793355.1 Hyphomicrobiales bacterium
AGCAACGTCTTTGCATCATAGCGCTCGCCTAAAAACATCATCTCGCGCGCGTTTTGCAGGCCCGCCAGCGCGGGCAGCAGGGAACTCACGCCGCCGGTTACGAACATCCCCCATTTGAGCTCGGGAAAGAAGGCGCGCGCACTTTCCGCCCAGATCGGGAAATCGCAATTGATCGCCCATTCGAAGCCGCCGCCCACCGCCCAGCCGTTGATCGCGCCGATCACCGGCTTGTCGCCGAAGAGAATGGCTTCGGTAACGAGCTGGATGGTGCGGACATGGCTTCGCGCCGCCGCCTCGTTTTCGGGGTGAACATGTTCGTTGAGATCGTCGCCGGCGCAGAAGGCGCGCCCAGCTCCCGTAAAGATGATGACTTTGGTCGCCTCATCGTCATTCGCCGCGACGAAGGCCGCCGCCAGGTCGCGCAGCAATGGCCGGTTCATGGCATTGAGCTGCTTCGGCCGATTGAGCGTGATGGTGCGCACGCCCTTTTCATCGCAGGTGCTGAGCACGGTCTCGTACATGGATTGCCTCAATAGGTTCGAATGACGCGCCGGCTTTTGCCTTCGCTTCTGGGAATGCTGTCGGGTGGGAGCACGCTGACCCTGGCGGTGCCGCCCAGCTGCCTCTTGATCGCCGCCTCGACCGCGTCCGCCAGGCCGCTTTCCGCCTCGCCGTGGGCGAGTTCGACCTGGAGCGGCAGCGCATCATAGGGCGGCGGCGTGTCGAGCATGATGCGATACTCGCCCGACAAGGCAGGAAACTGGTTGACGACGCCCTGCACCATCGCCGGAAACATGTTGAGCCCGCGCACAACGACCATGTCGTCGGCGCGCCCGACGACGCGGAATCGCGGCGCGGTGATGCCGTCATGCGTCGGCCCGGTTTCGGTGATGGTGACGACGTCGCCGGTGCGGAAGCGCACCAGCGGCTGGCATTCGCGCATCAGATGGGTGAGCACCAGTTCGCCGGTCTCACCCGCCTTGAACAGCTTGCGCCGTCCCGTCTCGGGCTCGATCAGTTCGGGATAGAGAACGTCACCGGCAATGAAATGCAGATCCTGCGTATGGGCGCTCTGGCCGGCCATGATGGTCAGCACATCCGAGACGCCATAATTGGCGTTGCGCACCTGGAAGCCCCAGGTGTCTTCGAGCCTCTTGCGGAAGGCCGGCTGGTCGAGCCCCGCCTCGCCGCCGAAGAGCCCTAGCTTGAGTCCGAGATCGCGCGGCTTGAGATCCGGAAAACGCTCGGCGATGACGCGCTCGAGCACCGCCGGGTAGGACGGCGTGCAGTGGATGGCGGTGATGCCGAGTTCACGGATGGTCGGGATCAATCTCTCCGTTCCGCCGACGCCGAAGGGGATGACGGTGGCGCCCGTCGCTTCCAGCACGGCATGATCGGTGTAGCCGCCCATCCACATCTGATAGTTGAGGCAGTGTACGACGCGATGGCCGGGGCCGAGCCCGCAGAGCTTCATGGCACGCGCCCCGACATCGGCCCAGATCAGGGCGTCGGATTGCGATAGCGCGATATTCATGGCGGTACCCGTCGAGCCGGAGGTTCGGTGCACCCGCGACACCGCTTCGGGCTTCGAAGCGAGATAGCTCCCGAATGGCGGGTTGAGCCGCTGGTCCTCGCGCAAGCCTTCCTTGTCGGTGAAATCGAGATCGGCCAGCTCGTCAAGATCGCCCTTGAGTTTCATCGCGCGGTAAAAGGTAGAATGCGCGTTCACATATTCGGCCTGGGCGCGCCAGCGCTTGCGCACCAGCGCATCGAGTTC
>JAEUMG010000291.1 GCA_016793355.1 Hyphomicrobiales bacterium
ACACCGCGCTTTTCGGGTGGGACGAATGCGCTGGGCCCGGCCACTTCAACCCCGTCAATCAGCACCCTGCCCGCCTGCGCGCGCTCGATCCCGGCCGCAATCCGCAGGAGCGTCGTCTTACCGCAGCCAGATGGCCCCAGAAGACAAACGATTTCGCCTGGTTCGAGTTCGAAGCTCACATCGCGGACGACTTCGGTCTTGCCGAAGGAAAGCGAAATATTCTCGAAGGCGAGCCGTCCGGCGAAGGTTGCGGCGGCGGTGCCGCGCTGGCCCCACCGGCCGTTGTCAAGCCTCGTGTCCGGGCCGTTTGCGACAGTCATGGCGGCGGATGTACACAGCCAATAGCCGATCAGCAAGATCGGAAATAGGAAAGTTCGGCGTCAGGCCTTATCCTCACCCTCAGCCGTACCGTCAGGCAGGTGCATCTCCAGCGGCATCTGGTCTTCCGCCTCGAGCGGATCCTCATCAGGCATCAGGTCATCGCCCGCCCTGGGTGCCGGGACATCGAAACCGGGCGGCAGATTGGCGTCGAGCAGGCCCGCGCCCTTGAGCTCCTGAACGCCCGGAAGATCGCCCGGGTCGTTGAGGCCGAACTGAACGAGGAATGCTTCCGTCGTGCCGTAAGTCACCGGACGGCCCGGCGTGCGGCGCCGGCCGCGCATCCTCACCCAGCCGATTTCGAGCAGCATGTCGAGCGTGCCCTTGGAGATGGCAACGCCCCGGATATCCTCGATTTCGGCACGCGTAACAGGCTGGTGATAGGCGACGATCGCCAGCGTCTCGAGCGCCGCCTTGGAGAGCCGTTTTTGTTCGACGGTTTCGCGCCGTAAGAGAAAACTCAAATCATCGGCCGTGCGCATCATCCACTTGCCGGAGACCTGAACCAGATTGACGCCACGGTTCTGATAGTTCGCCTTGAGGTCCAAGAGCAGACCTTCGATATCGGCCCCGTCCGGCAGATGCTTGGCCAGTTGCGCCGCCGACAGGGCTTCCCCGGACGCGAAAAGCAGCGCCTCGACAATGCGCAGATGGTGGCTGCGATCCGCGCGCGGGTGAATCGCGACGACACCGCTTTCTTCGTTGTTTTCGGGCTCTTCTGCGACGTTCATCGCCGGCTGACTCATATGACAGGACCTCTGGGTTTCACGCCGCCTTGCCGCGGCGCATGTAAATCGGATCGAAGGCAGCCTCCTGGCGCAGTTCGATTCTGCCTTCCCGGGCCAGTTCCAGGCTCGCCGTGAAGCTCGACGCCATGACCGAGCGCCGCATGGAAGGCTCGGCAAGGTATTCGACGAGAAATGCATCTAGACGGTTCCACTCATCCGCGACGCCGACCAGCCGCTCCAGGACGCTGCGCGCCTCCTTGATGGACCAGGTCGGAAGCTTCTGCACCTGATAGGAGCGATGCCTGAGCTTCAACTGGCGCCGCTGCGCGTAGGCTTTCAGGAGATCGATCAGATTGTCGGCATATTCACGCTTGGTTTCGAAGACTGTCGGCTCCGGCGCACCGCGTGCGAAGACGTCGCGTCCCAGCCTGTTGCGCGCCATCAGCTGCGCTGCGGCTTCGCGCATCGCGTGGAGCCGCTGCAGCCTGAATGCCAGGCGGGCCGCGAGGTCCTCTGCTGGAGGTTCTTCGCTGCCGGGCGGCGCCGGGATCAAGAGGCGTGACTTGAGATAGGCGAGCCACGCCGCCATGACGAGATAGTCGGCGGCGAGGTCAAGCCGCCTTGCGCGCGCCGTCTCGACGAATTCGAGGTACTGCTCGGCAAGGGCCAGGATTGAAATACGAGCGAGATCGACCTTCTGGTGGCGGGCGAGGTCAAGCAGGAGATCAAGCGGACCTTCGAATCCGTCGACGTCGACGATCAGGGTCTCGCTTTCCTCCGCCGCAGGTTCCGTGCGGACCGGTCCGGTGCCATCCGGCCACTCGTCCTGTGATATGGTTTCGGTGCTCATTCAATCATCGATCCGCGTATCGCGACATTGTCGCAATTCACTGCACTGATTCGCCTTGCTCTTTTTCAGCTTATCCGCAACTTCACGCGGTTGCGAGCCGCTCCAGATCCTTGAGCGCCAAGGCCTTGTCGTAGCGTTGCGGCCGGCCGACCGCACGCAGCGCCAGCCGGGCACGCGACAGGGCCTTGCCCTTGAGAACGCCGGCGGCACGCGCGACTTCCTCCCTTTCCGCAAGCGGAGCATTGCAGTGAAGCAGCATGTCGCAACCCGCCGCGAGCGCACCGGCCGCCCGTTCGGTGAGGCTGCCGCTCAATGCCTTCATCGACAGATCATCGCTCATAAGAAGTCCGCGGAAGCCGATCTGCTTGCGGATGACCGTCTTGATAACCTTCTTAGAAAGAGTCGCCGGCTCAGTCTTGTCGAAGGCGGCGTAGACGACATGAGCCGTCATCGCCATGGGCGCATCCGCCAGAGCCGCAAAGGGCGGAAAGTCGATCGCCTCGAGTTCGGCGCGCTTGGCCGTCACCACCGGCAGTTCGAGATGGCTGTCGGCCTTGGCCCGGCCATGGCCGGGAATATGCTTGATCACCGGCAAGACGCCGCCTTCCATGAGACCCGTCATATGCGCGCGAGCCAGGATGATGATCTGCGCAACCTCGCGTGCATAAGCGCGATCGCCGATGATGTCATGGCCGTCGGGCTGCGGAACGTCGAGCACCGGCAGGCAATCGGCATTGATGCCCGCGGTAATCAAATCCTCGGCCATGAGCCGCCCGACATTGCGCGCGGTGCGCAACGCAGTCAGCGGATCGTCGCGATAGAGTTCGCCATAGCGACTGGCCGGCGGGTATTTTCGCCAATGCGTTGCGGGCGGACCCAGCCTCTGCACGCGGCCACCCTCCTGATCGACGAAAACCGGCGCGTTCCGCCGCCCGACGATCGTGCGGAACTCGGTTGCGAGCGCCTTGATCTGCTCTGGCGACTCGCAATTGCGCCGAAACAGGATGAAACCCCAGGGATTGGTTCTCTGGAGAAATTCGCGCTCTGCTTGCGACAAGGAAAGGCCGTCGCAGTCTGTGATGAATGCGCCAATCTGCATGTTCTGTTGCCTGAGAGTTTGGAGGTCTACAGACCTCTGACCGCGCAATCGCGTTCGCCCGCGGCGATCAGCGAACTGCACAATTTTGCCGCCTGGCTGCGTGACGGCAGGGGCCCGAAGCCCAGCCGGTAGCGGGTGGTACCGGCGACCGTGGCCTTGGTGATCCGGGTCGAGAGTCCGCCGAGCAGACTGCCATAGCTGCCGCGCAGGCGATCCAGCTCGGCGCGTGCTTCCGCTTCGGTGCGCAGCGAAGCGACTTGAGCGACATAGCCCGACCCGCCCGATGAGGAATTTGTCGTTGTGGTCGTCGGCTTGGGCGCCGGCTCCGGCTCGAGCGCGCTTGACGTGGTGCGCTGCTGCGTATCGATCGAAGCGACCTGAGTCTGAGTAGAAGCGCTCGCCTGCTGCGAACTTGTGATTGTCTTGGCCGTCGAGCCGGCATTTTCGGCCCGCTTGCCGGTCAGCCGGTTGGCGCCGGAACCAAATAAAGAACCGGAATTTGTCGTCTGGGAGGTCGATGCAGCGGAATTTTCGGTCGACGGTGCAAAACTCTCGGCGGCCGCAGGCGGTGGCGGCGGCTCGCTGGGTGCCACCAGAACCAGCGGCTGGCCACTCTCAACGGCGTCAGCGGCTGCGGTCGTCTGCTTTTTGGGCTTCGTCGTGGCGGTTTTCTGCTTGGCCTTCGCTTTTGGCGGCTGGACTTCGTCCGGATCGACTGCGGCAGGCTCGTCATCGGATGGCGGCGTCGCCTGCTCGTCAATCGCCGCTCCCGCATTCGAGGTGGCTTCAGCCATCGCCAGGCTTTCGCCACCGCTCGCCGCCAATGGCGGCTCTGGAACCGCAGGCTCGGGCACGGTGGAAAGCCCGCTCGCTCGTGCCCCCCGCGTCGCATTGTTAACCTCGGCCGCGAGCGCCTGGGTATCCGGAACGCTCAAGGAGCCTTGCGTACCGTCATTGCCCGGCGTTGGCGGAAGCGGCAACGGTTCCGGCATTGTCTCACCCGCTGACTGCCCGCCGGCCGGTTCCGGGATCGGCATTGCCGATGAATCGTTGCTCAAGCCCGTCTGGCCGGAGGGAGCAACCGGCTCGGGAAGCATTCCGGAATTATCCGGCTGCGGCGCCGCCGGCTCGACGAGCGAC
>JAEUMG010000260.1 GCA_016793355.1 Hyphomicrobiales bacterium
CGGCGCTCGGCAATCTCGTCATCCAGAGCTTCCTGCGCCATGCGATCCGCGACGGCTTCTTCCATGCCGACATGCATCAGGGCAATCTCTTCATCGACGCCCAGGGGCGCCTCGTCGCCGTCGATTTCGGCATCATGGGCAGGCTCGCGCCCAAGGATCGCCTGTTCCTTGCCGAAATCCTCTACGGCTTCATCCGGCGCGATTATCTGCGCGTCGCGCAGGTCCATTTCGATGCGGGCTATGTGCCCTCGCATCACGACCCCGCCAATTTCGCGCAAGCCTTGCGCGCCATTGCCGAGCCGATCATGGACCGGCCGGCGGGCGAGATCTCCATGGCGCGGCTCCTGAACCAGCTCTTCGAAGTCACCGGCCAGTTCGACATGCAGACGCAGCCGCAATTGCTGCTGCTGCAGAAAACCATGGTCGTCGTCGAAGGCGTGGCGCGGACGCTCAATCCCGATCTCAATATGTGGACGACGTCCGAGCCCGTGGTGCGCGAATGGATCGAACGCAAGCTCGGACCGGCGGGCCAGCTCGAAGGAGCGGGCGAAGGGGCCATGAGCCTCGGCCGCCTGATGCTCGGCCTGCCGGAGGCCCTGGAAGAGGCACGCCGCGCCACCCATATGCTTTCCGACATGGCCAATTCCGGCGGCATCAGGCTCGACCGCGAGACGACCGAGGAGCTGGCGGCCGCCCAGGCGCGGCATGGCGCGATCCAGCGCTACGCCCTGGTCGCAGCCGCGCTCGCCCTCATTGCGATTGCGGTAAGCTTGATATTCTGAGCCGGATTCACCGAAGCTGACTTTGCTGGCATAATGCGATCATGGACAAGAAGTCGGTACTTCTGATCATCGGCGGCGGCATTGCCGCCTTCAAGAGCCTCGAACTCATCCGCCTGCTGAAGACCCGCGGCATCGGCGTCACCGCGATCATGACCAAGGCGGCGGAGCAGTTCGTGACGCCGCTCTCGGTCGCCTCGCTTTCGGGCAACAAGGTCTATGGCGATCTCTTCAGCCTTACCGACGAGATCGAGATGGGCCACATCGAATTGTCGCGTTCGGCCGATCTCATCGTGGTGGCGCCGGCCACCGCCGACCTCATCGCCAAGATGGCGAACGGGCTTGCCGATGATCTCGCCTCAACGACACTGCTCGCCACCGACAAGAAGGTGCTTATCGCACCGGCGATGAATGTGCGCATGTGGCAGCATGCGGCGACCAGGCGCAATGTCGCGAAAGTAACCCGCGACGGCGTGGCGATGGTCGGCCCCAATGACGGCGAGATGGCCTGCGGCGAATTCGGACCGGGGCGGATGGCCGAGCCCTCCGAGATCGCCGCGGCGATCGAAGCGCAGTTTGCGCCCGCCGCGCGGACCCTGCAGGGGCGCAAGGTCCTGATCACCGCCGGGCCGACGCATGAGCCGATCGATCCGGTCCGCTATATCGGCAATAATTCGTCCGGCAAGCAGGGCTATGCCATCGCCGAAGCCGCAGTGGCGCTCGGTGCCGAGACCGTTCTCGTCTCAGGGCCCGTCAGCCTGCCCCTGCCGCCCGGCGCGCAGGTCATGCCGGTCGAGACGGCGCAGGCCATGCTCAAGCTCTGCGAAGAGGAACTGCCCTGCGACATCGCGATCTTTGCGGCCGCCGTCGCCGACTGGCGGGTTGCGGCTGCCTCTGACGAGAAGATCAAGAAGACGGGAAGCGGCGCGCCAAAGCTCGACCTCGTCGAGAACCCCGACATCCTCAAGACCATTGCGACGGCCAAGTCGAAGCGGCCGAAGATCGTCGTCGGCTTTGCGGCGGAAACCGAAAACGTGATCGAGAATGCGAAGAAGAAACTCGCGGCGAAAGGCTGCGACCTGATCGTTGCCAATGATGTGAGTCCGGCGAGCGGCGTCATGGGCGGCGACAGCAACACGGTTCATCTCGTTTCGGCGAAAGGTGTCGAGACATGGCCGCGCCTGTCGAAGCGGGACGTCGCGCAGCGCCTGATGGATCGTCTTGCGGCGATGCTTTCCGCCACATGACCACGCTCAGGATTACGCGCCTGGCGCATGGCGCCGATCTGCCTCTGCCCGCCTATGAGAGCCAGGGCGCGGCGGGACTTGATCTGCGCGCGGCCGAAGCGTGCGAGATCGCGGCGGGCGCCCGCGCCCTGGTGCCGACCGGGCTGGCGATTGCCCTGCCTGCCGGATTCGAAGGCCAGGTCCGGCCGCGCTCAGGCCTTGCGGCGAAGCACGGCGTCACCGTGCTCAATGCGCCGGGTACGATCGATTCCGACTATCGCGGCGAAGTGAAAGTCATTCTCGTCAATTTCGGCGATCAGCCGTT
>JAEUMG010000356.1 GCA_016793355.1 Hyphomicrobiales bacterium
AGCGGCTGGCCGACTACGAAGCCCGTGCCGTCGAGACCGTAGACGTCATTGCGAAAATTTGCCGGCCCCTGCCCTGTCGACCAGGCGGTCAGATAGGCAACGCGCAGTTGCGGAGCGTTCTGAACGGTGACGTCAAGGCGCTCCTTGGTATCCGCCACATTCTTTATGCGGCCGGGGCCCCAGCCGTCCTGGCCATTCAGGATCCAGTCGACCAGCAGCGAAACCTGATCGACGCGGACGCAGCCAGAACTCAAATAGCGTGCGCCGGTCCCGAAAAGGTTCTTGGTTGGCGTGTCATGAAGATAGATGCCGAATGGGCTGTTGAAGTTGATCTTCACAGTCGCCATCGCGTTATCTTCACCCGGATCCTGGCGAATGAACAGATTATCGGCAGAAACGGTCCGCCAATCGATCGAACGTGGGTCGAGCTCGGGGCCGTTATAGCCATCATAGACCCGCATGCGCTGGTCGCGCAGGAACCGGACTCCATACTTCCTCACGCTCGGGATGATATCCTTCTCGACGATCGAGCGCGGCGCATTCCAATAGGGATTGAAGTTGATAGTGCTGATGCTGGTCATCACGACCGGCGTCGGGCGCGAGGGCTGGCCGGCAATGACATTGTGGCGCGAATAGACCGCACCATTGCTGACCGTTTCCAGCTGAAGCGCCGGCACATTAACAACAATATACCGTCCGCCGAGGTCCTTGGCGTATTGCTCGATGCGGGGAAGATTGGCGCGCAGCATCTCCGCCCGGCGGGATGGCGAGACGTTCATTTCAGTAATGGTGGGCTTGTCAAGCCGCCCGGTCACCGCCAGGCCGTGCCGCACCTGGAAGCGGGCCACCGCCGACGCCACCTCCTCGCTATAAATGGCTTCGCCCTGGACAGAGCCGCTGGGAAGATAACCCTCGATCTCAAGTCGGCGAATCAGGGCAGCCACAGCCTCGCCCTTGGAGCCCGGCTTCAGATTGGTTGTACGCATTGCCGGCCAGCCGCCAGCCGCCACGATACCCTCGTAAAAAGCTATGGAATCGGCAACGGCCTTGGCGCTGGCGGGTGAAAGCATTGGGGCTTCGCTGCGGTCGGCAACGACTTCAGTCTTGGTCGTGGCTTTTCCGGCGCGGTTACCGATATTGCTCAGGCTTGTCGGAGCGATCGCGTTGGACGAACTGCTCGTGGTTCCGCCCTCTTCCTGCGCGCGCTTTTGGCGTGCCCAGAAAGGATCGTCGCCGGCACTGACGGCAGTTGCCATCATCGCCATGGCCGTCGCTGCGAGCACCAGACGTGTGCCCGTGACCAGCCGCTGATGAACCCCGGAAAAACGCGCTTGCTTAACTTCAAAGCCCATCAGCTCGGCCCCACTGTCCTGTCAACACAACCCCTGCAGGCGGCACATTCGCCTGCATGTTCAAGTTTTTCGGCAAGATTTTGTAACAGGCCGGCTCGCAGCGGTCAAAACGCCAGTACGTGATGACCGAATCGTAGCCCGTGTCGTCTCGCCGTGATGTCCCGATTTTTCGGGGGTTAATCAGGCGGGAATTGGGACAGACAAGTCCAAAAAGCATTTGGGCCGGCTCTGTTGCAGGATTGCCACAGCGCCGACCCGGGAAGAAGCAGGCTCTCAGAGCCTGTAAAGGATTTGGTCGGTCCAGAAGCGCTCCAGACGGGTGAGCGACTTGTTCAGGCGTTCGAATTCCTCGGCGCTCAAGCCGACGACTTCCTCAACCGCCTGCAATTGACGGTTATAGAGCGCATCGACGCGCTCCCGGATCTGCTGGCCGCGCGGCGTCAGGCTGACCCGCACCGAACGCTTGTCGGTGCTGGAGCGCTCGTGGCTGACATAGCCCGCCTCCACCAGCTTCTTGAGGTTGTATGAGACGTTGGACCCCTGGTAGTGGCCGCGGGTCTTGAGCTCGCCGGCGGTCAGTTCGGCATCGCCGATGTTGAAAAGCAGCAAGGCCTGGACCGGATTGACTTCCGGCTCGCCGGAACGTTCGAAATCATCCTTGATGACATCGAGGAGACGGCGATGCAGCCGCTCGATCAGTGTGAGTGCCTCAAGATACCTGTGCTTGACCTGCTGACGTCCGGAATCCGATGCTTCGCGGATTCCCCCCGCTGTTTGACTACGCATTTTACCACCTTGCCCTTGTTACCCCGGGGCCCGGCTACGTGGCCTTGCCCTCTCTGTGATGCGGACGGTACGGCGGAGCGCGTTAAAATCGGTTCAAAAGAGAGAGTAAATTTGTCCTTATATTTTCAATGATTTGCGCCGATGTCGAATAGAGTTTATGGAGTCTTGGCAAGCAGTCCTTATGAATTATGAACGCCTGCGCGGAATTAATTCGCTGCTAAGGATGCAGAGGCGGAGCGGACAATGCCGGCCGCCTGGGAGTCGCAGGCTGTGCGCGCGGCGATCGCCCGGGCCTGTCTGAGAACTGCATTCACCTGACCGCGGGTGTTGGCTGCCATGGCCTCGCTCTGGGCACCTACGACGGACTGCCAGAAGTTCCGCGCCCTCGAATAGGGCAGAAACCGGCAGCGCTTTTCGATGAAATAGGCGGTCGACGCCTGCTGGAAACGAGCAAGCGAACCGCGCGGGGCCGCGGGTTGGCGCTCCAAGGTCACGGGCGCGGTCGAGCTGGAGAGCCGCACCGAGCGGCTGTTCGTGAAGAGCGATGGCTTTGCCCGGCGGCTGCCGTCCGCCTGAGCCACAGCGATCCTGGCGGCGGTGAGCGCCTCATAGATCTCGGCCGTCGTGGCGCCGTTGCAGCTTACGGCCCTGCCGGCGGCGCGCCCCGACATGACGGTGGCGCTGGCCTCCTCGGGTCCCATGCGCCGGGCGGCGGCGATCTCGGCCCGGGCGATGTATTGCTTCAGTTCGTTGCGCTCGGAGCCCATCAGAACCCCGCATTTGGCGCTGGCGGCCTCGCTTTTTGCCATGATTTGCAGGGCTTCGTTGGGCGAGACCATTTCGGCCGCGGCTGGAATCGCGACCGGCGTGACGATGAAGGGTATCGTGATCAGCATATTCAGCAATTTGGCCATGGCACCGCCCTCCGCCCAGCAAGATTTCCGCTTTCGCAGAATGGTTTGGCGGCGTTAACGCTTACAAAAAGCAAATTCCGGAAAGACCGGCATGGTTAACGATTTCCCGACAATTGGCGGTATCGGCAGGTTCCAAATGCGCCCCGCGGCGACTATGCTGGGATTATGAACGAAAACCGTCCCCTCAAGCCCTCCATCGCCAGGAAATCCGTTGCCCGCGCGGCAGACAGCCCCTTGCCTGGCTTTCCGGCGATCCGCATGCGCCGCAACCGGTCGAGCGACTGGTCGCGCCGGCTGGTCCGCCAGCATAATCTCGTCGCCGCCGACCTGATATGGCCGCTCTTCGTGATCGCCGGCAAGAATGCGCGAGAATCCGTAGCCTCCATGCCCGGAGTAGACCGCCTGTCGGTCGATCTCGCCGTGAAAGCCGCCGCCGAAGCCTATGAGCTCGGAATTCCGGCGATCGCGCTCTTTCCCAACACGGACCGGTCCCTGCGCACCGCCGACGGCCGCGAGGCGCATAATCCCGACAATCTGGTCTGCCAGGCCGTGCGCGCGATCAAGCGTGACGTGCCGGAGATCGGCGTCATGTGCGACGTCGCACTCGATCCCTATACCAGCCACGGCCATGACGGTCTCATGGAGGGCAATGAGATCCTCAATGACGCCAGCATCGAGGCCCTGGTCCGCCAGGCCCTGGTCCAGGCCGAGGCCGGCTGCGATATCATCGCGCCATCCGACATGATGGACGGGCGGGTCGGTGCCATCCGTCAGGCGCTCGAAGAGAACGGTTTCGAGCGCGTCCAGATCATGGCCTACAGCGCGAAATACGCGTCCGCCTTCTACGGGCCATTCAGGGATGCGGTCGGCTCTTCCGCAACGCTCATAGGCGACAAGCGCACCTACCAGATGGATCCGGGCAATGGCGATGAGGCGCTTCGCGAAGCCGCCCTCGATATCGCCGAGGGCGCCGACATGATCATGGTCAAGCCCGGCCTGCCCTATCTCGACATCCTCTGGCGTCTCAAGGACACCTTCCGGATGCCGACTTTCGCCTATCAGGTGTCGGGCGAATACGCGATGATCATGGCCGCCATCCAGAATGGCTGGCTCGACCGTGACCGCGCCATTTCGGAAAGTCTCCTCGCCTTCAAGCGCGCCGGCGCGGACGGCATCCTCACCTACTTCGCGCGCGACGTCGCTCGGCGCTTGAAGGAGCGCGGCTAAGCGCGCAGATATAGTCCGCACCCCCGGCGAGCGTCAGGCTTGCGCGGGGCGGACGAAGCGGAATGCAAGAGCCTCGGATTCAACGCAAACTGGCGGCGGTGCTTGCAAGCGACATGGTCGGCTTCAGCCGGTTGATGGAGCTTGACGAGACCGGAACGCTGGCCCGTCTCAAGGCGCACCGGCTTGAATTGATCGATCCGGCGATCGCCAAGAATGGCGGCCGCACCATCAAGACAACCGGTGACGGTATGCTCGTGGAGTTCGCAAGCGCGGGAGACGCGGTCGAATGCGCCCTCGAAATCCAGCAGCGAATGGCGCGGCGCAATGCCGATGTCGAACCCGACCGGCGCATCCTCTTCCGCATCGGCATCAATCTCGGCGACATTGTCGTCGACGGCGACGACATATTCGGCGATGGCGTGAACATTGCGGCTCGCCTGCAGGAACACGCACTACCTGGTGGGATCAGCGTCAGCCAGGCGGTGCATGACCAGATTGCGCATAAGCTCGATGTGAAATTTGCCGATACGGGCGAGCAGCAGCTCAAGAATATCAGCCGCCCGATGCGGGTCTATCGATTGCTTCCAGATGGTGTGGATCTCGCCGCAACTGGTCCCCAGGCCGCGATCCATAGCGGCACGGCGGAACATTTGTCGGTGGCGGTCCTGCCCTTCGCCAATATGAGCGGCGAGCCGGATCAGGATTTCTTTGCGGACGGATTGACCGAAGACATCATCACCGAGCTCTCGCGGTTTCGCGATCTCCTGGTGATCTCAAGAAATTCGACATTCGTGTACAAGGGCCGCGCGGTGAATGTCCAGGAAGTGGCGCGTGCCTTCGGCGTTCACTATGTCGTCGAAGGCAGCGTGCGCAAGTCGGGCAACCGGGTGCGCGTCACCGTTCAGCTTATCGATGCGAAGAGCGACCGGCATGTGTGGGCGGAGCGCTATGATCGCGAATTGTCGGATATTTTCGCGGTGCAGGATGAGGTGGTTTCCTCGATCGTCGGCACCCTGCCCGGGCGCGTCGAGGCGGCTGCACATGAGCGCGCCCAGCGCAATCCGACCCGGGATATGAGAGCTTACGAATATGTGCTGGCCGCCAAAGTACTGCATCACCGATCGCGCCGCGAGGACAATGTCGAAGCGCAACGGCTGATCGAGAAGGCTCTCGAGCTCGACCCCAATTACGCGCATGCCCATGCCTGGCGAGGCTGCATCGTCGGCCAGGCCTGGACCTATAATTGGTGCGACGATCCCGAAGCCGCCAAACAGCTCGTGATCTCCGAACTCAACATCGCGCAATCGCTCGACGACAATGACAGCGACGTGCACCGTATTCTCGCCGCGATCGGCATCAGCCTTAACGATCACGACAAGGCGCTTCATCACCAGGAGCGCGCTCTGAGCCTCAATCCCAACAACGACCTGATCGTCGTTCAGCATGGCGAAGTCCTGACTTGGCTCGGCGAAGCGGAAGCCGGAATCCCGTGGATCAAGAAGGCGATGCGGCTCAATCCGCACCACCCCGAGCGCTTCTGGAATCACCTCGGCCGCGCTTATTTCGTCGCCCGCGACTACAAGGAGGCTATTGCCGCATTCCGACACATCAGCAAGCCCGACCATACACATCACGCGTTCCTTGCGGCGGCTTACGCCATGATGGGCGACCCATCGGCGGCCAGGGCACATGCGGACGCGGTCCTTGCGATGAACCCCGCATTCAAGGTCGACGAGTATATGTCCACTCTGCACTACAAGCGGACCGAGGATAGCGAGCATCACCGCGAGGCTCTGTTGAAGGCGGGATTGCCGGCATAGCATCAGTTCGCTCCCATCCCTCCCCGGAGGCGTGTGAGGGAGTCAGGCCTTCAACCCAAAAATCGACAGGCGGACGACTTGCCGGTGTCCGATATGCGCGGTTAGCGATCAAAATCCGCAACGCAGTTAAATGACGCGATGGGCCAAACTCGGAAGTCAGGCATAGCGACGGGACGAGGCGACGGGTTGTAGTT
>JAEUMG010000018.1 GCA_016793355.1 Hyphomicrobiales bacterium
AACATCCTCATCGGCCAGGCCGGCGGCCTTCCGTTTTGGGATTATCTCCTGATCGCCTTGCCGCCGACGCTCGCCGCGCTCGCCTTCACATACTTCGCCGTCGCATGGACCTGGAAGAAAGCGCTCGCTACGCCCTTGCGCGCCGCGCAGGCCGCGATCGAACCGCCGGGGCTCGACCGCTTCCAGACCGTCAAGGCCTTCGTCGCGGTCGTTGCCTTGATCGCCCTCTTTCTCACCCCCTTGCCGCGCGAATTGGGCGCGCTTGCCATTGCCGGCGTGCTGCTTCTCTCCAGGCGCATGTCGTCGCGCGACATGATCGGCGCCGTCGACTGGCATCTGCTGCTGCTCTTCGTCTGCCTGTTCGGCGTCACCGCCGCCTTCGCCAAGACCGGCCTTGCTCAGGACGGACTGCAATTTCTCGCCGCGCAAGGTCTATTGCCCGACCGGCTTGCCGTGATGACGCCCCTGACGCTCGCGACCTCCAACACCATCGGCAATGTGCCGACCGTCATCCTGATCCTGAAACTGTTGCCCGGCCTCTCGCACGGCGCGCTCGCCGGCCTCGCCTTGCTCTCGACCTTCGCCGGCAATCTTCTTCTCACCGGCTCGCTCTGCAACATCATCGTCGCCGAGCGCGCCGCGGCGTCGGGCGCGCGGCTGAGCTTCATGGACTTCGCCCGCTCCGGCATCCCGATGACGCTCGCAAGCCTTGCCACGGCCGCGTGGTGGCTGTGGTTCACGGGATTGATGCGCTGGTAACGCCGTCATGAATCTTTTGTGCGATTGACAAGGGGTTTTGACGAGACTGACACGACGGCCCGGCAGCATCAGCGCATCGCTAAAAGGAGGCCCGCATGCGCATCTCGGTCAATCGCCGCACATTCCTTTCAACCGCCACGATCGGTGGCCTCGCCGTCGGCAGCGGCCTCGCCATGCCGGCCGTGAGTCGTGCACAAAGCCGGCCGCTCATCACCCATGGCCTGCAATCGGGCGACGTCGCCGCCGATTCGGCGGTGATCTGGGCGCGCACCGATCGCCCCGCGCGCATGTTCGTGGAAGTCGCCACCACCGAGAGCTTCGCCGATCCGATGCGGCTGGCGCCGCTCGATGCCTTGCCCGAATCCGACTTTGCCGTGAAGCGGCTGCTCGCCGGTCTCCCGGCCGATCAGGACATTTTCTATCGCGTGAGCTTCGCCGATCTCGCCGAAATCAATGTGATGAGCGAACCGATGACCGGCCGCCTGCGCACCGCGCCTGCCGGCCGCCGGTCGATCCGCTTCGCCTGGTCGGGCGATACCGCCGGCCAGGGCTGGGGCATCAACCCGGACGATGGCGGCATGAAAACCTATGCGACCGTCATGACGCACAGGCCGGATTTCTTCATCCATTCCGGCGACACGGTCTATTGCGACGGGCCGATCGCGGCGGAAAAGGAAATTCCGGGCGGCGGCGTATGGAAGAGTCTCGTCGCCGAGGGCGTCGGCAAGGTCGCCGAGACGCTCGATGAGTTCCGCGGCCGCTGGAAGTACAACATGCTGGACGACAATGTCCGCGCCTTCAATGCCGCGATCCCGGTCTTCTATCAATGGGACGATCATGAAGTCGTCAACAACTGGTCGGCATCGAAGGATCTCTCCGCCGACGACCGCTACACCGTGAAGTCGGTGCCCTTGCTGGTTGCCCGGGCGGGCCGCGCCTTCCACGAGATGACGCCGATCGGCTACCGGCCGGAGGAACCCGGTCGCGTCTATCGCAAGGCCTCTTACGGCCCCCTGCTCGACATCTTCTTCCTCGACCTGCGCTCCTATCGCGGCCCCAACGGCCCGGCTCTGGAAACGGAAATGACCGATGCCGCCCGCATTCTCGGCGCCGAGCAGATGCGCTGGCTGATGCGCGAACTCGCCGCCTCGCGCGCAACGTGGAAGGTCATCGCTTCCGACATGCCGATCGGCATCATCGTCTGGGACAATGCCAAGGACAAGGTTGGCGCCGAGGCGGTTGCCAATGCCGAGCACGGGCCGCCGAAAGGCCGCGAACTCGAATTCGCCGAACTCCTCCGCTTCATCAAGACCGCCGGCATCCAGAATGTGGTCTGGCTCACGGCCGATGTGCATTACACCGCTGCGCATTATTATGATCCCGGCAAGGCGAAGTTCCAGGACTTCACGCCTTTCTGGGAGTTCGTCTCGGGCCCCCTGCATGCGGGCACCTTTGGCCCCGGCGAGATGGACATGACCTTCGGTCCCGAAGTCAAATACGTGAAAGCGCCGCCGAGCCCCGATGCCCAGAATCTGCCGCCGTCGGCCGGCCTGCAGTTTTTCGGCCTCGTCGATATCGATGGCTCGACCGGACAAATGACCGTACGCCTCATGGATCGGGCGGATACCGAACTTTACAAGGTGACCTTGGATCCCGTGCGCGGTTAGTTCTGGCGACCGTCATCCCGGCAGAATGCTGCGGGGATCCATTGTCTCGTCACCCCGGCGCAAGCTGGGGTCCCCTGAATCATCTCCGCTCGCGGCACCGCGTCGGGGGATGCCAGCTTTCGCTGGCATGACGGTAGGGTGTTAGGCGCCGTGGAAAGCCACACTGTCGCGCCGGAAGAAATTCTGTTCCATTCCGCGATCCCCGTGCTAAACCCCCGCCAACCCCCGAAACCCTTAATATTCAAGGCGGCCCCGGTTCATGGAACTCCGCAACATAGCCATCATTGCCCATGTCGATCACGGCAAGACCACCATGATCGACCGGCTCCTCGCGCAATCCGGCGCCTTCCGCGACAACCAGAAGATCGCCGAGCGCGCCATGGATTCGAACGACCTCGAGCGCGAGCGCGGCATCACCATCCTTGCCAAGGTGACGTCGCTTCTCTGGCACGACACCCGCATCAATATCGTCGACACGCCGGGCCATGCCGATTTCGGCGGCGAGGTCGAGCGCATCCTCAACATGGTCGACGGCGCGGTCTTGCTCGTCGATGCCGCCGAAGGGCCGATGCCGCAGACCAAATTCGTGCTCGGCAAGGCGCTCAAGATCGGCTTGAAGCCGATCGTCGCCATCAACAAGATCGACCGGCCCGACGAGCGCCATGTCGAGGTCGTGAACGAAGTCTTCGATCTCTTTGCCGCCCTCGATGCGACCGACGAGCAGCTCGATTTCCCGATCCTCTACGGCTCCGCCAAGCAGGGCTGGATGGCGGCGTCGCCGGACGGCCCGCAGGATTCCATGGCGCCGCTCTTCGACCTGGTCGTGAAGCATTTTGCCCCGCCCGTCGTCGAGGAAGGTCCCTTCCGCATGCTGGTGACGACGCTCGAGGCCAATCCCTATCTCGGCCGCGTGCTGACGGGCCGCATCCGTTCGGGCTCGATCAGGCCGAATCAGACTGTGAAGGCCCTGGGCCGCGACGGCACGCTGGTCGAACAGGGCCGCGTGTCGAAAGTGCTTGCCTTCCGCGGCCTCGAGCGCCAGCCGATCGAGGAGGGTGTCGCCGGCGACATCGTCGCCATTGCCGGGCTTCCGACCGCCACCGTCGCCGATACGATCTGCGATCCCGCCGTCGAGCAGCCGATCGCGGCACAGCCGATCGATCCGCCGACATTGACCATGACCTTTCGCATCAATGACGGCCCGCTGGCCGGGCGCGAGGGCGACAAGGTGCAGAGCCGCGTCATCCGCGAGCGGCTCCTGCGCGAGGCCGAAGGCAATGTCGCCTTGCGCGTGACGCCGTCCGAAACCGAGACCGATGCTTTCGAAGTGGCGGGGCGCGGCGAATTGCA
>JAEUMG010000060.1 GCA_016793355.1 Hyphomicrobiales bacterium
GCCGCCGGCCGAACTCCTTGACTTTGTCACCCATACGACGTGCCCGATCGTGCATGCCGCCGACGATATTTCGGTAATGGAGACGCTTGAGGCGCTGCCCTATGTGATCAATTCGGCCAAGGCCATCACCAAGGGCAAGCCTTACCATATCGGTCCAACCAGTATCCCGGCGCGCGACAATCCGTATGGCGCCGGCGTCGCCGCGAATCCCGGGAACGGACGCGTCTGCCTTACCGACATGGATCCGCGCCAGCGTGGTCTCTTCGGCGCGGCCTGGACGCTCGGCTATGTCGCAGCCCTTGCCGGCAGCGCGGCGTCGGTCGCAATCGGATCGGTGATCGGGCCGCAGGGCATGATCTATCGCAAGGCCGATTATGCGCAGCCTGGCTTCGATGGCGGCAAGGCCGAAGTCTATCCACTCTATCATGTGGTTGCAGGCCTCGCAGGCGCGAGCGGTGCGAAGCGCGTTGCCGCCACATCGGCCGATCCTTCGACGATCGCCGCGGTCGCCCATCGCGGAAAGGACGGCCCGGTTCTTTGGCTCGCCAATCTGACGTCCGAGCCGAAAAAGGCGAAGGTCGAAGGCTTCAAGGGCGCTGCGAGCATCCAGGCGGTGGATCTATCGAACTACGGCAAGGCCCTGACCGATCCGAAGCTTCTGTCGAAAGGCGCAAAGACGGTAAAGAAGCTCGGCACCGTCGAACTCGGGCCATATGCCGTTATCCGCATAGCCGCCGCTTGACCCAGCACGCATGAGCCTCTTGCTGGGCTGCATCGCCGATGATTTTACCGGCGCGACCGATCTTGCCAGCATGCTGACGCGTGCCGGCATGCGTACCGTTCAAGTCATTGACGTGCCGAAGCCCGCCGATGGCGTACCGCAAGCCGATGCGATCGTCGTGGCGCTTAAGTCGCGCACGATTCCGGCGGCTGAAGCGATCGCGCAGTCGCTCGCCGCGTGCCGCTGGCTCAAGGCGGCCGGCGCCAGGCAGTTCTTCTTCAAATACTGCTCGACCTTCGATTCGACGGACAAGGGCAATATCGGCCCCGTCGCCGATGCGCTGCTGGCGGAGCTCAGCGAGGATTTCAGCATTGTCTGCCCGGCCTATCCCGAGAACGGACGGTCCATCTACATGGGCCATCTGTTCGTCGGCCAGCAGCTCCTGTCGGACTCGCCCATGCGAAATCACCCGCTGACGCCGATGACCGATTCAAATCTCGTGCGGGTGATGGGGCGGCAGACGCCCGCGAGGGTCGGGCTCGTGGCCCTGCCGACGATCCGGGCCGGGGCGGCGGCGATTGACGAGGCATTCAAGAAAATGCGCGGCGGCGGCTTTCGCTATGCCGTGTGCGATGCCGTCGATGAGTCCAATCTGATGGCAATCGGCCATGCCGCGGCAGATCTGAAGCTCATCACCGGCGGCTCGGGCGTCGCACTCGGACTGCCGGACAATTTCCGCAAGGCCGGGCTGCTGGCAGAGACCGAAGCCGATCGGCCATTGCCCCCGGCGGGCGGCGGTGCCGTCGTGCTGGCCGGCAGCTGCTCGGAAGCGACGCGCCGCCAGGTCGAGGTCATGAGGCGGGATCATCCTGCCTTCCGGATCGATCCGGCGAAACTGGCGAAGAATTTCGATGCGGCGGTGGCCGAGGCGATCGCCTGGGGGCGGCAGCAGGCCGGGCCGTTTCTGATCTATTCGAGCGATGAGCCGGCTCATGTCGCCGACGTGCAGGCGAAACTGGGGCGCGAGCGGGCAGGGAGCCTCGTGGAAGCGGCCTTCGCGGCGATTGCGCCGGCCCTGGTTGCGGGCGGCATCCGGCGGATCGTGGTGGCGGGCGGGGAAACTTCGGGCGCGGTGGTGAAAGCCCTGGGGGTCAAACAGCTCGCGATCGGACCGGTGATCGAGCCGGGCGTTCCCGCCACCGTCTCGCTCGGTGAGCCGGGGCTTGCTTTGGCGCTCAAATCCGGCAATTTCGGCGGTGACGCGTTCTTTCTGACGGCCCTTGCGCGGCTGCGCTGACAGCCCGCCAAACCCTAGGACCATTTCATGCCGCTCGACCTCACCGATTTCCTGGCGCCTGCTGATTCATTGCCGGCCGATGCCGCAAAGGCCGTGCTGGCCGGGCGCGTCTGGCGGCCGGATGTCGATGGGCCGTCCGTTGTCGCGATAAGAGGCGATGGGGTATTCGACGTCAGCGCCGCCTTCCCGACCATGCGCGATCTGTGCGAGGAAGCCTCGCCGGCCGCCGCGCTTAAGGCCGCGAAAGGCGAGCGGATCGGCGGCATCGCAGAGATTCTCGCCAACACGAATCCTGACAAGCGCGACACTACCAAGCCCTGGCTCCTGGCACCGATCGACCTGCAGGCGGTCAAGGCGGCGGGCGTGACCTTCGCCGTTTCGATGCTGGAGCGGGTCATCGAGGAGCGGGCGCGCGGTGACCTGACGGCTGCCGCAAAGATCCGCGAGCAGGTGAAGGCTTTGGTCGGCGATGACCTGCAGCGGCTGAATCCCGGCTCGGACGCCGCGATGAAGTTGAAGCAGGTGCTGATCCAGCAGGGCGCCTGGAGCCAGTATCTCGAAGTCGGCATTGGGCCGGATGCCGAGGTATTCACCAAGGCGCAAGTTCTGTCGTCGGTCGGCACCGGCATGGATGGCGGCGTTCACCAGATGTCGAGCTGGAACAATCCCGAGCCCGAAGTGGTGGTCGTCGTCAATTCGCGCGGCGAGATCGTCGGCGCGACGCTCGGCAACGACATCAACCTGCGCGATGTCGAGGGGCGCTCGGCATTGCTCCTGTCGAAGGCAAAGGACAACAACGCGTCCAGTGCCGTCGGGCCTTTCGTCCGGTTCTTCGACGGGGAGTTTTCGCTCGATACTATTCGCAACGCGGTCGTGACGCTGACGGTCATCGGCGAGGATGGCTACAAGCTCACCGGCGGGTCCTCGATCGCCAGGATCAGCCGCGATCCCGCCGACATCGTCAAGCAGACGATCGGCCGGCATCACCAGTATCCGGACGGCTTCGTGCTCTTTCTCGGAACGATGTTCGCGCCGGTCGAGGATCGCGATGTCAAAGGGCAGGGCTTCACGCACAAGCAAGGCGATATCGTCACAGTCGCAACCCCGTCGCTCGGCCGGCTCGTCAACCGCATGCGCTACAGCCATGAATGCCCGGCCTGGACTTTTGGCGTCAGCCATCTCATGCGCAACCTTTCGCGCCGCGGCCTCCTGGGCTGATCTGTGAAGCAATCCTATCTGATCGGCGTCGACACCGGCGGCACCTATACCGACGCGGCCGTCATCGAGGCGGCCGGGCACCGGGTCATCGCCTCCGCCAAGGCGCTTACCACCAAAGGCGATCTGGCGATCGGTGTGAGCGAGGCGATCACCATGGCCATCGCAGCCTTGCCGCATGGGCTGGCGCCAAGCGATATCTCGCTCGTATCCGTGTCGACGACGCTCGCGACGAATGCCGTGGTCGAGGGCCATGGCAGCCCGGTCGGAGTCATCCTGATCGGTTTCGACCCGCCGATGGCCGAGCGCACCGGGATCGCCAAGGCTTTCCCCGGCATTCCCATCGCCCTGATCGCCGGCGGGCACGATCACAATGGCGATGAGCGGACGAAGCTCGATCAGGTGCTGCTAGCTGAGGTCATCGGCGCGTTCGATGCGAAAGTCGATGCCTTCGCGGTTGCGGCTTCGTTCGCGGTTCGCAATCCGGCGCATGAGAATCTCGCGCGCGAAATCATCACACGGAAAACCCGCAAGCCGGTGACGATCTCGAGCGAATTGTCGTCGGCGCTGGACGCACCGCGCCGGGCTTTGACCGCCGCGCTCAATGCGCGTTTGATCTCGCGCATCTCGCGGCTCATCGAAGCCGTTGCCCGCGCCATGAAGCAGCTCGGCATCGCCTGTCCGCTGATGATCGTGAAGGGCGACGGCACCCTGGCGCTTGCGGAGACGGTTGCCTTGCGCCCGATCGAAACCGTCATGTCGGGACCGGCCGCGAGTCTCGTCGGCGCACGCTGGCTGTCGGGCCTCGACAGTTTCATCATGTCGGATATGGGGGGCACGACCACCGATCTCGGGATTGTCGTCGACGGCCGCCTGCAGATCGCCGATGAAGGGGCCGAGATTGGCGGCTGGCGGACAATGGTCAAGGCCGCCGACGTGCGCACCGTCGGGCTCGGCGGCGACAGCGAAGTTCATATCGGCATGAGTGGCGCGATCACGGTGGGTCCGGGGCGGATCGTGCCATTGTCGCTGCTTGGCAGCCGGTTTTCCGAGACGATCGACCTGCTCGGTGCCGATCTCGCCGACACTGACGGCGGCTCGCTGCACGGAAAATTCGTTCTGCGTCCCTTCGGTTCGGCGGCGCGCGAGGAGCCGCCCGAGCTTTCGCCGCGCGAGCGCGAGATCATGGAACTGGTCGGCGACAGACCGGTCCCGATGCGCAAGATCGCCGTCTCCTCCGGCGCGCAGCGCAGTCTCGCCGGCTTGCGACGCAAGGGGCTCGTGCAGCTCTGCGGCTTCACACCCTCCGATGCCGCGCATGCGCTTGGGCTTCAGGACAATTGGTCC
>JAEUMG010000112.1 GCA_016793355.1 Hyphomicrobiales bacterium
AAGAGCTTGGTGCCGACATTGTTGGGCCGGCCGATCGATGAGAACCACGTCGCGCCGCGGCGCATGATGGTGCCGACGACGGCGATCGATTCCACATTGTTGATGGTGCTCGGCGCACCGTAGAGCCCGACATTGGCCGGAAATGGCGGCTTCATGCGCGGCTGGCCCTTCTTGCCTTCAAGGCTTTCGAGCAGTGCCGTTTCTTCACCGCAGATATAGGCGCCGGCGCCATGATGGACGTAGAGGTCGAAGTCCCAGCCGTTGAGGTTGTTCTTGCCGATAAGGCGGGCCTCATAGGCCTGATCGATCGCGGCCTGAAGGCGCTCGCGTTCGCGGATGAACTCGCCGCGCACATAGATATAGCCGACATTGGCCGCCATCGCGGCGCCGGCGATCAGGCAGCCCTCGACGAGCAGATGCGGATCATGGCGCATGATCTCGCGATCCTTGCAGGTGCCGGGTTCCGATTCGTCGGCATTGACGACCAGATAATGCGGCCGCTCGCCGACAACCTTCGGCATGAAGGACCATTTTAGGCCGGTCGGGAATCCCGCGCCGCCGCGGCCGCGGAGCCCCGAGGCCTTGACCTCATTGATGAGCCAGTCGCGGCCCTTCTCGATGAACTTCTTGGTGTCGACCCAGCAGCCGCGCTTGCGCGCGCCCTCGAGGCCCCAATCGTGGAGACCATAGAGGTTCGTGAAGATGCGATCCTTGTCGGCGAGCATCAGCTCTTCTCCGGCTTGGGCTTGGCGGGATCGGCCGCGGCATTTGACGGCGGAGGTGCGGGCGGCGGCGGTGGAGGCGCCTCGACGCGCTCGAAAGTTCGAGGCTTGTCATAGAGCGAATTGTCGAGAAGCGTTGTGGCGCCGCCTTCCGGCGCCGACAATTGACGGCCGTTCTGCGGGCCCGGCTTGACCGGTCTTCCCGCGGCAATGTCGTCGATGAGCTTCTCGAAGGTCTCGGGCGTCAGGTCTTCATAGGTGTCCTTGAATATCTGGACCATCGGGGCGTTCACGCAGGCGCCGAGGCATTCGACCTCTTCCCAGGAAAAGGCTCCATCAGCGGAAAGCTGATGCGCGTCGGGACTGATCTTGCGACGGCATACAGCTTTGAGATCCTCAGCGCCGCGCAGCATGCAGGGCGTCGTTCCGCAAACCTGGATATGCGCCTTGCTGCCGACCGGCGACAATTGGAACATCGTGTAGAAGGTCGCGATCTCGTAGACGCGGATATAGGCCATATCCAGCATGCGGCCGACATATTCCATCGCCGCGCGCGAGATCCAGCCGTCATTCTGTTCCTGTGCGCGCCAGAGCACCGGCAGCACGGCGGAAGCCTGCTTGCCCGGCGGATATTTGGCGATCGTCGCCCTGGCCCAGGCGAGGTTCTGCTCGGTGAATTCGAAGCTTGCGGGCTGATCGGGACCGAGACGACGGACGCTCATGAGCTTGTCTCCCGATCGAACCGAGAGACCCCCACCCGGCGCTGCGCGCCGACCTCCCCCTTCCCGGGGGAGGTGAGAGTCGCCGCGCCATCACTCCCTCCCCCTGCAAGGGGGAGAGCTGGGGTGGGGGTCGCCTCGCTCACAGCACTCCAGATCGTGTCCATAACTACTTCGATATCCTTGAGAACCTCGAGGTTCCAGAAGCGCAATGTTCGAATGCCTTTTCTCGCGAGCCACAGGTCCCGTGCCTTATCTCGGACCTGCGCGTCATCTTCGTTATGCTGACTGCCATCAAGTTCGATCGCGAGTCGAATGGCCGGCGCGTAGAAGTCCAAGACGTAATCACCGATCGGGTGCTGCCTTCTAAAGGCAACGCCTTCGACCGCGCCATTGCGCAGGCGCGACCAAAGCTTTGCTTCAGCAGGCGTCTGTTCAGCTCTCAGTCTGCGTGCGCGCTTCGTCTTCGCAGGTGTCCGATCGAATCTAGAGACCCCCACCCGGCGCTGCGCGCCGACCTCCCCCTTCCCGGGGGAGGTGAGAGTCGCCGCGCCATCACTCCCTCCCCCTGCAAGGGGGAGGGCTGGGGTGGGGCTCAAGCCCGCGGTCATCGGTCGACCTCGCCGAACACAATGTCGAGGGACCCCAGCACCGCGGAGACATCGGCCAGCATGTGGCCGCGGCACATGAAGTCCATGGCCTGGAGATGCGCAAAACCCGGCGCGCGAATTCGGCAGCGATAGGGCTTGTTGGTGCCGTCGGCGACCAGATAGACGCCGAATTCGCCTTTCGGCGCCTCGACTGCCGCATAGACCTCGCCTTCCGGTACCTTGTAGCCCTCGGTATAGAGCTTGAAGTGATGGATGAGCGCCTCCATCGAGCGCTTCATGTCGGCGCGATGCGGCGGCACGATCTTGCCGTCGACAGCGGCAACAGGCCCCTGCCCTTGGGGCTGGTTCAGGCGTTCGATGCATTGCTTCATGATGCGCACCGACTGGCGCATCTCTTCCATACGGATGAGATACCGGTCGTAGCAATCGCCGTTCTTGCCGATCGGAATTTCGAAATCGAGCTCGGAATAACACTCATAGGGCTGCGCACGGCGGAGATCCCACGCGGCTCCAGAACCCCTGACCATGACCCCTGAGAAGCCCCAGGCAAAACAGTCCGCAAGCTTCACGACGCCAATGTCGACATTGCGCTGCTTGAAGATGCGGTTGTCGGTGAGCAATCCTTCGATATCGTCGAGAACTTTCGGGTGATGCTCGCAGAAGCCCCAGATGTCGTCGATGAGCTGTTGTGGCAAATCCTGGTGCACGCCGCCGGGGCGGATGTAGGCCGCATGCATACGCGAGCCCGAGGCGCGCTCATAGAAGACCATGAGCTTCTCGCGCTCCTCGAAGCCCCACAAGGGCGGTGTCAGAGCGCCAACGTCCATCGCCTGCGTGGTCACGTTCAGGAGATGCGAAAGCAGGCGTCCGATCTCGGAGTAGAGCACGCGGATGAGCTGGCCGCGGCGCGGCACTTCTATGGCGAGAAGCTTTTCGACGGCCAGGGCAAAGGCGTGCTCCTGGTTCATCGGCGCGACGTAGTCGAGCCGGTCGAAGTAAGGAACAGCCTGCAGATAGGTCTTGTATTCGATGAGCTTCTCGGTGCCGCGATGCAGCAGGCCGATATGCGGATCGACGCGGGTCACGACTTCGCCGTCGAGCTCCAGGACGAGGCGCAGTACGCCATGCGCCGCCGGGTGCTGCGGGCCGAAGTTGATCGTGAAATTGCGCAGTTGCGCTTCGCTCATTGCTTGGCCTTTTCGTCACCCGGCAGGATGTAGTCGGTCCCCTCCCACGGGCTCAAATAGTCGAAACTGCGGAACTCCTGAACGAGCTTGACCGGCTCGTAGACGACGCGCTTCGCCTGGTCGTCGTAGCGAACCTCGACATGGCCGGTCAGCGGAAAGTCCTTGCGCAAGGGATGGCCGGAGAAACCGTAGTCGGTCAGAATCCGGCGGAGGTCCGGATGACCCGAAAACAGAACGCCGTAGAGATCGAACACTTCGCGCTCGAACCAGTCGGCGGCGGGAAACACCGCGATGACGCTTGGAACCGGGCTCTCCTCGTCGGCGTCGATCTTCACGCGTATGCGCAGGTTCTTGTAGGGGCTCAAGAGATGATAGACGACGTCGAAGCGCCGCTCGCGCTGCGGATAATCGGCGCCGCAGAGATCGGTGAAGCACACGAAACGGCATTCGGGATCGTCGCGCAGGAAGCGAAGGACCTCGATAATCTTCTCCGGCCGGGCGCGAAGCGTGAGTTCGCCATAGGCGATCCTGCTCTCGGAGATTGCGTCACCAAGCCTTGCCGCCACATGGGCGCTGAGCGCTGTGAGAGCCTCGCTCATGGCTATCTCTCCAGCGTCCCGACGCGGCGGATCTTCTTCTGCAATTGCAGGATCCCGTAGAGCAGCGCCTCTGCGGTCGGCGGGCAGCCTGGGACATAGACATCGACCGGCACCACGCGGTCGCATCCGCGTACGACGGCGTATGAATAATGATAATAACCGCCGCCATTGGCGCAGGAGCCCATGGAGATCACATAGCGCGGCTCCGGCATCTGGTCGTAGACCTTGCGCAGGGCCGGAGCCATCTTGTTGGTGAGCGTACCGGCGACGATCATCACGTCGGACTGGCGTGGGCTCGCCCGCGGCGCGAAGCCGAAGCGCTCGACGTCGTAGCGCGGCATCGAAACCTGCATCATCTCGACCGCGCAACAGGCAAGGCCGAAGGTCATCCACATCAGCGAACCGGTGCGCGCCCAGGTGATGAGATCGTCCGAGGCTGTGACCAGGAAGCCCTTGTCCGCCAGTTCGGCGTTAATGGTCGTGAAATAGGCCT
The DNA here is from genome assembly GCA_016793355.1 of Hyphomicrobiales bacterium. Taxonomy (GTDB): domain Bacteria; phylum Pseudomonadota; class Alphaproteobacteria; order Rhizobiales; family Aestuariivirgaceae; genus JAEUMG01. Next base: position 4,332 of record JAEUMG010000112.1, read on the forward strand.
GATGGCCGGGCGTCAGGGCCGGCTTGGGCTGCTCGATCAATCCCATTCGAGAGCCCCCTTGCGCCACTCATAGATGAAACCGATGGTCAGAATGGCGAGGAAGATGATCATCGACCAGAAGCCATAGACGCCGATATCGCCAAGCGAGATCGCCCAGGGAAACAGGAACGCCACTTCCAGGTCGAAAATGATGAAGAGAATGGAAACGAGATAGAAGCGGATATCGAACTTCATGCGGGCATCGTCGAACGGCGCAAAGCCGCATTCATAGGCCGAGAGCTTTTCGGGGTCGGGCTTGCGCATCGCGATGATGATCGCCGATGCCATGAGCGCCAGACCGATTCCGGCCGCCACCGCCATGAAAATGGCTACCGGCAGATATTCTTTCAGCAATTCGGGCATTAGAACCGCCTCTTGGGCCGCCTTGAAACGGCCCTTTTTCCCTCGCGCCGTCCTAGCGCACCCCTTGCTGCACCGCAAGAGATTTGGACCAATTCCAGAGTTCCGAAAAACGCGGAGCTAGCAAGAACTTGTGACGTTTGGACATCACTCCTCCGGATGCCGCATGGCCGCCCGGAATGGCTGCCTAGCGGCCGGCGAGGAAGTCGAGAGCGGCGCGTGCAAGGGTCGCGGCGCCGAGCGGCATGGCGGCCTCGTCGATCCGGAATTTCGGATGATGCAGCGCGTAGGTTTCCGTTGCTTCCGGTTGCATGACGCCGAGGCGGAAATACACCGCGGGCAGCTTCTGGCTGTAGAAGCCAAAATCGTCCGCCGCGGCCCAGCCCGGCAGATCGACGACCGAGTCGGCTGCGATCGCGTTCCGCGCCGCCTCGCTTACCAGTTTCACCATTTCAGGCTCGTTGATGACCGCGGGCTCGCCCTCGACGACTGTGACGCCGGCCGATGCGCCATGGGCGCTCGCCACCGCTTTGGCGATTTCCTCGAGCCTCCGACGCAGGCGCACCCGGCTTTCGCGCGAGCCCGATCGGATCGTCCCCTTCAACTCGGCCCGATCGGCAATGATGTTATAGGCGCCACCGGCCTTGAAGCCGGTGACCGAGAGCACCGCGGGCTCGAATGGCCCGGTCTCGCGGGCGATGAGCTTCTGCGCCTCGCCGACCATCGCCGCGGCGATCGCCAGGGCATCGATGCCCTGCTGCGGCGTCGCCGCATGCGCCGACCTCCCTGTCACAACAATATCGAAGATGTCGCTCGCCAGGGTAAAGGGGCCGGCGGCAACCGCGATCCTGCCGGTCTCGAGATAGGGATCGACATGGATTCCGATGGCGGCCTCCACGTCATCGAGAAGCCCCTCCTCGACGACGCGGCGGCCGCCCAGGGGCTCGGCCTCCTCGGCCGGCTGAAAGATGAAGCGCACCGTACCGCTGAATTCATTGCGCCGCTTCGCCAGCGCCGCGGCGGCGGCAAGCGCCATGGCGGCATGGGCATCATGCCCGCAGGCATGCATGACGCCGGGCTTTTGCGAGGCGAAGGGCAAGCCCGTTTCCTCATGGATGGGCAGTGCGTCGATATCGGCGCGGATGGCCAGCGCACGGTTTGAACCTGGAATATCGCCGGTGATCTCAACGGCGAGACCGGTTCCGGCCACATCGCGGACGGGGCCGAGCCCCTCAGCTTCCAGCGCCCGGCGCAAGTGGCGCTGGGTCTCGACTTCCTCGTTCGACAGTTCCGGATTGGCGTGGAGATGGCGGCGGAGCGCTATCATGCGATGGGCGAGATCGTCGGGGATAAGATCCTGCCACGCCATCGTCAGGGCCTCAGGGCTTGATGAAAACGTCGCGCGGGAAGCGGGTCAAAGTTTCGCTGCCCTTCGATGTAACGAGGATCGTCTCGCTCACTTCGAGGCCCCAGCCATCCATCCACATGCCAAGGATCGAATGGAGGACGTTGCCCTCCTGGAGGATGGTCTTGTCCCCTGCCCTCAAGCTTATCGTGTGCTCGCCCCAATCCGGCGGATAGGCGACGCCGATCGAATAGCCGATGCGCGATTCCTTCTTGAGACCGTAGCGGGCAATGACCGCGCGCCAGGCAGCCTCGACGGACTCCGCCGTGGCGCCGGGCTTTACCGCACCAAGAACGGCGTCCATGCCTTCGATGACGGCCTTCGCCGTGTCGGCCACCTTCCGCGGCATTTTTCCGAGCTGCATGGTGCGGGCGAGCCCGGCCGCATAGCGCCGGCAAACGCCAGCGAGCTCGAGCGCGATCGTCTCATCGGCGCCGAAGCGGCGATCGGTCCACATGATGTGCGGCGCGGAGGCATTCTCGCCGCCGAGGATCGTGGCCGGCAGGGCCGTGATATCGCCGGCGCAATCGGGCAGCCCTGCGACCTGCGCCGCCTGGATCGCAGCGATAGCGTCGCATTCGCGCACGCCCGGTGCGATCACCTCATAGGCCCTGGTCATGGCGGCTTCGGCGAGGCGCGCGGCCTTCCTCAGATAGGCGATCTCGGCCGGCGTCTTGACCGCGCGGACCCAACTCACCAGCAGGCTCGCATCGCTGATCTTCGCATCGGGCAGGCCCGCGACGAGGCGCTCATGCGCCTTGGGCGAATAGTAATAGGCTTCGAGCTCGACGCCGATGCGGCGCCTGCCATAGCCCTTGTTGCGCAGCCATTCGGCGATCCAGTCCATGGGATGGCGGTCGGTCTGCTGGACGTAGGATTCGGGGAAGCCCACGACATTGTCAGAGCGCATCCAGGCGGTGAGCTTGCCGCCGGCCGCATCCATGGCGCGGCCGATCCAGAACGGCTCCCCGTCCTCGATCGGGACCACAACGACTTGCGGCGTATAGAAGGACCAGCCGTCATAGGCCGTGAGATAATGCTGATTGGCGATGTCGGTGACGATCAGGAGATCGAGGCCGCGGCGCGCCATCTCTTCGCGGACGAGCCTGAGGCGGCGATCATATTCGGAGCGTTCGAAGGGGGGAGCGATCACGCGACGATTTCCTCACCGGCTTCCGGTTTGGAAGCGCCTGGCGGGCCAATCCGGAGATGCGATTGGCGCGAGTGACGGGGCTCGAACCCGCGACCTTCGGCGTGACAGGCCGACGCTCTAACCAACTGAGCTACACCCGCAATCAAGCGTGGCGGGGTGATAGGGCAGCCCCCTCCCCCTGTCAAGCAA
>JAEUMG010000122.1 GCA_016793355.1 Hyphomicrobiales bacterium
TAGGCCTTGAGCATCGATTCGCCCGGTGCCGGAATGCAGAAATCGACGATCATCGTCGTGCCGCCGGAAAGGGCTGCCTTGGTGCCCCATTCGAAATCGTCCGCCGACACGGTGCCCATGAACATGAGCTCCATGTGGGTATGGGGATCGATGCCGCCCGGCATGACATAGCAGCCGCCTGCATCGATGGTTTCGGTGCCCGACAGCCTGTCGCCGACCGCGACGATCTTGCCGTCATCGATGAGCACATCGGCGCGCTTCGAGTAATCGTGATTAACAACCGTTCCGCCGCGGATCAGGATGGACATGGGGCTCTCTCCGTCGAACTACCAATCTCGAAATTTGTCATTGCCGGACTTGTTCCGGCAATCCATTTCAACGCCGGTAGGTCGGCACAATGGATCCCCGGGACAAGCCCGGGGATGACATTGTTGTGAATGCTTCGGCGCCGCTTACATCTTCGCCTTGTCGGTCACGACATGGGTGAAGGCGCCTTCCGGCGTCTTGGTGATGACGGGATCCGAGCCGCCCTTCATCAATGTGTCGACGGTGCGCTGATAGGCCGCCTCGTCGAGCGTGCCGTCGGAGCCTTCGGTGAGCTTGTTGATCTCGCCCATCATGCGCACCTGATGCGCTTCCGTCTGCGCACCGGTCGCATCATTCTCGAGCACGATCTTGGCGGCTTCCTCAGGATTGGCGCGCGCCCATTCCCAGCCCTTCATCGAGGCCTTGACGAATTTCGCCATCGTGTCGACGAAAGCCGGATCCTTGAGCTTGTCTTCCATCACATAGAGACCGTCCTCGAGGGTGGCCACGCCCTGGTCCTCATATTTGAAGACCACGAGGTCTTCCGGCTTGAAGCCAGCATCGATCACCTGCCAATACTCGTTATAGGTCATGGTCGAGATGCAGTCGGCCTGCTTCTGGATCAAAGGATCGACATTGAACCCCTGCTTGACGACGGTGACGCCATCGGCGCCGCCGGTCGTCGGGATGCCGAGGGTGCTCATCCACGACAGAAACGGATATTCATTGCCGAAGAACCACACACCCAGAGTCTTGCCCCTGAAATCGGCGGGCGACTTGATGCCGGTATCGGCGCGGCAGGTGAGCATCATGCCGGAACGCTTGAAGGGCTGCGCGATATTGACGACTGGCGATCCCTTCTCGCGCGTCGCAAGCGCCGACGGCATCCAGTCGATCACCACATCGGCACCGCCGCCGGCGAGCACCTGTTGCGGATTGATGTCGGGGCCGCCCGGCTTGATCGTCACGTCGAGGCCTTCATCCTTGTAGAAGCCCTTGGCCTGCGCGACGTAGTAGCCGGCGAACTGAGCCTGCGTGACCCATTTGAGCTGCAGTGTGACATTCTCGGCCTCAGCACTCGCCGCGCCCAGCATCAGCGCGGCGGCGCCGGCCGCCGCGATCAGAAATTTTCTCATTGCTCCTGTCCTCCTTCTCTTACCTGCCGCCTATCTGCGATAGGACGGATGCCAAAAAGTCACTGCCCGTTCGATGAGAGCGAGCAAACCGTAAAAAGCCGATCCGGCAATCGCCGCGACCGCGATTTCGGCCCACACCATGTCGAGGCCGAGACGGCCGACTTCGGTCGAGATGCGAAAGCCCATGCCGACGATCGGCGTGCCGAAGAACTCCGCCACGATGGCGCCAATCAGCGCCAAAGTCGAGTTGATCTTGAGCGCATTGAAGATGAAGGGCATGGCGGCGGGAAGCCGCAATTTGAGAAGCGTCGTCCAATAGGAGGCGCCATAGGACCGCATCAGATCGCGCTCGAGATGGCCCGCGGCCTGCAGGCCCGCAATGGCATTAACCAGCATCGGAAAGAATGTCATGACCACGACGACAGCGGCCTTCGACTGCCAGTCGAAGCCGAACCACATGACCATGATCGGCGCGATACCGACAATGGGGAGTGCGGCGAAGAGATTGCCAAGCGGGAGTAGTCCGCGCCTGAGAAAACCCCAGGCGTCGCAGGCGACCGCGACCAGAAAACCGGCAAGCGAGCCGATCGCCCAGCCGGGCAGCACCGCGCGGATGAAGGTCTGGATGAAATCGTTCTTGAGGATCGGCAAGGAGGTGACGAGTTTGGCCCAGATATCGGAAGGGGCCGGAAGCAGCACGGCGGGAATGCCGAAGCCCTTGACGATCACCTGCCAGAGGAAGAGCAGTGTGATACCGAAGACGGCGGGCACGAAGAAGTCGCGCAATCGCCCCAGCGAC
>JAEUMG010000134.1 GCA_016793355.1 Hyphomicrobiales bacterium
CGCGCGGGTCCTCCACCTCCGAAAAGCAATCCGCAAACCGTTCCATCCGTGCCTCCTGGCGAATCACAAGAAGACACCTTCAGAATCCTTATCCCCAGGCTTGACAACACCTTACCGTCCCGAACATGCGATTCCCCTGCCACAAGGGGGAGGTCGAAATTTGCGAAGGCGAAGCCTGAAGCAAATTTCGGGTGGGGGTTCGAGGTTTCAGCGGGACCCCCACCCTATCCCTCCACAAGGGGGAGGGAAATTTATGCCGGCATGCCCAAGGGGCTCGCCCGCTCCTCCCGCCTGGCCAGGCCTTGCGCCAGGCCCCGCCGCCGGAACGCGTCCGCTCCGGAAGACCAGGGTCCTTGCGCACGGGAAAAGCGGACGATGCACCCTTGTGCATATCCGGTCGCGGATCGGCTTTCGGGCCCCGATCCTGGCCTCCTCTTCACGATGTCAATCAGCGGTAGGCACGGCACGTCAAATGCCCCGCCATATAGAACAAAATAACAACTAAAGCAAGGATTATTTGTCGCCACCTACGCGCGCGTTCTCAGGAAGTCTCCTGGAGCGCCCGGTCAAAGGCAAGCCGTGCCGCCTTGATCGCCGGGTGATTGCCATCCGCCCAGACGATCAATCCGGCCAAGGGCTGCAGCAGCGATTGGCCCAGTGGCGTTAACCGGTATTCGACGCTCGGCGGCGTGGTCGGAAACACCGTCCGGTTGATGAGCCCGTCGCGCTGCAGATCGCGCAAAGTCTGGGTCAGCATCCGCTGCGAAATATCGGGCACCATGCGCTTGATCGCCCCGAAACGCCTCGGTCCTTCGGCAAGGGTAAGCAAAAGCAGTGTGCTCCACTTGTCGCCGATCTGGTCGAGCACGTCCCGGATAGGACAGCGCGCAAAATCGGGATTGCCCCGCATCTCGCGCAACGTGCCTGCAACCTTTGCGAACATGTCCATGCCGGTTACCTTTGGGTGCCCATCTCCCCTCAACCTGCCTTCTTTACAGGCCCAAGGCAATCTCTATTTGAGACGAGCTCTCAATCATAGAGGTGATCTTAATGACAACCTATCTCGTGACTGGCGCCAGCGGCCATCTCGGCCGGCTCGCTGCCGAAACGCTGCTCGATGCCAAAGCCGGCACCGTGATCGCCGCCACCCGCGATCCTTCGAAGCTTGGCGCCCTTGCCACGAAAGGGGCAGAACTCCGACGCGCCGATTTCGACGATCCGGCCTCGCTCACCAGCGCCTTTGCCGGCGTTGATCGCCTATTGCTGGTCTCGACCGACGCGCTCGACAAGCCCGGCCGCCGCCTCGCCCAGCACCGCAATGCGATCGCCGCTGCCGCCAAGGGCGGCGTCAAGCATGTGGTTTATACGTCGGCGCCGGCAGCGCGGCCGCTTGCCAGGGGCGGCATTCTCGATGATCATTACTGGACCGAACAGGCGCTTGCCGCCTCCAGCCTCGACTGGACGATCCTCCGCAATCACATCTATGCCGAGATCAGCCTGATGGGTCTGCCGCATGCGATTGCGACCGGCCAGCTCTTCACCGCCACCGGCACTGGCGGCCGCTCCTATGTCACCCGCGATGATTGCGCCCGTACCGCCGCCGGAGCACTGCTCAAGGCGAAGGGCCGCGTGATCCTCGACGTCACCGGACCGGAACCGGTCACCCAGAACGAACTTGCGAAACTCGTCAGTACACTGACGGGAAAGCCGATCACCCATATTCCAGTGAGCGGACCTGATCTCGCCAATGGTCTCGCTGCCGCCGGCCTGCCACCCTTGCTCGTGGAAGCCCTGGTCGATTTCGATGTCGATGCCGCGCAAGGCTTCCACGCCATCGTGACGCCGGTGGTGAAGGACTTCAGCGGCCGCGCCCCCACCGCCCTTGCCGATTTCCTCGCGGCCAATCGCGCGGCCTTGAAAGCGGCCGCTTGAGTCCTCTCCCGCGAGCGGGAGAAGACGATCCTTACCTCTCCCCTTTCCGATAGGGCACCATTAGGGCGCGCGGATAGGCGGCGCGGCGCGACATCACGATGAGGGCGAGGATCGAGAGGATATAGGGCAGCATGAGAAACACCTGGTAGGGCACGAAGGCGCCGG
>JAEUMG010000238.1 GCA_016793355.1 Hyphomicrobiales bacterium
TTCAGGGGACCCCGGCTTTGCGCCGGGGTGACGGAGAACAAGCAGGCGCGCGGCCTCATTCTTCACCCCTTCTCCCCTCGTGGGAGAAGGCGGACGCCGCGAAGCGGCGGCCGGATGAGGGGGCGGCGCAACGCGAGAAGCGATTGACAAATGGCGACACCCCCTCACCCGCCTCGGGCCTGACGGCCCTCGTCGCCCTCTCCCACGAGGGGAGAGGGGTAAAATATGATCTGTATACTGATGAATGGCCCCTAGGACGTGTCGTCGAGCGGCGGGTTGCCGTCAATGGCGAGCCAGTGGCATTCTTTGAGGATGTCGTCGACCTCGTGGATCGGCCGCCGGCGGAAGCCGGGTGGCCGGCCGGGGCGCAAGGGGCTCCAGCGCTCGGGGCGGCGCTCCTCCTTGGGACGCGCCTGCCAGCGGGCGAGCCGCATGGCCTGGCGGGGGATGTCCTGAACCGCGTCCAGGACAGCCATGAGGCGGCGGATCAGCGGCTTGGCATTGACCGTGCCGTCATCGGCCTTCTTCTCCGCGACAGGTTCCGGTGGAGGCGACGGTGGCTGGCGGAGGAACAGGGGGATGCGCGGATCGGGGCCTCTATCCAGAACATGGATACGGGGCTCGGGCCCCCGGCGTTTCTTCTTCCTGAAGCGGCGGCCAAGGCGCTTGAGCGGATCGAACAGGTTGAACAGGGGACGGCGTTTCTTCCGGGGCCTGGCCTCGCCATCGGATTTGGCCTTGTCGGAAGGCTTCTGCCTTGGCTTAGGCGGACGCGGCTTCGGGGGCTCGAGCACGATGTCGCGCGCCGCGGCAACGATCAGCCGCCTGACCGCCGATTCCATCGTGCGCAGGATTCGCAAGACCGCGCGGTGGAGCGGCTTCGGCACCCGCTCGACGGTTCCGCCCTCGACGAGGCCGATCATGGCGAAGAGCGCCATGACATGGCCGATGAGCGGCAGGCGCTGGTGTTCGATGGCGGAAGCCCTGTCCATGGCGACCCCATAGAACACAAAACGAACTGTGTCCAGTCCCCGATCCCGGATTTTGCAGAAATTTTTCCCGGCCCTCCCGCATCGTCATCCCGGCGAAAGCCGGGAGCCATGGATCAACGTGACAGGCGATTGACACGCGGCAACGCCCCCTCACCCGCCTCGGGCCTGACGGCCCTCGTCGCCCTCTCCCACGGCGGGGAGAGGGGAAAGTTTGGGGCTTCGCCGTCGCGCCTCATCCCACGGCGGGGAGAGGGATTGGTCCGGTGGCGGAGCGGCTACGCCGCAAGGCAGCGGTCGGAGATCGCTTCGATATGGCGATGGTCGGTGCCGCAGCAGCCACCCATCACGACAAGATTGGGCAGGCGCTTCCGCAGGTCGCTGTAGTGGTCTGCAAGCCCCGCGATATCGCCGATGTCGAGTTCGGTCGACTCATCGAGTTCGGCATGGCTCTTGGTCGAGGCATTGCAGCGAATGCCGCGAATACGCTCGAGCCATGCACCTTTTTCGAGCACGGTATTGAAATGCTCGGGATGCGCGCAGTTGATCATGTAGTAGACAGGCGCCTTGCCGGTGAAAGTGTCGAGGCGCTCGACCGCCGAACGCAAGGTCTCGCCGGTGGGCAGTTTGCCATCGGTCTCGACAGTGAATGAGACCACAACCGGCATGCCGGACCGCTGCGCCGCGAGCGTGATGCCCGCCGCCTCCTCAAAGTAATTCATGGTGATGGCGCTGACCATGTCGGCGCCGGCATCACGGAAGGCCTCGACCTGCGGCCGGTGATAGCGGGCCGCCGCCTCGACGCTCATCAGAGCATCGGGACGATAGCCATCGCCGCGCGGACCGATCGCGCCATTGATGACGATGGGCATCGCCGGCGTTTCGAAGGCGTTGCGCACCTCCTTGGCGAAAGCGACGGCATCGCGATTGATGCGGTCGAGGTCGGCCTGCGAATAATCGAGCTTGGCACCCCAATCGGTATTGGCACGCCAGGTTGCCGTATCCAGAATGAATCCGCTGCCATGCTGCTTCGCCACCTCGAGATAGGGCCGGAAGTATTCTTTCAGATGCTTGCGGCCGTCGGCGGTTTCGAGAAGCGGGAAAGACGCAAAGCACGGCAGATCGAGACCGTTCAGGAAGAGAAGTGTCGTTTCAAGTCCGCCATCCGTCAGAAACGGGCGATCGCCCAATTGCGGCAGGGCGCTGCGGTATTTGGCCATGAGTTCCTCCTATAGCCTGGTTGACCCGGGCGCCCTCTCAAACCCGGGTTGATGCGCGGAGAACTAGCCTCGCCGCGCCATCGGCACTAAAGTCATTCCCGCAATAAAACGGTCATTCCTGCCATGAACGAGAAAGAGCCGAAGCTGAACGTGGCCCTGCTGGCCGTGCCCGAGGTGACGGCTTCGACGCTCTTCGGAATGCTCGACATTTTTGCGTCTTCGGGGCGCGACTGGCAGGCGCTGACCACCGGCGAACCCGGTCCCTCCGCGATCAATCCCTATGTCGTGGCGCGGAGCAGGGAGAGCTTCAAGGCGCTCAACGACATCATCGTCACGCCGCACTATGCGCTGGGACAGGAGCCGCGCCCCGATATCGTGTGCGTGCCGGATTTCTTCATCATGCCCGGCGATAGCTGCGCCGGCCGGTTCGACGCGGAAACGTCGTGGCTGAGAGACTGCCATGCCGGCGGTGCGGTCGTCGCTTCGGCCTGCTCGGGCGCCTTGCTGCTTGCCGAAGCCGGATTGCTCGACGATTGCGATGCGACGATTCATTGGGGCTTTCGCGACATGCTCGAAAAGCACTATCCGAAAGTCCGGTTTCATCCCAATCGCACATTGGTCGTGGCCGGCGAGGACGGGCGCATCATCACCGGCGGCGGCGGCACGACCTGGCAGGACCTCGCGCTGTTCCTCATCGCCAAATTCGTGAGCGTCAAGGACGCGGTGGAAGTGGCGAAGGTCAATCTCATCGACTGGCACGATCTCGGCCAGCAGTCCTATGCCTCGCTCGTCTCCAAGCGGCACACCGACGATGCAAAAATCGCCGCTTGCCAGGCCTGGATCGCCGAGAATTACGCGGCCGCGGCGCCGGTCGCGGCGATGATCGAGATGAGCGGGCTCGCCGAACGCTCCTTCACGCGGCGCTTCTCGCAGGCGACCGGCATGACGCCGCTTCAATATGTGCATGCGGTGCGGCTCGAAGAGGCCAAACAGATGCTCGAGACGACGGATGATGCGATCGAGGCGATCGCCAACGAAGTCGGCTATGAGGATGCGAGTTTCTTCGGGCGGCTGTTCCTGCGCAATGTCGGCGTGACGCCGGCGCAATATCGCCGCCGCTATGTACCCCTGAGAAAGGCCGGGGCTGCGCAGAAGCAAGGAGGAGGATGATCGGCGATGTGCGATAACAAGCCGCAAGGCCCCCTGCCCTATGGCCCGTCGATCACGCTTGAGGAGGCGCGCCGCGTGATGGATGCGGCGGAGGCCGAAGCGCGCGCCAATGGCTGGCCGATGGTGATCGCGATCGTCGACACGGCGGGGTTGCTGGTGATGTTCCATCGCATGGACAATGCGCAGACCGGCAGCGTCGATATCGGGCCGGCGAAAGCGCGCACCGCCGCGCTCTACAAGCGCCCGTCCAAGGCATTCGAGGACGCGATCGCCAATGGCGGGATCGGTCTGCGCATGCTGTCGATGACGCATGTCATGCCGCTCGAGGGCGGCCTGCCGATCGAGCGCAATGGCGCGATCATCGGCGGCATCGGCGTTTCGGGCATGTCGTCGGCGCAGGATGCGCAGGTGGCGCGGGCGGGACTGGCGGCGTTGTAATAGTCCCCTCACCTATCCCATCGCTACGCGACGGGCCCCTTTCCTCTCCCGCAAGCGGGAGAGGACGATCAGGCCGAGGTCGGATCCTGCAGGGGCTGGCGGCGCAAGCGATCCTCGCGCAAGGCCGCGATCGTGTAGATCGCCAGCGCGATCCAGATGATCACGAAGGACAGGAGCTTCCAGCCATCCATCGGCTCGCGGAAGATGAAAACGGCTGTGAGGAAGACGAGCGTGGGCGAGATATATTGCATGAGGCCGGCGGTCGAGTAGCGGATGCGTTTGATGGCGACCGCGAAGAGCAGGAGCGACGTCGCCGTCATGAGGCCGCAGCCGATCAGCATGAGCGTATAGAAGGGCGAGGTCAGGAAATAGGCATGGCCCGACCGGCCGAGCCAGATCATATAGGCGAAGGCCGGACCGGCAATGAGAAGCGTCTCGATGAAGAAGCCCTGCACCGGGCCGACCGGCACGGTCTTGCGGATATAGCCATAAAGGCAGAAGGTGGCGCCGAGCATCAGGCCGATCCAGGGGAAGACGCCGGCGCTCACTGTCTGGATCGCCACCGCGACCGCCGCGAGGCCGATGGCCACGAGCTGGGCCTTGCTGAAGCGCTCGCCCAGGAAGAGATAGCCGGCGATCACGTTCATCAAGGGGTTGATGTAATAGCCGAGGCTCGATTCGACGGTGCGATGCTGCTCGATCGTCCAGACATAGACACCCCAGTTGAAGACGATGAGAAGGCTGGTGAAGGCGAGCGTCACGACGATCTTCGGACTGGCGAGCAGCCTCCAGGTGGCGGTGAACTGGCCCATGACGAGCAATACGGCGGCGGCAATCGGCAGGGCCCAGAGCCCGCGATTGGCGGCGATCTCACCCGGCGACACCTCGCGGATCTGCCAGAAATAAAGCGCCATGCCGCCCCAGACGAGATGGGCGAGGCCGCAGGCGATGATCCCTTTGTGACTTTCAGACAGGCCGTGCATCGTGGCCTTTTCGCTCAGCATCGACATGGGTCGAGCTCGTTAGACCCCGCCTGTGCGATGCACAATGAATCGCGCCACATGGACCGCATGAACGGGATGCATGGCCATTCCCCTCCCCCTTGTGGGGAGGGAAAATCATGCGACTCCTTCCCGCAACAGCTTGAAGACGATCGAGTCGGAGAGCGCCTCGAAGGAAGCCTCGACGATGTTGGGCGAGACGCCGACCGTGAACCAGCGGTTTCCGGCGCCGTCGCGGCTTTCGATCAGAACGCGGGTGGTGGCTCCCGTTCCGCCATTGAGGATACGCACCTTGTAGTCGGCGAGTTCGAGATCATCGATATAGCGCTGATATTTGCCGAGATCCTTGCGCAGGGCGACGTCGAGCGCA
>JAEUMG010000031.1 GCA_016793355.1 Hyphomicrobiales bacterium
GATTCCATCGTGCGCAGGATTCGCAAGACCGCGCGGTGGAGCGGCTTCGGCACCCGCTCGACGGTCCCGCCCTCGACGAGGCCGATCATGGCGAAGAGCGCCATGACATGGCCGATGAGCGGCAGGCGCTGGTGTTCTATGGCGGAAGCCTTGTCCATGGCGGCCATATAGAACACAAAAAGAACTTGGTCAAGTGGTATTTGCTGAGATTCTGTCAGGCACAATGCGGGACCGGGCTTGCGGCGGGCCGAATCCGGCGATTGCGGGGTGAGGCGTGGCCGCAATCAGCCGCTGGTGGTCCGCGCGATCGTCTCCTTCATGCGCGCATCGAGCGCATCCCAATTGGCGCCGAATTTCGTCCAGCCGTCGAGGCTGAAGAGATTGAACGTCTTCTCCATGTCTTCGTTGGATTTCGGATAGTCCGGCCAATGCGCCGGGGCGGTCAGGTCCGAGCGCGACATGAAGTCGGTCGCGACATCGAGGAAGCGCTGCTGCGTATCCTTCTCCAGCACATAGGCAAGGAAGAGGTCGGCAAGCTCGCTGTGCCTGGTGCCGCGCACTTTCATGAACCAGTTCGTGTAGGAGGCCGAACCTTCCTTCGGTATGGCGGCGGCAAATTCCGCGCCGTGTTCCTTCAGGAACCCATAGGCATCGGCCGAATACATCATGGCGACTTCGGCTTCGCCCTGCAGCATGAGGTTCGACAGCTCGGCCCCGTCCTTGTACCACTTCGCCATCCTGAGCTTCTCGAGCTCGAGGAACAGCGGTTCCATCTCGGCCGGCGTGCCGAAGACCTCATCGATGCCGGGCTTTGCCTCGGAGAGCAGCGCCGGTACGCACAGATCCCAGTAGAAGGCGGCGGCATCCATCGTCGTCTTGCCGCGCACCGACTCGAGCCAGAAATTGCGCCAGCTATCGGGCGCCACACCGGAGGCCTTCGACGTCAGCATCCACAATGACCCGCCGCCGAAGGGAACGCCATATTTCCTGGCATCGCCGCGCTTCTCGTCGAACCAGGGATAGACCGCGGCGAAACCCGGAATCTTGCTGCGGTCGGTTTCGAGAAAGAGATTTTCGCCAAGCCCGGTGGAGGTTGTGTATTCGTCGGCAATGGTGATGTCGAAAGGCGGATTGTCCTGCGGCGCGGCAAGGATCTGGGCAACCATCTGGTCCCAGCCGCCGACCGTTTCCGCCTTCGTCCCGTAAGCCGCATTGAACGGCTCGATCACCGCGCTGCGGAAACTCAACTCATGATTGCCTGACCACGACACGACGATCAGCGCTTCGCCGGCAAAGGATGTCTGGGCGGACGCGACGGCCGCGCGTCCGACAAGGGCCGGAGCGGCAAGAGCGGCACCGGCTTTGAGAAGATGGCGGCGGGAGAGTGTCATGCGCATTCCCTTGTGAGGCAGGCTTGGGGCGGGCAGGCTGCCACCATGCGCCGGCACGCGCAAGGACCGCGCTATATTGCCAGACCTGCGTCAGGGGCTTATGTCGCTCGGCATCGCATCCAGGGAAGCAAGAACGCCCCATGTCACAGCTCAACCCCAATATCACGGCAATCGAAGAAGAGGGCGCCTTTGCGGTTCTCGACCGGGCCCTGGCGCTCAAGGCGAAAGGTGCCCCCATCATCAATCTCGGCATCGGCCAGCCGGACTTCTCGCCCCCCGAACATGTCCTAGCGGCGGCCGAGAAAGCGGCGCGCGAAGGCCCGCATGGCTATACCTCGCCGATCGGCATTCCGGCCCTGCGCGAGGCGGTGGCGGCGCATGTGGCGGGCCGCTTCAAGGTGCCGGTCTCCGCCGATGAAGTGGTGATCGTTCCCGGCGGCAAGGTGACGTTCTATTTCGCCTGCCTGCTCTTCGGCGGCCCGGGGAGCGAAATCCTCTATCCCGATCCCGGCTTTCCGCCCTATCGCGAGGCGATCCGCTCGGGCGGCGCGACCGGCGTGCCCTATCCCATTCGCGAGGAGCGCGATTTCGGCTTCGATGCCGAAGAAGTCCTGTCGCTCATCACGCCGCGCACGCGGCTCATCATCATCAACTCGCCGGCCAACCCGACGGGCGGCGTCGTCGATGCCCGCGAGATCGAGAAGCTCGCCGAAGGCCTGCTGCGTCATCCCGGCGTTACCGTTCTGTCCGACGAGATCTACAGCCAGCTGGTTTTCTCGGGCGCGCGCTTCGAGAGCTTTCTCGCATTTCCGGAGCTGCGCCAGCGCACGATTCTGCTCGACGGCTGGTCCAAGACATTCGCGATGACCGGCTGGCGCCTCGGCTTCGGTGTCTGGCCGAAGCCGCTCGTCGAACATGTCCGCAAGCTGATTACCGTCGATCACTCCTGCACCAATGGTGTCGCGCAGATGGCGGGGCTCGCGGCCATCACCGGTCCGATGGATGAGATCGAGCGTTTCCGGCAGAGTTTCGAGACGCGGCGCAAGCTCGTCGTCGACGGGCTCAATGCACTGCCCGGCGTCTCCTGCCGCATGCCGGGCGGCGCCTTCTATGCCTTCCCGAACATCCGCGGCACCGGCCGGCCATCGCGCGACCTCGCGCGCGATCTTCTTGAGGAGAAGCATGTCGCGCTCATTCCAGGCGAGAGCTTCGGGGCGAATGGCGCGGGCTATCTGCGGCTTTCCTATGCCGCGAGCGAGAAGGAACTCACCGAAGCCCTGGGTCGCATGCGCGACCATCTGAATGGATGAAGAAAGTGGCCATGCCGGATGCGAGGCCGAGGGGCAGTATAAGGGGCGGCATCGGGCATGGCCGGGCAGTCGGGGTGTTGCAGGAGAGTTCTGGGAACGCGAGACTGCCTCCCTGCACTTTCCTGCTTGCCCATGCAGAGTGACAGCCAGATGACAGATTTGCCCGGTGGCAGCTTATCCACAGTATCGGATCGAAACCTATACGCGAAGCTGGATGCAAGTTTCGCGCGCGCCGGCGATCGCCCGGCCGCCATTGGCCCGGACCTCAAGACACGGCTGACTTACGCGGAACTGCGCGATGGGGTTGCCCGCTATGCCAATGCGCTGACGGTTCTGGGTGTCGGTCCCGGCGACCGCGTGACGGTGCAGACAGAAAAATCCCTGGCGGCGGTCGCGCTCTATCTCGCAACGCTCAAGGCGGGCGCCGTCTACCAGCCGCTCAACACCGCCTATACGCTGACGGAAGTGGAATATTTCGTCCAGGATGCGGCCCCGGCGCTGATCGTCTGCGATCCTTCGCGCCAGGCCGATATGCGCAGGCTTGCGGATCGCGAGGGCGTTCGCGCCGTCACCGCCCTTAACGATCGCGGTGGCGGTGCGCTGGCGGATCTTGCGGCGCGGATGAGCCATGAGCACGACACGGTCGTACGGTCGGACGATGACCTTGCCGGGCTGCTTTACACCTCGGGCACCACCGGCCGTTCGAAAGGCGCGATGCTCACCCATCGCAATCTCGCCTCGAATGCCGAGACGCTGCGCGACATCTGGGCTTTCACCACAAACGACGTCCTGATCCACGCCTTGCCCATCTATCACGTCCATGGGCTGTTCGTCGCGCTCCATACGATCCTTCTCGCCGGCGGAACGCTGCTGTGGCTCGACAGGTTCGATGCGCGCGCTGTCCTCGACTCTCTGCCGCATGCAACGGTACTGATGGGCGTGCCGACATTCTACACCCGCCTGCTCGGCCTCCGTGAACTCGATGCCGGGAGGTGCTCCGGCATGCGCCTGTTCATTTCGGGCTCGGCACCGCTGCTTGCCGAAACCCACCGGCAGTTCCGCGAGCGGACCGGCCACGCCATTCTCGAGCGCTATGGCATGACCGAGACCGGCATGATCACGTCGAATCCCTACCGGGGCGAGCGGATTGCGGGCACGGTCGGATACGCATTGCCCGGCGTCGAGGTGCGGATCGCCGATGCGGAAGGCCGCGAACTCCCGCGCGGCGAGCCGGGGGTCATCGAGGTCAAGGGCCCAAATGTCTTCAAGGGCTATTGGCGCAATCCGCAAAAGACCGCCGAAGAAATCCGTAAAGACGGCTATTTCATCACCGGCGACGTCGCCACCATGAGCGCGGATGGCCGTGTCACGATCTCGGGCCGCGCCAGGGATCTGATCATCACCGGCGGTTTCAACGTTTATCCGCGCGAGATCGAGGAGGTGATCGATTCGCTTCCCGGAGTGGGCGAGTCGGCTGCGATCGGCGTGCCGCATCCGGATTTCGGCGAAGCCGTGATCGCGGTGATAACCCCGACCGGTGAAGTTGCGGCCGAGGCGGAGTTGATCGCGCTGATGGCGGAGCGCCTGGCCAGGTTCAAACTGCCAAAGCGCGTTTTTGTAGTCGGGGAACTGCCGCGCAACGCCATGGGCAAGGTGCAGAAGGCGGAGCTTCGCAGACTTTATGCGGATACATTTGCGACGTAGCCGCGCGGCTTATCGCCCGGCTAGCGATCCAATTGGCGGCGGCGGAGATTGCTTACGCCAAAGAGGCCGGAACTAGCAATCGGTGCAGGCGAGAGAGTTCGACTGGCGCGGGCGCAGGATCACTTCGTCCTGGAGCGTCACCGGGTCCGAGCCGATCACTCGTCCGGTGATCGGCGGGTAATCGACGCAGACACGGGAGATCACAAGGTCATTGCCGTCGGTCATGAGATTGGCGAGCCCTGCCGTCGAAGGGGCGCTGCCGCAACTGCCGTTCTTGGAATTGCTCCAGGAGAGAACGGCGCTCGATCCGCTCTTCTTGTAGCCGAAAATCTGGATTTTCACGTTGTTCGACGGGAACGGGTCCATGATCGGCGCCAGGGCGGCGTAGATGCCGTTCAGGTCGGCCTTCTTGATGGTTTCGCTCTGCTGGGTCACGAGATCGCCGAGCGTGCTGGCGGCGAGCGTGACCCGCCGGTTCGCCGACAGGAGATTGGTGATATCGACCAGGCCGAAATAGAGCAGCAGCATGACGGGGAAGATGAGGGCCATTTCGATGGCCGCGATTCCCTGTTCGGCGCGCGCGAACCGGCGCAGATGGCGCGGGCCGAATCGCATTCTGCCGCTCATGTCGTGTAAGGCTCGTTGCGGAACGCCGCGCCGGCGGTCAATGAGCGCCTCCCGCCTGAAAGATTGGCAAGCTGGCTGAGGCCCGGCACGAACAGGTCCCATTCGTAATAGGCGCGAACGACGACGACATCCAGCGCGACACCGGGCTGGAACTTCGCCGCGGTCGTGACATCGGCGGACAGCTCGTTGCCGTTATAGGCACTCGGCAGGGAAATGCTCGAGAAATTGGAGAACTTCCGCACATCGACATGAAGCTTGTTCTTGCAGTCGAGGAAATCCGCAAGCTTGCCGCAGATCTCGTTCTTGAACTGCGCCGACGACATGCCGTTGATCTGGACCTGGCCGGTGCGAATCATCCGGGATGCGCGGCTCACGCCGTTCTCGATGATGTATTCGCTGAACAGCATCAGCCCGGTCTCGAAGATCACGCAGAGGAGATAGAGGAATGGAGCGCCGACCAGCGCGAACTCGACCGCCGTCACACCTTCCCTGTCCTTGATGAAACGGCGGATCAATCCCCTCGGTCTTGGTCCTGATTTTTTATTGCGCCACCGCATGACCACTCCCGCCCGGATCGGGCCCGGCGGGTCGTTCTGATCGCCACCCGCCTTTATACTGGGTCTTATGGGTAGCAGCCGGCGCTTACATGAGAATGAACAAAGCCGTTTAAATTTGATTCAAACTCGAGCGGATTGCGGCAGCGCGGGCTTGCGTCTTACTTGGTCAACCCCGTGGCAAGGCCGATCTTCTTCGTTGTTTCGTCGTTGACGGCATCGAAGAAGTCCTGCTTGTCGCCGATCTGGAGAGCCACCTGGCATTGCGGCTCGCAGACATACGAATACTTGCCGCCGGCACGAAACACCGTGAGATTGCTGTTGCCGCCCTGCATGACGGTTATGCCGAGATTGGCGATCTGGCTTCCTTCCTTGTCGAGAACGATCAGATTCGTCGAACCATAGCTGCGGCCGTGAATGAAGACATTCTGTCCCTGGACGGTGGCGTCGGCGATGGCCGGATTGCCGACGACGACCGTGGAAATCTCTCCGCCCACGCTCACCAGCTTGGCTTCGTCGGCCATGACGACGATCTCGGTCGCCGCCAGGAGCCCCGTGCTGGTGGAAGCGGTCAGGGCAGCGACCGCCAGCATGGAGAGGCACAGACGTCTGAACATGGCAAACTCCCTTTTCGCGCCGAAGGATATGACGCGATGCAATCTCTTTTCCTCCCGCATTTGAGACAAGAATGGTGAATCTTCCCTTACCGGCCGGAATTGCGATCGCCCATGCGCAGCAGTGCTGCGGGCTTTCAGAGGCGGGAAAGTCTTGCCGAAGCATCTCTCCAGCCCAAGGCTTCTGACAATGCGCGAGTCTACTTGGAATCGAGCGTGTGGCCTCTCATGTAAACGAAGGAGGTGTCACGTATAATCTCTAGTGAGAATAGTATTATCGCAACACGATATTGAATGAACTTAGAAGAAGCGCAATAAAATAGAATTTGAGTAAAATTTTTACCGGACGGCGAAAGGGTTTGATAACTAAAGGTGAAATGTGACACCGAGCGTATACTGAAGCGGACACCAAATTTACTACCCATTAAAGGGTCGTGCCTAGTGTCGCTCGTGGTTCACGCAAGACGGCATCAGATCGCCGAGGGGTGAGCCGGTGCTGTAAGTGTTCAAACGGAGTGAAAAATGAACAAGCTCGTACGTTTTGTGAAGGAAGAATCAGGTGCGACGGCCATCGAATATGGTCTGATTGCCGCGGCCACCGGCCTCGCCCTCGTTGCGATCATGCCGACCATCAAGACCCAGCTGGGTGACATCTTCACCTCAATCAGCGGCGGCCTCGAAACCGGCGGTTGATCGCTACATCCATGCTGGCGCTGCTTGCGGCGCCATCCGGTATCTCTTGATAGAGATGCTGAGGGCCGCCGGGAAATCCGGTGGCCCTTTGTCATTAGCGGTTGTTGGGAAAGCTTAACCGGCCCTTTACGACCCCCGTGGGACTGTGAGCCAGGCCCGTCCGTCCGACGCGCCGCCATCACTCTCAGAGACGGCCAAATGCTTAGCGACGCCGCGCCCCTTGTCTTCCCGGCTCTCCTGATCCTTGCCGGCATATTCGATTGTCTCACGCTCAAGATCCCCAACTGGCTGACCGCGACGGTAGCTCTCCTGTTCTTTCCGGTAGCCTGGCTCACCGGCTTACCAGGGCATGAGTATCTGATCCATATTGCTGCGGCGCTCTTCATGCTCGCTGCAGGCTACGGGCTATACGCGGCGGGTCTCTTCGGCGCCGGCGATGCCAAGCTCATGGCGGCTGCGGCCTTGTGGTTCGGCTGGCCCGCCTCGATGCCATTCATTGTCTATACGGTGCTGGCAGGAGGCGTGTTGGCGGTCCTCGTCCTGATCTGGAATCTCGTGAAGACGGATCAGGAAATACGCGGTCATTCCTGGATCTCGCGATTCGAGCGTCTGAAGCCAAATGTGCCCTACGGTGTGGCGATCGCGGCAGGTGCGTTACTCGCCTATCCGCAGGCATGGTCGATGGTTTCTTAACTCATCCGCTTCGAATGGTTGCAAAGGATTAACCTTAATTTGACCATTCATGGCGAAACTCATCACACGCAAACGCAGCGCTTCGGGCGACAGTCAGGGACACGGGCATGAGTAAGACGCGTATCGTCGTATTGGGATTGGCCATCGGTTCGGCCATTCTCGCCGCCTATCTCGCCAAGGGCTTCATCGGCAAGAAGCCGCGCACCGAAGTCGTGGAGGTGAACACCGTCGCGACCGTTCCCGTCCTCGTCGCGAAGCGCGATGTGCTGATGGGCGAGAAACTTCTGCCGGGCAGCATAGACTGGCAGCCCTGGCCGGAGAAAGCCGTTACCGAAACAATGATTACACAAAAGAACGATCCGGCCGCGCAACAGAAGTACGAAGCCGCGCGTGCCCGGATTGCCATATTCCGGGGCGAGCCCATCATCGACAAGAAGGTTGTGATGCCGACCGAGTCGGGCTTCATGGCGGCGATCCTGCCGAAGGGCATGCGCGCCATCGCGGTCCGTGTCTCCGAGGAGAGCGGCGCCGGCGGCTTCATACTCCCCAATGATCGCGTCGATGTGGTCCTGACCCGCAAGGTCGAAGCCGACGGCACAACCAAGGTCGTCGTCAGCGAGACGATTCTGTCGAATGTCAAGGTACTGGCGATCGACCAGGCTTTCCGGCGCGAAGGCGATGACGAACAGGTCATTGTTGCCAAGAAGACGGCAACGCTGGAACTGACCCCCCAGCAGTCCGAAGTCATCTCCATGGCCGAGTCGACGGGACAGCTTTCGCTGGTGCTGCGCTCGATCGCGGAGAACGGTGACAAGGGCCTCGACGACACGGGGCCGCAACTCTCCGAGAAATACGCGCAAGGCGCTCAAGGCAACGACAAGACTTACATCAAGTACGGCGTAGAAAAGCGTATCACCGACATTCAGTAGGATTTTCCGATATGGACTCGATCTCGCAAAAGCCAAGCGAAAACAGGGTGGCAACGCTCTGCCGGCGCGCCGCAATGATCGCATTTGCGGCTCTGACACTGGCCATTGCGCCGATCGGCCTTGCGGATCATGCCCGCGCCAGCGACCTGGATCATGCAAGCGGATCGAGCGGGTCGCGATTTGTCCGCATCGGTCTCAACAAGTCCGTCGTCATAAAGCTGCCGGCCAATGCCCGCGATGTCCTCGTCGGGAATCCCGATATCGTCGAAGCGGTCATTCGCACCAAGAGCACGGCCTATCTCTTCGCGCGCGCTGTCGGCCAGACGAATGTCTTCTTCTTCGACGCCAATGGCCGCCAGATTCTGGGGCTCGATCTCGAGGTCGCCCAGGACATGGCAGCGCTGCAGAATCTCATTCGCCGGACGATCCCCGGCTCCAAGATCACGGTCGATACCATCGGCGAAAATATCGTGCTTTCCGGTACGGCGGCAAATCCGGGTGAAGCCAAGACCGCGCTCGATCTCGCTACCAAATTCACAGGAGACGAGAAGAAGGTGATGTCGACCATTGCCGTTACCGGCAAGGAACAGGTGATGCTGCGCGTGCAGGTCGCCGAGGTTCAGCGCACGGTTCTGAAGCAATTCGGCATCGACTGGCAGGCGATGTTCAACATCGGGAAATTCGCCTTCAACCTGGTTCAGATCAATCCGTTCTCTGGTGGTAACGGACTCCTCAGTCCCGGCGGATATGCCGGAAGCTACCAGAACGGCAGTACCAACATCGACGCCGTACTGCGTGCCATGGAGCGCGACGGTCTCCTGAAGACACTCGCCGAGCCGACCCTCACGGCGATCTCGGGAGAAACGGCCAACTTCCTTGCGGGTGGTGAGTTTCCGATCCCAGTGAGCCAGGGAAATGACGGTGCCGTAACTGTGGAATTCAAGAAGTTTGGCGTGGGCCTCGGCTTCACGCCCGTGGTCATGACCGAAGGCCGAATCAGCCTGTCGATCGCCACGGAAGTGAGCGAGATCGACCCCGCGATAACGACGACGATCGCCACGCCGGGTACAAATGCCACGACGGTTATTCCCGGTCTCAAGGTCCGGCGCGCCGAAACCACCATCGAATTGCCGAGCGGCGGTTCGACCATGCTGGCGGGCCTCATCAATGACGCGACGCGTCAGCATATCGACGGTACGCCGGGTCTCAAGAGCGTGCCTGTATTGGGCGCCTTGTTCCGCAGCCGCGACTACATCCAGAACCAGACTGAGCTCGTCGTGATCGTCACGCCCTATGTCGTCGATCCGGTGACCAAGAAGCAACTTAACACGCCTATGGACCGGCTGAACGTGGCGACCGACAGCCAGACCATTCTGCTCGGCCGGCTGAACAAGGTCTACGGCGCGCCGGGCAATTATCCGAACGGCGTCTATCACGGCCAGGTTGGCTTCATCGTCGAATAGCATCGTGGAGAGTGTGATGCGGAAACAGACACTAATGCGCGCTCGCCGGGCTCCGGCACTGGCCGCGACGCTTGCCGCGCTCTTCGCGCTGGCGGCCTGCGACACGCCCTTCCCCGAGACCCAGAACGAGTTCATGCCGGTTTCGAGCTCCGATCGCTTCCCGATCGCGGTTGCCAAAGGGCCGGTCAAATTCGATGTCCCGACCGGAAAGACTGCGCTGAATGCCCAGCAGAAGGATACGATCGTCCGCTTCGCCCAGCAGGCGAAATCCAATTACGCCTCGACGATCCATGTCCGCCGGCCCTCGGGCGGCGGCCGCGGCACTGCGGTGGCCGGTGCCATCCGGCGCATCCTGGTCCAGCAGGGTATTCCCGACTCGATGATCGTTCAGGGCACCTACGAGGCCGGCGCGGAATCGCCGGTTGTCGTTTCCTATATCCGCACCTGGGCGGTGACCCAGGAATGCGGCAACTGGGATGAGGACCTGGCGGTCACCTTCAGCAATTCCGGCTATGCCAATTTCGGCTGCTCGGTACAGAACAATGTCGCGGCGATGGTCGCCAATCCGAATGACCTGGTGATGCCGCGGACGGAGACGCCGTCCGATCCGACGCGCCGGTCCACGGTCTTTGACAAGTACCGCGAAGGCGTCCCGACGAACACGCAGCCGCCGCAACAGCAGCAAGTACAGATCTCGACGGTTGCACAGCAGTAGAAGCGGGCACAAACATGATGAACCAGGCGGCACATACGACGGAGTTCGCAGGATCGGACCGTCAGGTCGTGGCGACAGTTCCGCGCGTGAACATCCATGCCTTCTGCGACAATCAGCAAACGGTGCAGGCGATGCAGGCCGCCGCGGCCGACCGGCGCATGTCGCGCGCCCATGTGACCATCCAGCTCGGCGGGATCGCCGCGGCCATTCAGGTCTATCAGGCGCAGCCGACGCCCAACGTCCTGATCGTCGAGTCGCATAGCCAGCGCGACATGCTGCTGGCCGAGCTTGCGCAATTGGCGCAGGTCTGCGCCCCGAATACCAAGGTCATCGTCATCGGGCATCTGAACGACGTCGTCCTTTATCGCGAGCTCATCCGCCAGGGCGTCAGCGAATACCTCGTGGCGCCGCTGCACCAGCTGCAGCTTATCGAAGCCGTCGCCGCGCTCTACCGCGATCCGAAGGCGGAACCGCTTGGCAAGATAACGGCCTTCGTCGGCGCCAAGGGCGGCGTGGGATCGAGCACGCTCGCGCATAATTTCGGCTCCTACGTCTCCAGGAATCTGGGCGTCGACACGATCATCACCGATCTCGATCTCGCCTTCGGCACCGCCGGGCTCAATTTCAACCAGGAGACCTCGCAAGGCATCGTCGATGCGCTCGGCCAGCCGGATCGCGTCGACCAGACTTTGCTGGACAGGCTCCTGACCAAGTGCGGCGACAAGCTGAGCCTGCTCGCCTCGTCGGGTACGATCGATCGCGAAGTCAATATCGAGGCTCACGCGGTCGAGACGATCCTGGAAATCGTGCGGCACAATGTTCCAAGCATCGTGGTCGATGTGCCGAACATGTGGGCGCCGTGGATCAAATACACGCTCATCCAGGCCGATGACGTGGTGATCACCGCGACGCCCGAACTCGCCAGCCTGCGCAACGCCAAGAATCTGATCGATCTGCTGAAGCAGGCGCGTCCCAACGACCATGCCCCCCGCCTGGTTCTCAACCAGGTCGGCGTGCCGAAGCGGCCCGAGATCCCGGTTGCCGAGTTCGCCAAGGCGCTTGGCGTCGAACCCGTCGCGGTCATTCCCTATGACCCGCAAGTCTTTGGGACGGCGGCAAGCAACGGTCAGATGATTGCCGATGTCGGACCGAAATCGAAGGCGGCGGAAGCGATTGCGTCTCTTTCGCGAACGCTCGCCGGCCAGGAAACGCCCGCCAAGGGCGGCAAGAGCATGTTGGGCGGCGTCTTGGGCAAGGTGCTGAGGAAGAAGTGACAATGTTCGGTAAGCGTACGGAAGTCGGCAGCAAACCTGTAACTGCCATACCCGCGCCTGCGCCAATCGGGGAGCAGCCGGCTCCCGCCGCCTTTGCCGCGGCTTCCGCGACAATGCCGCGCCACATTCCCGATCTCGGCGCGCCGATGCCGCCGCCGGTTCAGTTCGGCCCCGGAACGGCGGGCGCGTCATCGGGAATCGGCAACGGTCCCGCCGCACAGCCGGTAGCCCAGGCCGCCGCCAGCCCGGCGCCGCAACCGAAAATTCCCGGCCGCCGCTCGGAAAATTACTACGACATCAAGAGCACGATCTTCAACGCGCTGATCGATGCGATCGACCTGACGCAATTGGGCCAGCTCGATCGCGACGGCGCCCGTGATGAAATCCGCGACATCGTCAACGAGATCATCACGCTCAAGGACGTCGCGATGTCGATCGCCGAGCAGGAAGAATTGCTCGAGGACATCTGCAACGACGTTCTGGGCTACGGCCCGCTCGAACCTTTGCTCGCCCGCGACGACATCGCCGACATCATGGTCAACGGCGCCAATACCTGCTTCATCGAAGTCGCCGGCAAGATGCAGAAGACCGGCGTCCGGTTTCGCGACAATTCCCAGCTGCTGAACATTTGCCAGCGCATCGTCAGCCAGATCGGCCGGCGCGTCGACGAAGCCTCGCCGATATGCGACGCTCGCCTGCCTGACGGTTCGCGCGTCAACGTCATCGTCCCGCCTCTGGCGATCGACGGGCCGACGCTCACCATCCGCAAGTTCAAGAAGGATCGGCTGAAACTGCCCGATCTCGTCCGCTTCAATTCGGTGACCCCCGAGGGCGCGACCATTCTCGAGATCATCGGCCGCGTGCGGTGCAACGTCCTCATTTCGGGCGGCACCGGTTCGGGCAAGACGACCTTGCTCAACTGTCTTACCGGTTATGTCGAGCATGACGAGCGCGTCATAACCTGCGAAGACGCCGCCGAGCTTCAGCTGCAGCAGCCTCATGTCGTCAGGCTCGAGACGCGCCCTCCCAATCTCGAAGGCGAAGGCGAGATCACCATGCGCGATCTCGTCAAGAACTGCCTGCGTATGCGTCCCGAACGCATCATCGTCGGCGAGGTTCGCGGACCGGAAGCCTTCGATCTCCTGCAGGCCATGAACACCGGCCATGACGGCTCGATGGGCACGTTGCATGCGAACAGCCCGCGCGAAGCCCTGCAGCGCCTTGAATCGATGATTACCATGGGCGGCTTTGCCCTGCCCTCCAAGACGATCAAGGAAATGATCACCGGGTCGATCGACGTCATCGTGCAGGCGGCCCGCCTGCGCGACGGTTCGCGGCGCATCACGCACATAACCGAGGTGATCGGCATGGAGGGTGATGTGATCATCACCCAGGATCTCTTCGTCTACGAGATCATGGGCGAAGACGCCAATGGCCGCATTATTGGCCGGCATCGGTCGACCGGTATCGCGCGCCCGCATTTCTGGGATCGCGCGAGATATTATGGCGAGGAACGCCGTCTTGCCGAGGCGCTCGAGCGCGCCGAAATGCGCAACGAAGGTGAAGACGATCTCTGATTGAGGGGCGAGGTGTGTAATGGAATTTGACGACTCGCTGACGCAATACGCATTCCTGCTGATGATCGCGGTGAGCGTTGGCGGATTGGCCATCGCGCTCCTCTATCCGATGCTGTCCGGATCCGCCGAAGCCACGCGCCGCGCGCGCATCGTTGCCGGGAAGGATCGGACCCCCCCAAAGCCCGGTCTGCGCGCCAGGCTGCTTGCCGAAGATCCGAAGGACAATCGCCGCAAGCAATTGCAGGAATCGCTGAAGCAGATTGAAGAGCGCGAAAAGCAGCGCAAGCAGAAACTGACCCTGCGCCTGCTCATAAGCCAGGCCGGACTCGATATCTCACCACGGCTCTTTTACATGGTTTCCCTGGCCTTGGGTGGCTTGATTGCCGGCGCGATCTTCATAATGGGAGCGCCGTGGTATGTTGCGGCGGTCGGCTTCCTGGCGGGCACTCTGGGGCTGCCGCGCTGGGCGCTTCGCTACTTGCGCAAACGCCGTCAGAACCAGTTCCTCGACGGGTTTGCCGACGCTATTGATGTGATGGTGCGCGGACTCAAGGCCGGCCTTCCGGTGACCGATGCAATGAGGGTTATCGCCGCCGAAACTCCGCCGCCCGTCGGGCCGGAATTCATGGAGGTTGTCGAAGGCCAGCGCATCGGCATCACCATGGACCAGGGCATCGACCGCATGTTCGATCGCATGCCCTTGGCCGAGGTCAATTTCCTCGGCATCGTCATGGCCATTCAACAGAAAACCGGCGGCAACCTCGCGGAAGCGCTCAACAACCTCTCCAAGGTGCTGCGCGACCGCAAGAAGATGAAGGCGAAGATCAAGGCGGTGAGCCAGGAGGCGAAAGCCTCCGCGGCAATTATCGGCTCGCTTCCATTCCTGATCATGGGCGCCATGATGGTGCTCAACCCTGCCTATCTCAACCCGCTCTTCGAAACCAAGCTCGGCAACATCTTGCTCTTCGGGTCGGCCTTGTGGATGGGCACCGGCGTTCTGATCATGCGCAAAATGATCAACTTCGACTTCTGACAGGCGGCGCGCGATGATCAACCAGATCTGGCATTTCATTCAGCCTGAACAGGTTGTGACGATACTGGTGGCGCTATCGGCCTTCGCGACGGTGCTGACGATTGCAGCACCCTATTTGCAGGGCGATCGGCTGCGTTCGCGGATGAAATCCGTGGCCTCCGAGCGCGATCGCCTCAAGGCGGCGCAACGGGCAGCGCTTGCGGTCGGCGAGGGCAGGCTGCGTGACAAGCCGCGCGCCGGGCTGGCAACGCAGCTCGTGGAAGGCCTGAACCTGCGGCAGCTCATGCAAGCCGAAGGCTCGCGCGCCCTGCTGCGCCAGGCCGGATACCGCACCGAGCGTCATCTCGTTACGTTCCTTGCGATCCGCGCGGTCGCGCCTCTTATCCTGGGCATTATTGTCTTCATCTACTCGTCGACGATCTTCGCCGACCGGATTTCGCCGACCATGCGCCTGGCGGCCACCCTGATCGGCGTAGTCGGCGGCTTCTATCTTCCAATCGTCTTCCTTAAGAACATGGTGCAGCGGCGGCAGGAATCGATCCGGCGCGCCTGGTCCGATGCGCTTGACCTGCTCCTGATCTGCGTTGAATCGGGCATGTCGATCGAGGCGGCGTTGCAGCGTGTCTCCCGCGAGATCGGCAGCCAGTCGGTTCCGCTCGCCGAAGAGCTGACCTTGACCAACGCGGAACTCTCCTACTTGCAGGATCGCAGGAAGGCCTTCGACAATCTCGGCAAGCGCACCGGATTGAGCATCGTCAAGTCGGTCGTGACAAGCCTCATCCAGTCGGAGCGCTACGGCACGCCGATGGGTCACGCATTGCGCGTTCTGGCTCAGGAGAACCGCGATATGCGCATGTCTGACGCGGAGAAGAAGGCGGCCGCCTTACCGCCCAAGCTGACCGTCCCGATGGTGCTGTTCTTCCTGCCCGTCATCTTCATCGTCATTCTTGGGCCCTCGGCGATCCTGGTGCTCGGCGCGAAATAGCACTCGCGCCGGGATCATCGGGGCGCGTCGCTCACCTGAGCTGAATTGGCCGGGAGATCAGCCCTGCGTGGCTGGCTTGAGCTTCTGCCACGGATCGGGCTGCGACAGCATGTGCTGCAGGTAAGCCATATTGGCATCGACCTGTTCGGGCGGGAGATCAGCGCTTGCGATCGTGCGGGCCTCGTCAAAGCGTCCCTGCAGCCCGACAACCAAGGCGAGATTCTGCCTCAGGCGCGCATCCTGGCTGCCCTTCGACGTTTTCGATGCTTCCTTCAGCGTTTCCTCCGCCTTGGGAAGGTCGCCCTGAAGGGCATAGGACATGCCGAGATTGTTGAGCACCGTTACCTCGCCGGGTGAAAGCGCGAGTGCCTGGCTGTAACTGCTGCGCGCATCCTCATAGCGCCCCAGCTGGTCGAGGGCCGATCCCAGTGCCGAATAGGTCCTCCAGTCGGCGTTTTTGGTTTTCACCGCCCGCTCCAGGAGCGCCGCGGCATCGGCCGCCTGCCCGGCCTGCAGCAATTCCTTGCCATAGATATTGAGGAGCCGGCCGTCGGATGAGTTCTTGGCGAGCAGCCGTTTGTACACGTCGAACTGCTGCTGCGGCCGCCCCATCGCCTTCAACTGGGCGGCATAGGCGAGTCCGAGTTTCAGATTGTCGGGATCGGCCTCGTATTTCTCGCCGAGCGCGACGACCTCCTTCATCGAGGCCGGTTGTGTGCTGGAGGTCGTCAGTTTGTCGAGATCGGGCTGCTTGCCGCAGCCGGCGAGAAGCACGGCCGAACCGAGGAGACAGGCCGCGGCGATCCGGCGATAGGCGCTGCTGGTCCCGCTTTGGCTCGACATGAAGGACATTCCTTGACACCTTGGCGGATACCCGCCGCCCTGCGTTCATCATCAAGGACACTCCTCAATAAACTCTTAACCATAAATCCCGCCGACAGGGTCACATCTGGAGCAATCATGACCGCATTTGACCGCCTTCTCACACCTGCTTCCACGGCGCGCCGGGCCATCCCCATAATTCCGGTCACGGCAAGAGACCTCAAGGCGCAGGTTGCAAAGCTTTCGCCGGCGCAACGGCGCTGGATTGAACTGCACGATTACAAGGCGAAACCGGCCTCTCACCTGGTGGTCAGCGATAGTGCTGGCGCGCTGGCGAAGGTCTATTTCGGCCTCGGCGAAGACAGTGCCGGCCGCGATCCGTTTGAGTTCGGGAAGCTGAGCAGGCTGCTCCCCGCCGCCGAGTACCGGATCGATGGTGCCTTGCCCGATGCGAGGCTGGCCGTGCTGGGATGGCTGCTCGAGGCTTACTCGTTTGACCGCTACCGCAAGGGCGGGTCATTGCCGGCGAGGCTTCAGTGCCCCGGAGATGTCGATCGCGGGGACGTCTTGTCGGCAGCCGAGGCAACCGGTCTGGTACGCGACCTCATCAACACGCCAGCCTCGGATCTGGGGCCTGCAGAGCTCGAGGCGGCAGCGCGCAAAATCGCTCGCAGGTTCAAGGCCAAGGTGAAGGTGGTCTCCGGCCGCGAACTCGAACGCAAATTTCCGATGATCTACGCGGTTGGGAAGGCAAGCCCGCGGGCCCCGCGCCTGATCGATTTCACCTGGGGTCCGGCGCGGGCGCCCAGGGTCACACTGGTCGGCAAGGGAGTGTGTTTCGATACTGGCGGCCTCGACATCAAGCCGCCTTCCGGAATGCTGCTCATGAAAAAGGATATGGGCGGCGCTGCCAATGTCCTGGGCCTTGCCCGGATGATCATGACGGCAGAGCTCAATGTAAGATTGCGGGTCCTCATCCCGGCGGTTGAAAATTCGGTCGACGGCTCGGCCTTCAGGCCGGGCGATGTCCTCACCAGCCGCAAGGGCATTACGGTTGAAATCGGCAATACGGATGCCGAAGGACGATTGATACTGGCCGATGCGCTGGCGCTCGCCGATGAGGAAAAGCCCGATCTTTTGATCGATATGGCCACGCTGACAGGTGCCGCGCGCGTTGCCTTGGGCCCCGATTTGCCCCCCTTTTACACCGATGACGATGCGTTTGCCGGCGAGATTTCCGCCGCGGCGCGCGCCGAAAACGATCCGCTGTGGCGGATGCCTTTCTGGCGCCCCTATTACGGCCTGTTCGAGTCGCGGATCGCCGAACTCAACAACAGTTCGGAATCGGCCTATGCCGGCTCGATCACCGCGGCGCTCTTTCTCAAACGCTTCGTGGAATCCGCAAAGACCTATGTCCATTTTGACATTTTCGGCTGGACTCCCACCGCCAAACCCGGCCGTCCGCGCGGCGGCGAGGCGCAGGGCATGCGCGCGCTCTTTGCATTGATACGGAGCCGTTACGGTCGCTAAGGCTTGATTGTTATTGCGGCCTCGGCAAGAATGATACGGACCCGAAACGATCGGGCGCGTGCCGGGGTATCGCCGTATGTTGAGTATGTCGGCCGGCCAGGCCTTGAAACTCTGGCATGATGTCAATCTGCATCTGGTGCGCGGAAACGAGCCCGACCTTTCTGGCCGGCAGATCAGCATCCTGCTGACGATATACCTTGAGGCGCCGCCGCACACGATCCGTGACCTCGCGGCGAAGCTTGGGGTTTCTAAGCCGGTGATTACCCGGGCGCTCGACTCGATGGGAAAGCTTGAGCTTGTTTCGCGCCGCCGCGACGAGCGGGACCGCCGCAATGTCCTGGTTCAGAGAACGGTAAAGGGCGCGCTCTATCTTGAGCGTCTGGCCGATCTTGTGGGAAACGTCGCCAAGACGCTCTAAGATGCACCAATGATCATGCTCGACCCCCGCCTTCATGCCTTTCGGCCCGACCTTGCCGATCTCCGCCTGCGCGGCCGGATCGAGGCCGATCGTTTTTCCGCAGGCGACCTGCTGCAGATCGTCGATCCCATTGCCAGCATCCGCCGCGAGCCGCGCTTCGACGCGATCCAGACCACCCAGGCTTTGCAGGGCGAGACGGTGCGGGTCTTCGAGCGCCGCGAAGGCTGGGCCTGGGTTCAGCTCGAAAACGACGGCTATGTCGGCTATGTCTCAGAAGAATCGCTGGCCCGCCCGGCGGGGGCGCCGACGCATCGCGTCCGCGTTCCGCTGAGTTATTCCTATCCGGGCCCCGATCACAAGGCACAGCCCGCGGCACTTCTGCCGATGAATGCCGCCGTGAATGTGCTCAATATTGGCGAGAAATACGCAGAACTGGCCGGCGGCCGCTATGCGATTGCTGGCCATCTGGCGCCGCTTGGCGACAATGCGCCCGATTTCGTGGCGGTGGCGGAACGGTATCTTGGCATGCCCTATAGCTGGGGCGGCAAGACGGCCTTGGGGCTCGATTGTTCGGGTCTCGTGCAGACGGCTCTCAACGCCGCGGGCATCGCTTGTCCGCGCGATTCGGATATGCAGGAACAGCTGGGGGCGGCGCTGCCGACAGACCGGCTGGACGCCTTGCGGCGCGGCGATCTCGTCTTCTGGAACGGCCATGTCGGCATCATGACGAGCGCCGATCAGCTGCTCCATGCCAACGGCCATTTCATGCAGGTGACGCGCGAACCCCTGGCAACGGCCGTGGCGCGCATCGCTTCAGCCTATGGCAAGATGACCGCGATCCGCCGGATTCAATAGCCGCGGGCGCGGTCGACGACATTTTCGAGCGGCTCGCCCGCCTCATGCCGCCTGATCTGGCGCAGCACATAGGCGCTGATCGTTTCGGGATCGGAATCGGCCGCGCAATGCGGTGTCACGGTTACCTTGGGGTGGGTCCAGAGCGGGCTCTCCGGCGGTAGCGGCTCGGTTTCGAAGACATCGAGGGTCGCCGCATGGAGTTCGCCCGAATCGAGCGCGGCGAGAATATCCGCCTCAACCTGCTGTTTGCCGCGCCCTGCATTGATGATGATCGGCGCGCCGAAGGGGCCCTTGCGTGACAGCTTGCGGATCGTTTCACGATTGATGATGCCGCTCGTTGCGGGCGTATGCGGAAGGAGGGAAACCAGAATGTCGGTGCGATGCAGGAAGGCATCGAATTCCGCATCTCCGGCATAACAATGGACGCCTTCGATGCGGCGCCGGGTCCGGCTCCAGCCCGCGACCTTGAAGCCGAGATCGCGCAGGCGCATCGCCGAATCGCTGCCCATCACGCCCAGCCCCATGATGCCCACGGCAAGATCGCTTGCACCATGCGTCGGGAAGGAATCCCAGATTTTCTGCTTCTGGTTCTGGTCGAGCCGGCGCTGCTGGCGATGCTGCATCAGCACATGCAGCACGACATATTCGGTCATGCGCATGGTGAGATCGGGCTCGTTGACGCGCACGATCGGGGTTGCCTCGGGCAGGGTCGGATCGCTCAGGATCGCGTCGACACCCGCCCCCAGCGAAAAGATCACCGACAGATTGGGCAGGCCGCGCAGGACATTGGCGGGCGGCAGCCAGGCCACCGCATAACGGATATCGGCAATGTTGCCGACCCTGTCCGGCCAGACCCGGATATCCATGCCCGGAGCTAGCTTCCGCATGGCATTTGTCCAGACGTCGGTCGGCCAGGTTGGCGTCAGATAGAGGAGGGCCATTACTGCTTCACCACATTCTCGGGCGCGACCTTCAGCTGGAAGGCGGCCGCTATCAGGGCCTTGGTATATTCGGTCTTGGGATCATCGAAAATCTGCGCGGCCGGGCCGGTCTCGACCGCGACACCGTTGCGCATGACGATCACGTCATTGGCCAGCGCCCGCACGACTTTCAGATCGTGGCTGATGAACAGATAGGCAAGATTGTGCTTTCTCTGCAATTCGCGCAGGAGGTCGACGATCTGTGCCTGGACCGACATGTCGAGCGCGCTGGTCGGTTCGTCGAGGACGATGAATTTAGGCTCAAGCGCCAGCGCGCGCGCAATGGCGATTCGCTGCCGCTGGCCGCCGGAGAACTCATGCGGATAGCGATCCATCGTCGCAGGATCGAGCCCGACCTCGGTCAGCGCCTGGGCCACGCGCTCGCGGCGCTCGTCGGCGGACATGCCCTTGCCCTGAACAATGAGACCTTCTTCGACAATCTGCAGAACCGACAACCGCGGCGACAGGGAACCGTAAGGATCCTGAAAGACGATCTGAAGGTTCTTGCGCAAGGGCCGCATGTCCGAGGAGCCGAACCCGTCAATCCTCTTGCCGAGATAGACGATCGGGCCTTCCGATGAGATGAGCCTGAGGAGGGCGAGGCCCAGCGTGGTCTTGCCCGATCCCGACTCGCCGACCACGCCAAGCGTTTGTCCCGCCCGAATGACGGCATCCACGCCGTCGACGGCCTTGATGTGCCCGACCACCTTGCGGAAGAATCCGCGCCTGATCGGAAACCAGACCTTGAGCCCCTTCGTCTCCATGACGGCCGGCGCACTCGGGTCGGACTGCGGCGGCGAACCCTTCGGCTCCGCCGACAGCAGCATCCGCGTGTAAGCGTCCTGCGGGTCCGAGAAGATCCGCTCCGTCGGCCCGGCTTCGACGATCCTGCCATGCTGCATGACGCAGACATGATCCGCCATGCGGCGCACGATGCCGAGATCGTGCGTGATCAGCAGCATTGCCATGCCGTACTCGGCCTGCAGTTCCTTGAGCAGCTTCAGAATCTGCGCCTGGACAGTCACATCGAGCGCGGTCGTCGGCTCATCGGCGATGAGAAGATCGGGCTTGTTGGCAAGGGCCATGGCGATCATGACGCGCTGGCGCTGGCCGCCGGAAAGCTGGTGCGGAAAGTCCTGCAGCCGGGTTTCGGGATCGCGAATGCCGACCTTGGTCAAAAGCTCGATCACCGTCTGGCGCGCCTTGGCGCCAGTGACCCGCTGATGGACTTCGAGGATTTCGCTGATCTGCCGCTCGACCGTATGCAACGGATTGAGCGACGTCATCGGCTCCTGGAAGATGATGGTGATGTCGTTGCCGCGAACCTTGCGCAGTTCCGTTTCATCCGAGCGCAGCAGTTCCTTGCCTTTGAAATAGATTTCACCGGACGGGTGTTCGGCCGGCGGGTAGGGCAGGAGCTTGAGGATCGAGAGCGCGGAGACGGATTTTCCCGAGCCCGATTCACCGACGAGGGCGAGCGTCTCGCCCTTCCTGATCGAGAACGAGACGCGATCGACCGCGATCGTCGTCTCGCCGCCCTGCCGGAAGGCGACGGAGAGATCGCGCACATCGAGCAAATCCCCGCTCATGCGAAAGTCTTTCGCGGATCGAGCGCATCGCGCACCGCTTCGCCGACGAAGACGAGCAGCGACAGCATGACC
This sequence comes from Hyphomicrobiales bacterium, assembly GCA_016793355.1. Taxonomy (GTDB): domain Bacteria; phylum Pseudomonadota; class Alphaproteobacteria; order Rhizobiales; family Aestuariivirgaceae; genus JAEUMG01. Next base: position 21,829 of record JAEUMG010000031.1, read on the forward strand.
GAGAGAACGAGGAATCCGGTGATGCCGAGCCAGGGCGCCTGCAGGTTGTTGCGGCCCTGCTGCAGTAATTCGCCCAATGACGGCGAGCCGGCGGGAAGCCCGAAGCCGAGATAGTCAAGTGCCGTGAGCGTCGTCACCGAGCCCGACAGGATGAAGGGCATGAAGGTGACGGTCGATACCAGGGCATTGGGCAGAAGGTGCTTGAACATGATCTTCACATTGCTCAAGCCCAGGGCTCGCGCGGCGCGCACATATTCGAAATTGCGCGCCCGGAGAAACTCCGCGCGCACGACGCCCACCAGCGAGGTCCACGAGAACAGCACAAGGATGAACAGGAGTATCCAGAATGTCGGAATGATGAAGGCGGAAAGGATGATGAGGAGATAGAGGGTCGGCATCGACGTCCACACGTCGATGAATCTTTGGAACAGAAGATCCGTCCAGCCGCCGAAATAGCCCTGCACCGCGCCGGCCACGACGCCGATCACCGAGGAAATCGCGGTGAGGATGAGACCGAAAGCGACCGACAGCAGGAAGCCATAGAGCAGCCGCGCAAAGACATCGCGGCCCTGATCGTCGGTGCCCAGCCAGTTGAGGTTGCCGAAGATGCAGTTCGGGTCCTTGGCGCCGAGCGGATATTTGACGCAAGCCTCCTCCCAGGTGAGCTGGAAGGCGGGCCTGGACGGCGCCGGCATCGGCAGGTCGTTGTTGACGGTGTTATAGGAATAGCGGATCGGCGGCCACAATATCCAGCCATTGGCCTCGATTTCTTCCTGGTTCACGGGGTCGCGGAAATCGGTTCTGGCGAGGAACCCGCCGAATTTCTCTTCCGGGTAGTCCACCACCAGCGGAAACAGAAACTCGCCCTTGTACTGCACGAGGATCGGCCGGTCATTTGCGATCACCGGCGCCAGCAGGCTGAAGGCGAACAGCACCAGGAAAATCCAGAACGACCAGAAGCCGCGGCGATTGCGTTTGAAAAGCTCCCACCGACGCCGGTTGAGCGCGCTGAGCTTGACGATGGCCATCCCCTAGACTTCCCGTGACTCGAAGTCGATTCGCGGATCGATCCATGTGTAGGTGAGGTCGCTGATCAGCGCCACGATGAGACCGAGTAGCGTGAAAATGTAGAGGTTGGCGAAGACCACCGGATAATCGCGCTGGAGTGCCGCCGTATAGGTGAGATAGCCAAGGCCGTCGAGCGTGAAGATCTGCTCGATGAGCAGCGATCCGGCGAAGAAGGCTGACAGAAACGCACCGGGAAAGCCGGAGATCACCAAGAGCATGGCATTGCGAAACACATGGCCGTAAAGCACGCGCCGCTCGCTCAGGCCCTTCGCCCGCGCCGTCATCACATATTGCTTGCGGATTTCGTCCAGGAACGAGTTCTTGGTCAGCAGTGTCATCGTGGCAAAGCTGCTGATGCCGAGCGCGATCAAGGGCAGCACCAGATGCCAGGCATAGTCGAGAATCTTCTCGATCCAGTTCATCTGATCGAAATTGTCCGAGGTGAGCCCGCGCAGCGGGAACCAGCTGAAATAGCTGCCGCCGGCAAACAGGACGACCATCATGATCGCCAGGATGAAGCCTGGAATGGCGTAGCCGACGATGATCACGCCTGACGTCCAGATGTCGAAATTGGAGCCGTCCCTGACCGCCTTGCGGATGCCGAGCGGGACCGAAACCGCATAGGTGATAAGGGTGAGCCACAGGCCGAGCGAGATCGAGACCGGCATCTTCTCGATCATCAGCTGGATGACCGACTTGTCGCGGAAGTAGCTCTCGCCGAAATTGAAGGTCAGATAGTTCTTCATCATGATGAAGAACCGCTCATAGGCCGGCTTGTCGAAGCCGAACTGCTTTTCGAGCGACTTGATGAATTCGGGATCGAGGCCTTGCGCGCCGCGATATTTGACCGCTGCGCTCTGATCGCCCATCTGGGTCGCGACATCGCCGGAGCGGCCGGTTTCGCTCCCCGATCCGCCGCCGATGCGGGCCGTGACATCGACATCGGTGCCCTGGACCTGTGCAATGATGCGCTCGATCGGGCCGCCCGGGACGAACTGAATGACGGCGAATGTAACGAGCATGATCCCGAACAGGGTCGGGATCATCAAAAGCAAGCGCTTGAGGATGTAGGCGCCCATGAATCACTTGGCCTTGGCGATCTTGGCAGCCTTTTCGGGGTCGTACCACCAGGTGTCAATGATTCCCCGGTCGTATTTGGGCTGCGTCGCCGGGCGCCCGTACTTGTCCCAATGCGCCACCCAGTAACTCGCCTTGTACCAGTTGGGAACCCAGAACCACTCCGAGCGCAGAACGCGATCGAGTGCCCGGCCGGCCGTATCGAGCTCCTCGCGCGATTTCGCGGCTATGATTTTCTCGATCAGGGCGTCGATTTCGGGGCTCGCTACGCCTGACAGATTGTAGCTGCCTGGCGCCTTCGCCGAATCCGATCCGAAGAAAATGCGCAATTCGCTGCCCGGCGTTACTCCGGTCGAAAAGCGGGCCGAGACGATGTCGAAATCGAAATCCTTCTGGCGCCGCTCATACTGGACCGGGTCGACCATGCGCAGTGTGGCATCGATGCCGAGGAGCTTCAGATTGCGCACATAGGGCGCGAACACCCTCTCGAAGGTCGGCTCGTCGATGAGAATCTCGACGGTGAAGGGCTCGCCCTTGGCATTACGCCGGACATTGCCGTCAAGCTTCCAGCCTGCCTCGTCGAGCAGGGCGGATGCGGCGCGCAGCATCTTGCGATCCTGACCCGAGCCGTCGCTTTTCTGCGGAACGGCGATCTCGGCGAAGACTTCGGGCCGCAATTTGTCGCGCATCGGCTCGAGCAGCACGAGTTCCTCCGCCGATGGCGCGCCTTCGGCCTTCAGTGCGGACTTCTCGAAGAAGCTCTCGGTACGGTCGTAAAGGCCGTAGAACAGATTGGCATTCGTCCATTCGAAGTCGAAGGCGAGATTGAGCGCTTGGCGGACGCGCAGATCCTGGAACTTGTCGCGCCTCAGATTGAAAAAGAAACCTTGCGCGCCGGACGGCGTCTCGTCGGCAAGCTCGTCCTTCAAGACCCGGCCGTCCTTGACCGCGGCGAAATCATAGGCCGTCTGCCAGTCCCGCGAGACATTCTCTTCGCGCAGATCGATCACACCGGCCTTCAGTGCCTCGAAGGCCGCCTTGCGGTCGCGGAAATACTCATAGCGGACCTCGTCGAAATTGTAGCGGCCGCGATTGACCGGCAGATCCTTCGCCCAGTAATCGTCGCGCCGCTCATAAGCGACATATTCCCCAGGCTTGAAACTGCCGATTCTGTAAGGGCCCGATCCGAGCGGCGACTGGAGATCGGCCTTGGTGAAATCATGCGTCGCGTAATAGGCCTTGGAAAGCACCGGCAGGCCGGCGATCGACAGGGGCAGGTCGCGACTGTCGCCGGTCTTAAAGGTAAAGCGCACCTCATGCGGCCCCAGCGCCTCGCAAGCCTCGGCATCCCGGATCGTCAGGCGGATGCGTTCATGCCCGTGCGCCATGAGCAGGCGAAATGTCTCGCAGACATCCTCAGCCGTCACCGATGTGCCATCGGAAAACTTTGCGTCCTCGCGCAATTGGAAGGTCATGCTCTTCCTGTCGGGCGCGAGATCGACGGTCCTGGCGACAAGCCCGTACATCGCATCGGGCTCGTCATTGGCACGCGTCATCAGCGTATCGAAGAGCAGGCCCAAGCCCTGCGCCGGATCGCCTTTGAGGATGAAGTCGTTGAAGCTGTCGAAGGTGTCGCGCGCCACCACCCCGATGGTCGCGATCTTGCCGCCCTTGGGCGCGTCCGGATTGACATAGTCGAAATGGGCAAAGTCGGCGGGATATTTGAGATCGCCGAAAGCCGAGATGCCATGGCGCGGCTCGGCGGAGACGGGCATCGACAAGAGCAGCAGGGCCGTCGCCGCGGCCGCAAGACGCATCATCCGGTGGCGACCTTCTGGGCTTTTTCTTCGTCCCACCACCACACGCCGGGGAAGCCGAGCGCGTATTTCGGCAGCACGTCCGGCCGCGAGAAGCGGTCCCAGCGCGCCACGCGCTCACTGGCCGAATACCACATCGGCACGACAAAATGGTTCCACAGAAGTACCCGGTCGAGGGCCCGGCAGGCGGTGACGAGCCCGGCCCGGTTCTTGGCATAGATCACCTGGTCGATGAGCCTGTCGATCGCCGGCGAACGGATGCCGATGAGATTGCGGCTGCCGTCGGTTTTTGCCGCTTCCGAGCCCCAGAATTCGCGCTGCTCATTGCCGGGCGAAAGCGACTGGCCCCAGCTCCCGACGACGATGTCAAAATCGAAGGTCTGGATGCGCCGCGTATAGATTGTCGAATCGAACGTCTTGATGTTGACCGTGATGCCGAGCAGTTCGAGCTGCGCCTTGTAGGGAAGTGCGATGCGCTCGAACAGCGGATCGTCGAGCAGGAACTCGACCGTGAAGATTTCGCCCTTGTCGTTCTTGAGGACCGATTTGCTGCCCTCCTGGCTGACGGTCCAGCCGGCTTCCTTCAGAAGCCCCGCCGCGGTGCGCAGATTCTTGCGGCGTTCCTGGGCATTGACATTGACGGGATTCGTGTACTCGGCGGTGAATACTTCGGCGGGTATATCGGCGCGCAACGGTTCGAGGATCGCCAGTTCTTCAGGGCTCGGCAGGCCGGTCGCCGCAAGCTCCGAATTGTTGAAATAGCTCTTCGAGCGCGTGTACTGGCCGTAGAACAGATTGGCGTTCGACCATTCGAAGTCGAAGGCATAGTTGAAAGCGAGGCGCACGCGCGGATCCTGGAACTTGGCGCGGCGGGTGTTGAACGCCCAGCTCTGCATGCCGTTCACTCTTTCGAGCTTGATCTCTTCCTTGATGACCTTGCCGGTCTTGACCGCGTCGAATGTGTATTGCGTCGCCCAGGTCTTGGCGCTGTTCTCGGTGCGCCAGTCGGCCTGGTCGGCCTTGAAGGCCTCGAAGGCGACATTGGGATCGCGGTAGAAGATATACTCGATCTCGTCGAAATTGTCCTGACCGATACTCACCGCCAGGTCCTTGCCCCAGTAATCCTTCACGCGGACCAGCCGCACGCTTTGCCCAGGCTTGAAACTCTCGATCCTGTAGGGTCCGGAACCGAGCGGAATCTCCAGCGTCATTTCCTGGATGTTGCGCGGCTTCCCGTCCTTGCCCGGACCGGTCCACCAGTGCTTCGGCAGCACCGGCAATTGTCCGGTGATGAGCGGCAGTTCGCGGTTGTCGGCCTGACCGAAGACAAAGGTGACTTCGCGATCGCCGGTCTGCTCGGCCTTTTCGATGTTCTTGTAATAGGCATTGTAGAAGGGATGGCTGTCGCGAAGCGCCATCATGCTCCAGATGACGTCCTCCGCCGTGATGGGCTGGCCGTCATGGAAGCGCGCCTCGGGCCGCAGGCGATAGACGACCCGCGAGCGGTCCTCGGGATGCCAGACTTCCGAAGCGATCAGTCCGTATTCCGTCGAGGGCTCGTCGAGCGATGAGGTAAGAAGCGTCTCGTTGCCGGCGCCCATGGCGGGATCGCCCTTGTAGGTATAGGGATTGAGGCTGTCGAATGATCCGAATACCGCGAAGCGCACCCGCCCGCCTTTGGGCGCATTCGGGTTCACATAGTCGAAATGCTTGAAGCCGGGCGGATATTTGATGTCGTCAAAAAGGGTGAGCGCGTGCTTGAACTGACGTTCGTCGGCATAGGCGACGGACGAGCCGATGATCCGCACCCCCTGCGCCGCGCCCAGGAGCCCGGCCAGCTTGATCAATCCGCGTCGCGTCAAGTGCATGCCCGTTCGGCCTCCCTGCAAAGGACAGCCGGATACATACGCATTCCTGAATGCAATTGGAAACCCCGGAAGGACTCTCCCGGCGTTAAATCTTCGTGAGATTCAGGGCGATTATGGGGCAGGAAGCGGCGGCGGATTGTCCGAAAGGGTACGCAGATAGGCAATCAGATTGGCCCGTTCGGTTGGGCTCTTGACCGCCAGGACCATTTTCGTTCCCGGCGCAAATCCCTTCGGATTGTTCAGGAAGTTGAAGAGATTTTCATAGGTCCACTTGTCGCTCGCATGCGACTTGAGCGCATCCGAATAGGCAAATCCCTCATGCGACGCGATCGGGCGCTCGACCACGCCCCACAGATTGGGCCCGGTCTTGTTCGGCCCGCCATTGGCAAAATCGTGGCAGGCGAGACACTTCTTGTGCGCCGCTTCGCCCTTGGCGGGATCGGCGGATGCCAGCAATTCGGAAAGCGGCTTTTCCTCCGTGGCGGGCGTTTCGCCGCCCGTGGTGGCTGCCTCGGCAACCTCGATCGCAAAGCCGGGCTTTTCAGGGGCGTGGGTCGCATAAATCACGCCTGAAAGCTCTCCCAGGCCGAACACCACGAGGGCGGTGCCCAGCACCGCGCCGGCAATCTTGTTGAAAGTCCAACTGTCAATCATGCGGCAAATCCGAAGCGTCCCGGTCCCCTTGAGCCTTGAACCGCGCGGAAACTAATTCTTTCTCCAGACCGTCGCAATACGTATAACGAGGCCGGTCCAATTTGCCGCGCCCACCCCTAAGTCCATGATCGATCACCGAAATACAATTATCGTCATCCCCTCGCGGATGGCGTCGACGCGATTGCCGGGCAAACCCCTGGCCGATATCTGCGGTCTGCCCATGATCGTACATGTCTGGCGGCGGGCGGTGGAATCGGGGGTCGGGCAGGTCCTCGTCGCCGCCGCCGAGACCAGGATCGCCGAGGCGATCCGCGAGCATGGCGGCGATGCCATCAATACCGACCCCAACCTTGCCTCGGGCACCGACCGGATCGCGCAGGCCCTGTCGCTGCGCGATCCGCACGGGCAGTTTCAATATGTTGTAAACGTCCAGGGCGATCTGCCCACGATCGAGCCCCTGGCCATCCAGCGCTGCCTCGCCGGCCTCGTTAACGATCCGGTCGATATCTCGACCATCGCGGCCGAGATCGCCGATCCGGCCGACCTCGCCAATCCCAATATCGTCAAGGCGATCACACCGCTCGGCGCGCTTCGCGAGGTCGCCTATGCCCGCGATTTCGTCCGCCTCTTGCCTGCCGGCGACCCGCCGCCGCATTGGCATCATATCGGCGTCTATGCCTTCAAGCGCCAGGCGCTCGGCCGCTTCGTGTCGCTGCCGGTGAGCCGGCTTGAAGCCGAGCGCAAACTCGAGCAGATGCGGGCGCTCGAGAACGGCATGCGGATCGCCGTCGTGCGCGTCGATACCGTTCCCTTGGGTGTCGATACGCCTGCCGATCTCGAAGCGGCGCGGCGCATCTTGAAGCCACATCACGCGACAGTCTGAGGATTTCCTTATGAAAGCAAAGATCGCCTATCAGGGCGAACCGGGGGCCAACTCGCATATAGCGTGCCGCGAAGCCTATCCCGACCACGAGCCGCTCGCCTGCCGCACCTTCGAGGATGCCTTCGCGGCCGTGAAGGACGGCGACGCCGCGCTTGCCATGATCCCGATCGACAATTCGATCGCCGGCCGTGTCGCCGATATTCATCACCTGATGCCCGCCGCCAATCTCTATATCGTCGGCGAGCACTTCCTGCGCGTTCACCACCAGCTGCTCGCCGTCAAGGGGGCGAAGCTTGAGGACATGCGCTCGGTCCACAGTCACGTCCATGCGCTCGGCCAGTGCCGCAAGCTGATCCGTCAACTGGGCCTGATGCCGGTGGTCGCCGCCGATACGGCCGGCGCGGCACGCGAATTGTCCGAAAGCGGCGACACGGCACGCGCCGCCATCGCAACCGCATTGGCGGGCGAGATCTACGGGCTTGAGATCCTGCGCCAGGACATCGAAGACGACGAGCACAATACCACCCGCTTCATCATCCTCTCGGCCACCCCGCACGATGCCGAGCCGGAGGACAAGCCGGTCATGACGAGCTTCGTCTTCCGCGTCAGGAACGTGCCAGCGGCGCTTTACAAGGCGCTCGGCGGTTTCGCCACCAATGGCATCAACATGACCAAGCTCGAATCCTATCAGCTCGAGGGCTATTTCTCGGCCACCCAGTTCTACGCCGATATCGAGGGCCATCCCTCCGATCGCTCGGTGCGGCTGGCGCTCGAGGAACTGGAATTCTTCACATCCTATCTGCGCGTGCTCGGCGTCTATCGCGCCAGCCCCTATCGCGCCGAAATCGCCAGACGCATGGCCGAGCGTCAGGGGAGCTGAAGCGCTTCCAGGATGAGGTGATGTGCGATCGCCATCCGGGTCGGGAATTTGAAGCCGTCGGGATGGCGTTCCTCGTGCATGAGCAGCAATTCGTCGCGCCCGAACCATCGCGCCGTCTCGAGCTCGACGGGATCGACGGTGATGGCGTCGTCCTCGGCCTCGCCGATGAGCCCGATCATCAGGCTTGAAGGAAACGGCCAGGGCTGGCTCATGACATAGTGGATGTCGCCGACATGGATCGCCGATTCCTCGAAGACCTCGCGCCGTGCGGCATTCTCGATCGTCTCGCCCGGTTCCATGAAACCGGCAAGCGCCGAATACATGCCCGGTGCCCAGATCTTCTGCCGCCCCAGCAAAAGCCCTCTCGCCGAGCGCACAACGATGATGATGACGGGATCGGTGCGCGGGAAATGATCGGTACCGCAAGACTCGCAATGGCGCCGGTAGCCGCCGTCCATCATTCGCGTCGCCACGCCGCAATTGGCGCAGAAGCCGTGCGTCATGTGCCAGTTGATGAGAGAGCGGGCTTGCGCCAGAAGCCCAAGTTCGGCGGGTGGGACAGTGCCTTCGATCGCCAGGCTGCGCAGGTCGCGCCAGCTCTCTTCGGCATTTGCGGCGCGCGCGGCGAAATACGGACGATCGTCGTGATCGAGGCCAAGGAAGACCAGCTCTTCGGATTCGCGCGGCGATCGCGTCTGGACGTGAGGCCCGGCGGTAGCGACCTTGTCTCCGGCAATTTCGATGACCGCGGCCTTCGGGCTTGCACGCTGCGCGGCGACCCAGGCCGGATCGCGGCGGTGATTGGCGGCGCGATCGATTTCATTGCCGCTGAAGCCGAGCAGGGGGCGCTGGCGGACCGGCCGGCTAGAGTGTTCTTGCAATGACGACCTTCATGATTTCATTGGCACCCGCATAGATACGCTCGACGCGCGCGTCGCGGAACATGCGCGCGATCGGATATTCGTTCATGTAACCATAGCCGCCATGAAGCTGCAGGCAGCGGTCGATGATCCTGCACTGGAGGTCGGTGACCCAGTATTTCGCCATCGACGCGGTCGCGGTGTCGATGCCGCCGTCCATATGCCGGCCGATGCAGTGGTCGACGAAGACGCGCGCGATGGTTGCTTCGGTCTTGCACTCGGCGAGTTCGAACTGCGTGTTCTGGAAATCGATCAGGCGTTGCCCGAAGGCCTTGCGCTGCTTCACGTAGTCGATGGTCACGGTGAGCGCGCGTTCGATTCGCGCCATGGCGCCGAGCGCCACGAGCAGCCGCTCCTGCGGCAATTGCTGCATCAGCATCGCAAAGCCCTGGCCTTCCTCGACTCCGATCAGAGCTGAGGCCGGAACGCGCGCGTTGTCGAAGAAGAGTTCGGATGTGTCATTCGCCTTCAGACCGATTTTGTCGAGATTGCGCCCGCGCGTGAAGCCTTCCAGCCCGTCGGTTTCGACCGCGAAGAGCGATACTCCCTTGGCGCCGAGCGATGAATCGGTCTTGGCCACGACAATGATGAAATTGGCAAGCTGGCCGTTGGTGATGAAGGTCTTCTGGCCGGTGAGCACATAATGATTGCCGTCGCGGCGCGCCGTTGTCTTCACTGCTTGCAGGTCGGACCCGCCGGAGGGCTCCGTCATCGCGATCGCGCCGATGAGCTCACCATTGGCAAGACGCGGCAGCCACGCCCGCTTCTGCTCTTCGGAGCCGAAGGCGACGAGATAGGGCGCGACGATGGCGTTGTGGAGGGAGAGACCGAAGCCCTCGACGCCGACGAGATGCGCGGCGTGCGAGATCGTCGCTTCATGCGCGAAGCTGCCGCCGGCGCCGCCATAGTCTTCCGGCACCGAAGCGCAGAGCAGGCCGGCCGCCCCGGCCTTTCGCCACACCGCGCGATCGACGCAACCCTGCGCCTCCCATTGCTCATAATGGGGAAGGCATTCGCGTTCGAAGAAGCGCCGTGCGCTCTCGGCTAGCTGCTCGACATCCTCGCTGGTCCAGGATGGTTTTGAAACATTGAGGACAGACAAGCGTCTCCCCGACGAAAACGGACCTGGTCAGCGATATCGCCTTCGGCGATCAACCGGCGTTAGCGGTACGCGGCGCGGCGCCTTCGCGTTCCTTGAGCAGGCTGTCGATGAGCGTGATTGTTTTCTCAAGCTCTTCGATGGCCTCTTCGACTTCGATACGCTGCTGGTGCAGAGCCTCGCGGCGCTCACGGAACTTGGTGGCGGCGACGCGCAGCTGCGTAAGCTGCCCATCCTTCAGGTTGTAGAGTTCGAGCATCTCCTTGATTTCTTCAAGCGAGAAGCCGACCTTCTTGCCGCGCAGGATGAGTTGCAGGCGGGCCCGGTCGCGATAGCTGAAGAGCCTGGTCCAGCCGCGCCGCGCCGGGGCAAGCAAGCCTTTCTGCTCGTAAAACCGCAGCGTGCGCGGCGTTACGCTGAACTCGCGGCACAGCTCGGTAATCGAATAGGTTCTGTCACGGTTTGATTTTTCGTTGCCAGCTGATGTCATCTCGTTGCTCCATTGTTCTTCTTGCTTCGTCTTATGGGTTGGTCCCCACATATAACGCCTACGTCAAGCCGAACAAGACGCGACACATTACGAATCGTCCCATGCGTGACATGCCGGATTGCTTCACGTGCATGGCTGGTCAAGAGCCAGCATTCACGGATCGATTCTCCGCTTAACGGAATGTTTACCAAAGACGTTAACTTTTGGGTAGCGGAATTCCAGGTTGGCGGGAACGGTTTCCGGAGAAACGTAACGCCGGCCCGGCTGAGAGAAGGCGAGCATAGGCATGAAGCCCGGCATCCCGTGGAGCGTTAAGGGGATCGGATCGGACGCGCGCGAGGCGGCCAAGGAGGCGGCCCGCCGGCGCGGCATGACGCTCGGCGCCTGGCTCAACACCGTCATCATGGAGCAGGCGGAGGCCGCCGCGAAGCCAGCTGCCGGCCGCAATCTAAGGTCGAGTCCAGCAAAAGACGCCCGGGACGTCCCCGCGCGCATGGACGATCTGGCAGACCAGTTGACCCGGCTCGCCAGAGAGGATGAGCGCGCGACCGCCGGACGGCCGATGGGGGAGGCGCGCTTCTCCAAGGAATTTAACCGCATTCTGGAACGCATCGATACGACCGAGCGCGAGACGGCCGAGGCCATCGCCGCCGTCAATGATCGGATCGCCGGCATCGCCCGGACAGGCCAATCCGGATTGCCGCTGCTCCCGGAAGAAGTGCCCGGCTATTCCGCGCTTGAAAGCGCCCTGCGCAACATCATCGAGCATATTGCGGACAGCGAAACGCGCTCACGCGATTCGTTCGAGGCCCTGCAGGGCCGGATCGACGCAATGGTGTCGCGTTCCGAGGGCGGCGTGAGCGAAGCCGAGCTTGCCCGCATCGAAGAGCGTCTGGGCGAGATCGCGACGCGCATGTCGCGGTTTGAATCCGCCGCGCGCCAGGATCTCCCGGCGCCGGTGAAGGCCGAGTTCGCCAGGCTCGCCGAACGCATTGACGCGGTCAGGGCGGAATCCGACGCGCGCCTGCAGCACGAGATCGGCGAACTGGACCGCCGGATGCTCGCCTCGCTCGCCGATCTGCGGTCTGGCATGCAGACGCAGACGGGGCTCGGAGCCGAGGGACAGCGCCTGTGGGGCGAGATCGAAGCGCTGGGCCAGCGATTCGACGATCTCAAGGCGGACGCCGCCTCGGAGCGCGATCTCCATTCGATCCGAGTCGCGCTGGAACAGATCTCGGCGCGTGTCGCGCAGGGAATCGATCTGCGGCCGCTTGCCGAACTCGAAGCGCGCATGGCCGCGCTCGATGAGCGTCTGGCGGGGGGCGCCGCCCACGATCCGGATCTGGCGCCGCAGATCGCCGATCTCGACGCGCGCATTGCGAGACTCGACGAGAAGCTCGATCGGCTCGTGACCGAGCGCGGCGAGCTGCCGGCCTGGCCGGCCATCGAGCCGCAGATCAACGCCCTTGTCGACCGTTTGGGACAGACCGAAAGCCAGCTGAGCCATCTTGCCAATCTCGAGCGATCGATCGCCCAGCTCTCGGAAAGCGTCGAGCAGAATCGCCATTGGGCGCAAGAGGCCGCGCGCACGGCCGCCGGCCCCGAAGCCTCGGCGGAGCTGCGCGCCCTCGTCGAAGGCCTCGACGCGATGCGGGCGAGCGCGGCCATGGTCGATCAGCGCAACCAGGAAACCTTCACGGCGATTCACGAGGCCATTTCGCAGATCGTTTCGCGTCTCGGCGAGATGGAAGGAAGCGGGCCTCCGCCGCAACCGGCACCGGCAACCGTCGAGGACGCCATTTCTCCCCTGGTACGGCCGATCGAGCAGGCGCCTTTCCAGCCGCCCGAAATTCCGCCCCTCGATCACTTCGCGCCGGAACTGAGCAGGCCGAAGGCACCGCCCCTCGTCGCACCGCTGGTCTCGCCCTTGCCCGAAATCGAAGCGCCGGCCGCCGGTGCGAGGCCGCCGGCCGATGATTTCATCGCCGCCGCCCGCCGTGCAGCCCAGGCCGCTTCGCAGCAATCTCCCGGTCCTTTCGCGGGCGGCATGGGCTTCCTCAACCGGGCGAAGGACAAACCGCCAAAGCCGAAGAGCAAGGGTCTGTCGCTGCCTTTCCTGAGCCGCAGCAGGAAGCCTGCCGAAGCACCGCCGCCCGCCGCCGAGGCGCCGCAGGCGCCGCCCAAGACGCCCGATGCCGGAAAGCGCCGGCGCCTGCTGCTGATCGGCCTGGTTCTGCTGGCCGCGGCATCGGCCCTGGCCTTTGGCACCTTCATGCGGGCCGCGAAGCCGAAATTGCCCGCCCCGGCGGAAAAGACCAGCGAACTGATGCCCGCAGTCCCGGGGGCTTCCGAGCCTCAGCCCGCCGTCAGCATTTCGCGCGTGGTCGATGCCATGCTGACCGCAGCGCTTCCCTCACCGCCGGAGGACAATGCCATCCAGAGCGCCGCTGCGGAGCTTCCCGATGGAATCGGCACGGCGGCCTTGCGCGAGGCGGCACGCACGGGCAATCCGAACGCGCAATTCATCATTGCCGGGCGCTATCTTGAAGGGCGCGGTGTGACTGCCGATCCGGCCGCCGCCGCGGGCTGGTATGAGAAGGCGGCCGCGCAAGGGCTGGCCCCGGCGCAGTATCGTCTCGGCACGCTTTATGAGCGCGGCGAGGGTGTCGCGCGCAACATGGCAACCGCGCTCTCCTGGTATGAGCGCGCGGCCGAAGGCGGCAATGTCAAGGCCATGCACAATGTCGGGGTGATCTATTCCGGCGCCGGCGCCGGCGTGCCCGGCTATCAGAAGGCGGGCCGCTGGTTCGAGGCTGCCGCTTCTTATGGCCTGAGCGACAGCCAGTACAATCTCGGCATTCTCTTCGAGCGCGGTCTCGGCATCGAGAAGAATCTCGTACAGGCCATGTACTGGTATGGTCTGGCGGCGCGCCAGGGCGACCAGGACGCCACCGCGCGGCTTGCCCAGATCGCGCATGAATTGCCGCCCGATCTCGCCGCGAAGACGCAGGCCCGCATCGAGGCTTTCGTGCCGAGGCCGGAGATTGAATCGGCCAATCGGGTGTCGATCACCGAGGCCGGCTGGCAGGCGCCGGGACCGACGGCGGAGCTCAACTGAGCCAAGGCTTGATCGGCCCGGCCTGATGCGCAAAGCTTCGGCGCATGTCTGTTGCGTTCGCCGAAACCCGCCTGCCCGCGATGGCCTGGCTTGCCGGCGCCATCGCCGCTTTGCCTCTTGTGGCAAGTGTCGCAGCGCTTTGGCTGCCCGAACGCGGCATTGATACTCTCGCCCGCGAGGCAGGCCCGATCTACGCGGCGTTCCTCGTCACCTTCTTCAGCGGCATCCGCTGGGGCGCGCTCCTGAACCCGGTCTCGCCGCGCGAATTGCTGCTCGGGCTCATGCCTCCTTATGCCGCCTGGATCGCGCTGATGCTCAGGCCTGAATTCGCGCTGTGCGTTCTGCTGATTGTCCTGCTGCTCCAGGCCCTGGCCGACGTGCTTGCCGTCGAGGCCGGCCGCTTGCCCTATTGGTACGGCAAATGGCGCATGCTGCTCACCGCCGCCGCTGGCGTCACGCTCCTCGCCATGCTGGGGGAAAGGTTGTTTCGGTAGTTCATTTTCCCTCCCCGCGCGGAACGCGCGGGGAGGGTGTCACGCGCCAGCGTGACGGGTGGGGTGGCTCCACCATATCAATCGACGACAAAACTTGTTCGACAACCCCACCCGGCGCTTCGCGCCACCCTCCCCACCTTCGGTGGCGGAGGGAGGAAGATCAGTAAACCCGCTTCGCCGGAAAGCGGTGGACCGCACGGCTGCCGAGCATCCACACGGCGTAGTCGCCCGAGGGAAACAGCGCGACGAAGGGCTCCGCCGAAATCGACAACCCGCCGGTGAAACTGCCGAAGGCCGGCATCACCAGGCGCCGCGCATCGCCGATGAAGCATTTGCACCGGATCGAATGACCGCGTTGCGCCACCGCTGCCGCCGGATGCAGATGGCCGGCGATCTCATGCAGCCCCGGCTCGAGAGGGCCGGGCGCATGGCGCAGCAGAACCGAACCCAGTAACACATGCCCGGCGAGGCGCGTGCAGAGATCGGCGGGCGGGACCGGATCGTGATTGCCGACGATCCAGATCGCTTCGCGATCGACGAGCAGCGCAGCCAGCTTTTCCACATCAGCCTGTGCAATGCGCGAACCCGCATCATTGTCGTGAAAGCTGTCGCCGAGAAAGATGAGGCGGCGCGGATTGCTCGCTTCGATCGCGACCGCAAGCTGCGCCAGTGTCGCGCGCGTATCGTAGGGCGGCAGATGCACGCCGCGCCGCGCAATGCTCGAAGCCTTCTCGAGATGGAGATCGGCGACGATCAGAGTATCAAATTCGGGGACATAGAGCGCGCCCGAGAGATCCGGAACGAAATCGATGCCGCCGAGGGCGATGCGTTGCGTCCTAGACAAGCCGCATGGCCTCGTCGATGAGCTGATCGGCGGCCTCGGCGAGTAGCGCATCATGGGCCTCGCCGTAAATGGATTCGCGGCCGATCTCAAGCATGACAGGCACCGAGAGCGGCGATACCTGGTCAAGCGCGCGATGCACGATCTGGCCGCGGATGCGCCTCAGCATCGCGGACAATCGATAGGCATCGATGAGCCCGTCCGCCGCGTCGTCCCAGGCGGCGCGCAAGAGAATGTGCTGGGGCTCATGCGAGCGCAGCACGTCATAGATGAGATCGGAATTGACGGTGACCTGGCGTCCTGTCTTCTCCTTGCCGGGCCAGCGCCGCTCGATCAGCCCGGCGATGATCGCGGCATTGCGGAAGGTGCGCTTCATGAGGTTCGACTCGGCGAGCCAGGCATCGAGATCGTCGCCCATCATGTCCTCATCGAACAGGCGGTCGAGATCGAGCCGGCCGGCCGAGATCATCAAGGAGAGGTCGCGCACCGTCCAGACCACGAGCGCGTATTCGCTGGCGACGAAGCCCAGAGGCTGCAGGCCCCAGCGTTCCAGCCTTCGCGTCAAGAGCATGCCGAGGGTCTGATGCGCAAGGCGACCCTCGAAGGGATAGGCGACGAGATAGTGGTAATGGCCGCGCGGAAAAGTCTCGACCAGCATTTGTTGGGCCGAAGGAACGAGCGACTTGTAGCGCTGCATGGAGAGCCAGTCGCGTACCTGCGGCGGCAGGGACGGCCAGCTTTTCGGATTGCCCAGCATTTCGCGCACCCGTTCGGCCAGGTAAGTCGAGAGCGGAAACTTGCCGCCCTGATAGGAGGGGATCGCAGGCTCCGACGATTTGCTCCGCGTCGCGAGCGCGCCGAATTCATCGAGCCCTTCGAAGCGCAGGATTTCGCCGGCGAAGAGGAAGGTGTCGCCGACGGCAAGCTGGCTGAGGAACCATTCCTCAAGCTCGCCGAGCACGCGCCCGCCGGTGACGAGCCGCTTGCCGAGGCGCTTCTTCACGCTGGCGAGCCTAACTTTCAGCATTTCCTCTTCGACGATCGTGCCGATGTTCAAGCGATATTGCTGCGCGATGCTGGGATGTGACAGGCGCAAGGAGCCGTCGGGCTGAGCTTTCAGCTTCGCATAGCGCTCATAGGCCCTGAGCGCATAGCCGCCGGTGGCGACGAAATCGATGCAGGCGTCGAAATCCTCGCGGCTCAGATTGCGATAGGTCCAGGCGCGGGTGACTTCGGCAAAAAGCTCATCCGGCTTGAACGGCCCGGCGCAGGCGCGCCCAAGAATATGCTGCGCCAGGACGTCGAACTTCAGCACGAAGGGGTATTGCGTGTCCTGCGCCAGCGCTGTCGCGGCCTGGAGTGCTGCTTCGCATTCGAGCACTTCGAAGCGGTTCGAGGGAACGAGCAGGGCTTGCGACGGCTCGTCCAGCCTGTGATTGGAGCGGCCGATCCGCTGCAGCAGGCGGCTTGAGCCTTTCGGCGCGCCGACATGGATCACGAGATCGACATCGCCCCAGTCGATGCCGAGATCGAGCGTCGAGGTGCAGACCACGGCGCGCAACTTGCCCGCCGCCATCGCGGCTTCGACCTTGCGGCGCTGACCGACATCGAGCGAGCCGTGATGGAGCGCGATGGGCAGATTGTCTTCATTGGCGTTCCACAAGGACTGGAACACCATTTCCGCCTGGCTCCTGGTATTGACGAAGACGAGCGTCATCTTCGCCTTGCCGATCTCGGCATAGATCTCGGGGATCGCATAGAGCGAGGAATGCCCAGCCCAGGGCACGCGCTCGACCGATTTGAGAATGCGGATATGGGGCGGCGCGCCGGCATTGCCGAGCACGAGCGGCGCTCTGTCGGACGCGCCGCCATGGGGCGCAAGCCAGGCGCGCAAGGCGTCCGGATCGGCGACGGTGGCGGAAAGACCGACGCGCCGCGATGCGGGCGCATGCGCTTCGATGCGCGTCAAGGCGAGCGAGAGGAGCACGCCGCGTTTCGACGTCACCAGGGAATGGAGTTCATCGAGGATGACGTTCTTGAGGCTGGCGAGCACATGCGCCGCATGCGCATCGGCGACGAGGAGGGAGAGCTGCTCCGGCGTGGTGATGAGAATGTCGGGCGGCTTCTCGCGCTGGCGCTTGCGACGCGAATGCGGCGTGTCGCCGGTGCGCGTCTCGATGGTGATCGGCAGGTTCATCTCCGCGACCGGCGCTTCGAGATTGCGCGCGATATCGACGGCAAGCGCCTTCAGAGGCGACACGTAGAGCGTGTGAATGCCCGCGCGCTGATGCGGCTTCGCAAGTTCGATCAGGCTCGGCAGGAAGCCGGCGAGCGTCTTGCCGCCGCCGGTCGGCGAGATGAGGAGCACATTGTCGCCCCGGGCGGCGTGGTCGAGGAGCGCCAATTGATGCGGCCTTGGCGCCCAGCCGCGGCTGGCGAACCAGTCCTGGAAGAGCGGCGGGAGCAGCGGCGGCGCGAGCATCATCGCGGTCATTCTGGCCGGAACCTGGAAAACTCGAATAAGAACGCGGACCTAGAAAGCACAAATAATCCTTGACAAAGGGTTCCTCTTATGTTCCAAATAGCAGATTGAACGTGCCGTGCCTACCGCTGATTGACATCGTGAAGAGGAGGCCAGGATCGGGGCCCGAAATCCGATCCGCGACCGGACATGCACAAGGGTGCATCGTCCGCTTTTCCCGTACGCAAAGGCCCCGACCCGGCGGAATGGACGCATTCCGGCGGCGGGGCCTGGCGCAAGACCTGGCCAGGCGGGAGAAGCGGACGGGCCCCTTAGGCATGCCGGCCTAATTTCCCTCCTCCTTGTGGGGAGGGATAGGGTGGGGGTCCCGCTGAAACCTCAAACCCCCACCCGAAATTTGCTTCAGGCTTCGCCTTCGCAAATTTCAACCTCCCCACAAGGGGGAGGTGGGCTCAAGTGGACTTCCTCCCGAACTGTTGCATTCCTGCAAATACTGGTTGAATCCCCCGCAAACCTGCATTTACTGAGTGTTTTTGGTGGAAGAGAATCACATGCGCCAGCATAAAAGGCGCGCGAAGGAACTGAGTCAAACCGTCGCATGGACCGCTGATTCGCCCCCTTGTTAACCTTGGTTAATCTCAACGGCGACGAGAGAGCTGGGGAAAACACCCCGAAGCGGAGAGCCGGATCGTTGATCGTGAGTCACTGCGTATAGTAGGGTGCGGCGGTCGCACCACGATATGTAGCGTTCCTGTAAAGCGTAAAGAAGGGCAACGTCTGGGCTTATAAGCCCGGCGAACGGTGAAGGATTCCCAAGGTGAACGAGATGCTGATCGACAGCCCGGCGGGCGAGAAGATGTCGTGGACGGATGAGCGCGTCGAGCTTCTCAAGAAATTATGGACGGAAGGACTGAGCGCCAGCCAGATCGCCGGGAGACTGGGCTGCGGGGTGACCCGCAATGCGGTGATCGGCAAGGTCCACAGGTTGAATCTGTCCGGCCGGGCGCCGCAGCCGCGCACCGCCGTGGCCCGGCCCCGCAAGATCCGCGAGCCGAGCCATCCGGCGCGCGGCATGGGCATCCCCTCCATGCCGAGTTCCGGCAACACGGCGCTCAAGCCCATGCTGCGGCCGGAGCCGATCGCCCGGCAATTGACGATCCCGGAGCCCAAGCCGCTGCGATTGGTCGATCTGCCGAAGGACGGGCGGGTAACCATCCTCCATCTCTCGGACAAAACCTGCAAATGGCCGATCGGCGATCCGGGAACGGAGGAATTCTGCTTCTGCGGCCACGGGCCTCGCGAGGGCTCGCCTTACTGCGAATATCACGCGCGCATCGCCTACCAGCCCCTGCAGGACCGCCGGCATCGCAAATTCGCGAGCGGGAGGTAGGGGCAGAGTTTCTCAATTGTCATCCCCAGACTTGGTCCGGGGATCCATCGTGCCGATGCTCCGTGTGCGGAGTGTGTTGAGGAATGGATTGCCGGGACAAGCCCGGCAATGACAACGTCTTTAGTTACCGCATCAGATCCGAAATCGCGCCCTTGCAGGCACCGGAGAGCCTGGCGGAATGCGCCCTCAGGCAATTGACGGCGTTGCCGCCGCCCAACTGGATGCCGCCGCAATAGGCGCGGAATTCCGGCCCGCAGGCCTCGCGCACGAGGAAAATCTCCTGGCGAAGGGTGAGATGCACGGCGGGCTCGGCCGCGGCGGGCTGGTTCGCCGATTTTTGCTGGCTTTGCGACGGCGCCTCGCCGCTTGATGCGGCATCGGAGCCCGCCGGCGCATCATCGGAGGAATCGGTCGACCCCGAAGAAGTGCCGCCGGCCGCATCGCTCGAGCTCGCGGCATCGTCCGATGACGATGAGGATGACGACGCGCCGGGCATCACCGCCTTGACCGCGCTCTGGCAGGCGGAGGAAAGACTGGCGACGTTTTTCTCAAGACATTGCAGGGCCGCGGCACCGCCGGGCGATACGCCCGCGCAATGGCTGCGAAAATCATTGGGGCAGGCCGAGCGGATCGCCTGCTGCTGCGCCGCGGTGGGCGATGCCGAAGCCGTGCCGGCAAGGCCGAGCACGATACCGGCCGACATGAACAAGACTGATGCTGCAAGCTTGATGGTCAAATGATCCTCCCATGCGCAGTGACGCGGCGCGCAGAAACTGCGGAGCGATCATGGCGCTCTCAAGACGGCTCGGAACCGATCCGAAGCGGCGCGTAGGCTGGACCCGCGTGCAGCCAAGCGACTGTACCGTGTCCGCTCAGGCGGCGCTGCTGCGGCCGAAGCGCTCGTCGAAGGAATAGCCCATGCCGCGCACGGTGCGGATCGGATCGACCTCGCGGCTGCGGGTGATCGATTTGCGCAGCCGCCCGACATGGACGTCGACGGTGCGCTCGTCGACATAGACATCGCGGCCCCACACCGCGTCGAGCAGTTGCGCGCGCGAATAGACGCGCCCCGGATTCTGCATCAGATGCTCGAGCAGGCGGAATTCGGTGGGCGACAGGCTGATGTCGCGTGTCGAGCGCGTCACCCGGCGCGTGCGCCGGTCGAGCAGAATATCGCCGGCCCTGAGAATCTCGGCGACCGAATCCGGATTGACCCGCCGGAGAATGGTGCGCACCCGCGCCATGAGTTCCGGCACCGAAAAGGGCTTGACGATATAGTCGTCCGCCCCCGTCGAGAGGCCGCGCACGCGCTCGGCCTCCTCGCCGCGCGCGGTGAGCATGATGATCGGAATGTCGCGCGTCTCGGGCTTTGCCCGCAAAAGCCGGCAGACCTCGATGCCGGAAATGCCGGGCAGCATCCAGTCGAGCAGGATGACGTCAGGGCGTTCCTCGGCGACGAGCCGCGGCACGTCCTCGCCATTGGCGCAGCAGCGTACCCGGAAACCCTCCGCCTCGAAATTATAGGAGAGGAGCACCTGGATAGGCTCCTCATCTTCGACGATGAGGATCGACGCGGTCATTGGGTATTCGTCGACTCAAAGATCGTGAAGCTGGTCGTGTCCTTCTTGGGACGCTCTTCACCGATCGGCCGGCCGTGGACGAGATAATGAATGTTCTCGGCGATATTGGTCGCGTGATCGCCGATGCGCTCGAGATTCTTGGTCGCGAAAAGGAGATGCGTGCACACCCCGATCATGCGCGGATCCTCCATCATGTAGGTGAGCAATTCGCGGAAGATCGAATTGTAGAGCGCATCGATCTCCTCGTCATTGCGCCAGACCTGCACCGCCTTGACGTCGTCGCGCGTGGCATAGGCGTCGAGAACGTTCTTGAGCTGCTCGAGCGCAAGCCGGCCCATGCGCACCACGCCGGCCGAAAGGCGCCGCGGGAGCGTGTCCGGTATGGCATGGGCGCGTTTGGCGAGGTTCTTGGCGAGATCGCCGACACGCTCGAGATCGGAGGCGATGCGGATCGCCACCATGATGTCGCGCAGATCGCGCGCCATCGGCTGGCGCCTGGCGATGGTCTTGATCACCTTCTCTTCCAGCGAGACCTCTATGGCGTCGATCTTCTCGTCGCTCTGGATCACCTGGTCGGCGAGGTCGGTGTCGCGCTTGGAGAGCGCATCGACAGCCTTGGCGAGCTGATCCTCGGCAAGCCCGCCCATCTGGGCGATCATCGTCTTGATGCTCTCAAGATCCTCGTCATAGGCTTTGACGATATGGTCTGACATGCGCTGTTTCCTTCGATGCGGGATCAGCCGAAGCGGCCGGTGATGTAGTCCTGGGTGCGCTTGTCACGCGGCGCGGTGAAGACTTCGTCGGTGTCGCCCACTTCGACGAGAATGCCGAGATGGAAGAAGGCGGTGAGCTGCGAGACGCGCGCCGCCTGCTGCATCGAATGCGTGACGATGACGATGCAGTAGTTCTGCCGCAGCTCGTCGATCAGCTCCTCGATCTTGGCGGTGGCGATGGGATCGAGCGCCGAGCAGGGTTCGTCCATCAGGATGACTTCCGGGTTGACGGCGATGGCGCGGGCAATGCACAGGCGCTGCTGCTGGCCGCCGGAAAGCCCGGTGCCCGATGCCTGGAGGCGATCCTTGACCTCTTCCCACAGGCCCGCCTTGCGGAGGCTTTTCTCCACCACTTCATCGAGCTCGGCGCGGCTGGTGGTCAGGCCGTGAATCTTGGGACCGTAGGCGACGTTCTCATAGATCGATTTCGGAAACGGATTGGGTTTCTGGAAAACCATGCCGATCCGCGCCCGCAGCTGCACGACGTCGAGATCGCGGTCATAGATGTCCTGTCCGTCGACGACGATATCGCCGGTGACCCGGCAGGAGGGGATGGTGTCGTTCATGCGGTTGATCGCGCGCAGGAAAGTCGACTTGCCGCAGCCCGACGGACCGATGAAGGCGGAGACCGCGCGATCGGGAATGTCGATCGACAGATTCTTGATCGCGTGCTTGTCGCCGTAATAGATATTGACGTCGCGCGCGGTGATCTTGACCGGCCGCTCGCCGAGAATGCGCGGCGGAGAGGGCGTCTGTACGGTTTGTGTGACTAGGGCATCCATGGGCGCGAACCTCGGTTCTGAGTGACTTACCAGCGACGCTCGAAACGCTTGCGCAGCACGATCGCCGCGGCATTCATGACGAACAGGAAGACGAGAAGAACGATGATGGCGGCGGCCGTCTTCGCCTGGAAGGCGACTTCGGGAAGATCCGACCACAGATAGATCTGGACCGGCAGCGCAGTTGCCGCGTCGGTGATGCCGCCGGGGATGTCGACGATGAAGGCAACCATGCCGATCATCAGCAGCGGAGCGGTTTCGCCGAGCGCATGCGCCATGCCGATGATCGTGCCGGTCATGATACCGGGCATGGCGAGCGGCAGGATGTGATGGAAGATCGCCTGCTGCTTGGAGGCGCCGACGCCGAGTGCCGCTTCCTTGATCGACGGCGGCACCGCCTTGAGCGCCGCGCGGGACGCGATGATGATGGTCGGAAGCACAAGGAGTGCGAGCACCAACCCGCCGACCAAGGGCGCGGACCGCGGCAGGCCGAAGAAATTGAGGAACATGGCGAGGCCGAGCAGACCGAAGACGATCGAGGGCACGGCGGCGAGATTGTTGATATTGACCTCGATGATGTGGGTAAGCCGGTTCTTCGGCGCGAATTCCTCGAGATAGATCGCCGCGGCGACGCCGATCGGCAGACAGAGGATAAGCGTGACGAGAAGGGTGAGAATCGAGCCCACCAGCGCGCCGCGGATGCCGGCAAGTTCCGGTTCGCGCGAGTCGCCGGAGGTGAAGAAGCGCCAGGCGATGCCGGAATGCACCAGTCCCTGCGTTTCGAGCGATTGCAGCCACACCGCTTCCTGGTCGCTGACCCGGCGATTGGCCTCCGGCGTCGTGAGCTGTTCAAGCGTCCAGCTCCCCGGCGCGGCGCTCGCCGTTCCCTTGGGCGGAATCAGGGCCACGGCTCTGGCGCTCTGCTCGTCGAGTTCGGTGACCTTGAAGGCACCGCCATCCGCCCAGATGATCACGCTCGGCAGACCCGGATCGAGCGTTTCGGCGCTGTCGGACTCGGCAAGCCGGGCCTGGAGCGCCTCGACCTTGGCTTTGAGCGTTGCCTCGTTTGAGAGCAGGCCGTCGAGCTCAGCCTTGATCGAATCGCGCTCGGTCGTCGCCTGGGCGATGGCGGTGGCGTCATTGGCCTGGGTTGCCGTCTCAAGCCGCGTCTCGGCCAGCTTCAACTCGTCGGCCTTGCCGGCGGCAGCCGCCGCGATGCGCTCATATTCCTTGCGGCTGCGCGTCAATTCCTCGGTGACGAAGCGCTTGGCGCGTTGGAGAGCCGCCGCGAAATCGCGCGTCGAGGAAGCGAGGAGGAAATTGTCGCCATCGGGCGTGATCGTCAGCGTGCCGGCGCCGGAGGTCCTGACGATACCCGTCTGATAGCCTTTCAGGAACTGATCGGCGTCGTCGGAGAGAAGGACCGGCACTTGCACTTCGGTTCCGATGAGCGACGGGTCGGATGCAATCATGGAACGGAAATCATCGGCGGCGCCGGAACTCAAAAGGCCGTTGAGCGCCTTGCGATCGGCGCGCGACGTAGCCCCCGGAAACAGCTCGCGCAGCTTGTCGCGGATGAGCGAGTCGTAATCGGCGGACAGCAAGGCCTTGAGGTCGCGCGCGCCCTGCGGATCGAGCGCGGCCTGATCGGCCATGAGCGACAGGCCGAGCGTATGTTCCGTGAATGCCGGAATGCCCTTGCGCAGAATATCGGCAAAGAGCACCACGAGAAACACCGCGGTGAGCGCGATCGCGATCACGCCGTAGGACTTGAAGCGCCGCTCGGCGGCGTAGCGGCGGCGAATCATGGCCGCATCGCTCTGGAGCTTGCGAGCCAAGGCGGCGTTTCGAGGTGCGGCGATGTCAGTCATATTGTTCCCGATACCTTTGGACGACGCGCAACGCGATGAAGTTGAGCGCAAGAGTGAAGAAGAAGAGCACGAAGCCAAGCGCGAAGGCCGAAAGCGTCTTGGCGCTGTCGAACTCCTGATCGCCGACCAG
>JAEUMG010000032.1 GCA_016793355.1 Hyphomicrobiales bacterium
GACGACGGCGGCGGCCGCGACGGCGGGATGCTTGTAGAGCACGTCCTCGACCTCGATCGATGAGATGTTCTCGCCGCCCGAGATGATGATGTCCTTGGAGCGGTCCTTGAGCTGGACATAACCGTCCGTGTGCTGAACGCCTAAGTCCCCGGAATGGAACCAGCCGCCCTTGAAGGCCTCGGCCGTGGCCTTCGGATTCTTGAGATAACCCTTCATCACGATATTGCCGCGGAACATGACCTCGCCCATGGTCTCGCCGTCCCACGGCACCGGTGTCATCGTCTCGGGGTCCATCACCATGAGTTCTTCAAGCGCATGATAGGCAACGCCCTGCCGCGCCTTCTTGGCGGCGCGCTCCGGCCCCGGCAAGGCATCCCACACCGTCTCCCAGTCATTGACGACGGCCGGGCCATAAGTCTCGGTGAGGCCATAAAGATGCGTGACGTTGAAGCCCGCATCCGCCATCGCCGCAAGCACGGCTTCGGGCGGCGGCGCCGCGGCGGTGAAGAACTCGACCTTCTGGGTGAGTTCGCGCTTGTCGGCGGCGGGCGCGCCGAGGATCGTCGCCATGACGATCGGCGCGCCGCACAAATGCGTGACCTTGTGATCGGCCAGCGCATCCCAGATCGCTTTCGGCCGCACCCAGCGCAAGGTGACATGCGTGCCGCCGACGACCGAGATCGACCACGGGAAGCACCAGCCATTGCAGTGGAACATCGGCAGCGTCCAGAGATAGACGGCGTGCTTCGGCATGAAGCCGGTGAGGATATTGCCCTGTGCCAGCAGATAGGCGCCGCGGTGATGGTAGACGACGCCCTTCGGGTTCCCGGTCGTGCCCGAAGTATAATTGAGCGAGATCGCGTCCCATTCATCCTCGGGAAGCTTCCATTGGAATTCAGGGTCGCCCGAGGCAATGAAACTCTCGTAATCGACCTGCGAGAGCTTTTCGCCCGGAACCTCGAATTCCGGATCCTCGTAGTCGATGACGATCGGCCTGGAGACCTTGGTGAGGGTCAAGGCTTCCTTGATGGTTTTCGAGAACTCCTTGTCGGTGATCAGCACCTTGGCTTCGGCATGATCGAGCGAGAAGGCGATGATCGCCGCATCGAGGCGGGTGTTGAGCGTGTTGAGGACCGCACCCGCCATCGGCACGCCGTAATGGGCTTCGAGCATCGCCGGCGTATTGGCGAGCATGACGGAGACGGTCTCGCCCTTCCTGATGCCGGCCTTGGTCAGTGCCGAGGCGAGGCGGCGCGAGCGGGCGTAGAAATCCTTATACGAATAGCGCGTGCCGCCATGGACGATCGCGGTGCGCTGCGGGTAGACCGCCGCCGAGCGGGCGAGGAAGGAGAGCGGCGAGAGCGGAACGTAATTGGCCGGGCATTTGTCGAGATCGGTGTCATAGACGGAGGGCATGGACGGGTCCTCGGGAGGCAGCGGAGACGGCCCGTCATAGTCCATGCCGGGGAGATGCGGAAGCGTGTCACCCTCCCCCTTGTGGGGAGGGCCGGGGTGGGGGTCTGCACAACCCATCCTCCCCCCACCCTTAGTCCCTCCCCACGAGGGGGAGGGAAACTACGTCGTCGCCGGGACGCTCGCCGCCGGCATGGTCTCGCGCTTGCGAGCCGGCGGCGCGCGCCGCGCATCGAGAATACGGGCGAGCCCGATCATCAGACCGAGACCGCCAATGATGATGAGCGTGTCGACGACGAAGCCGCCTTCCGCCTCATGGCGGATGATCGCGCCCGTCATCGAAAGCAATGAACCGGCGCAGAAGACCGGCAAGGAATGCCGCCCCATCGCGGTCAGCGGATTGGAAGGCGGGATGCGCTTCATCCATTGGCCGATGGGCGACATCATCACCGCATAGGCAAGCGCCAGGACATGGAAGAGCCGCGGGAAGGCGACATAGGTCTTGTCGAAATCCCACAAGGTCCTGGGGATCGGCAGATGCGGACGGTAGCCCCATAATTCGAACCAGGTCCAGATGAAGGCGACGCCCAGATAGGCGACCGAACCCCAGAACAAGATGGGACTATAGGCGAAGATTTTGCCCTCGCGCGACCGCTGGCCGAGGATGAAGCCGATGACGAACAGGATCTGCCAGGCGAAGGGATTGAAAAACCACCCGCCCTCGGTCGGGAAGTTCGGCATGTCGATGACGAACCAGCCGGTCATGAGATAAAGCGCGATCGATGAGCCGAGCAGGAGACTGAGACTGCGTTTGGCGAGCCACATCATCGCCGGCAGCATGGCGAGGAGGATCATGTACATCGGCAGGATGTTGAAATAGCCGAGCTGGTGGCCGAGCCCGACGAGGCCCGGAAAGGCCCTGACCGGATCGGCAAGAACGGGCCTGATATTCAGATAGACGATGCTGTCGTCGACATAGCCCGCGTGCGCGAAGAGGACGGCGGCGAGGCAGAACAGCGCGATCGCCGCGACCGTCGTCACCACATGGCTCATATAGAGGATGCCCGAACGCTTCAGGGCTTTGAGCGAGGCATCGAGCCGCTCGCCCTTCTCATAGCGCGCGAAATAGGCATGGGCCGAGGCGAAGCCCGCCAGCAGCACGAAGATTTCGGCGGCATCCGAAAAGCCGAAATTGCGATGCGTCAGCTTCTCATACACATTGCCGGGAACGTGATTGATGAAGATCGATGCGAGCGCGAGGCCGCGCAGGAAATCGACGCGATGATCGCGCCCCGTCTGCCCCATCGCATCGTCTCCCGAAAATCCCCTGCGTGGGCGTGTGCCGAGGCTCCGTGGCAGGAAAATGGCAGAGTCGAGAACGATTAAACGGAGCGGGCGAGGCTTTGTTCCCAGGCGCGGCTCGGCGCGAGTCCGTGATACCAGCGCGTCACCGGACCCATCAGCCACCACACGCCGAGCGCGATCAATATGCCGGCATAGGCATCGATGGCGTAGTGCCAGGCGAGATGGACGGAGCCGAAAAGAATGAC
>JAEUMG010000354.1 GCA_016793355.1 Hyphomicrobiales bacterium
GGATTGTCTATCAGTGCGCGCGTTCCTTCTGCCGGGCCGCCTTAGCTCAGCCGGTAGAGCATCGCATTCGTAATGCGAGGGTCGCGTGTTCGAGTCACGCAGGCGGCACCACCACCCCAGCCATCGACATCCAAGACAATCCGCTGAACCTGCGCCGGAGAGTGGTTTTGCTGGCTTTGCTTGGTCGGCTGCGTTCTTCTTCGTCCGTGGACATCCGGCCAGATGACCGCCAACCAGCTCCAGAAATGGTGACTTCGAGAAGGAGGTTCGGGCCAATGACAATGTGCTGCCCTGAAAATGAACGAGTGAAACGATGCTACCTGCTGTTTCTGAGGGAGGTCAAAGGCTACAGCAAGGCTTCCATCGATATCGCGATGGCGGCGATCCACAGGTTTTAGGTGCACACGCGGAATCGCAACTATCGCAGGTTCAATATCGAACGGGCGAGCTGCTTCAAGCGAAATTCAATTCGATGTTCGGAAGATTTATCCCGGAGATACGGCTTCGCGAGACAAGGCGCGCAATGTATTGCGCGATGGCTCTGTGCCGCATCTTCTCCGCCAGGTAGCTGGCGATCCGCTCGGCAACGGCCTCGTAGGGCAATGGCTGCCCCGGCATGTATCGGTCGAGGCGGATGATGTGGAATCCATAGCGACTCGCGACCGGCGGGCTGAGTTGGCCGGGCGAGAGTACCGCCAGCGCCGTCTCGAATTCAGGTGTCGTCCGGCCTCGAGCGATCTGGCCGAGATTTCCATCCTGCGCCGCGGAGGAACAGGAGGAATGCTGACGAGCCAGTTCGGCAAAGCGGCGCGGATCTTTCGTCAGGAGATCGGACGCGACCTGTGCCATCTCTCTTGCCGCCGCATAGGCTTTCCGGTCATGCCTCGAGGCACCGAACAGGATATGAGCGGCCTCCCAGAGCGGCGAGGAGGAAAACCGGCCACGATTGTTCTCGTAATACTTCCGGCAGCTGGCCTCGTCGGGTTCAGGCGTTGTGACCTCCTGCTCGGTCAGGGCGCGAATCATCGCATCGGTATCGGTCTCACGACGCCCGCGCTCGTCTTCGAGAGCATGCCACTCCACATTGAGGCGTTTGGCTTCCTGGAGCAGCAACTCGCGCACGACGAGCGCCTGGCTTGCCACCTTGAAGGCTTCCGCCGGCGATGGAGTCGGATGATTTTGCGCTTCGCGTGCAATCTCATCGCGCGGAATGACGACGCCATTCACGCTTACCAGCCCGGGTTTCAGGGAATGAAGCGGGGAGGCCACCGAACAGCCCATCTTCATTCCCCCGGAATTGCGGAGGCACGGCGGGAGCGGACGACCTGGTAGCCGCGCCGTCCCAGATACCAGACGGGAGCGCTCCACACATGCACGAGCCGCGTGAACGGAAAGACCAGAAAGATCGTCATGCCGAGGAAGAGATGGAGCTTGAACAGCGGATTGACGTCCGCGACCAGCGCCGCAACATTGGGTTGAAGCGTCAGCACACCCTGGGCCCAACTCATCAGTTTCACCATCTCATGACCGTCGAGATGGCCCATTGAAACCGGAATGGTCGCGAGACCGAGGATGAGCTGGGCGTAGAGCAGGAGCAGGATGGCAATGTCGCTGAATGACGAGGTCGTGCGGATGCGCGCATCGAACAGGCGGCGGTGAATGAGCAGAGTCAGGCCGATGAAGCAGACGATGCCGGCAAGGCCGCCGATGATGATGGCCATCCACTGCTTGAAGCCGTGCGAAATCCCAAGCGTGTCGAAGATGGCGATCGGCGTGAGCAGGCCGACGAAATGGCCGAAGAAGATCACCAGGATGCCGGCATGGAAGAGATTGGACCCCCAGATCAACTGACGCCGGCGCAGAAGCTGGCTCGACCCGCTTCGCCAGGTATATTGCTCGCGATCGAACCTGACCCAGCTACCGAGGATGAAGACGGTCAGGCAGAGATAGGGATACCAGCCGAAGATCACATGGTTCAGCACATCACGCATGGGAGGTTCCTCGCGTCGGCAAAATGGGACGGGTGGTGCATCGAGGCAGGTCGGGCGCAGGCCGGCCGGCGGCACGGATGCGGGCGATGAATTCGTCCTTGCAGCCATCCTTGGAACTCGGCCCGAAGGTGACGGGCGCCTCTTCCCAGGCGGCGTCGAGCGCGGCGAGATCGGTCGGCTCGGGGTCGGGCTGGTCGAGCAGGGCATCGATTTGGGCGCGTTCGGTCTTGGCGCGGGCGAGAGCAACGAGCGCGCGAAACGCATAATCATAGACCGACTTGCGCTTGCGCAGGCGCTCGGCAAGGGCCTCGAGAATATGTGCGGTCTGGCACAGCAATTCGCGCGCCTCCGCATCGGGCCGTAATGACAGAAACTCAAGAAACAGCGGCAGGAAGTCGGGCAATTCGCGGGCGCCAATCTCCAGGCCTTGCGCGGCATACAGGTTCTGCAGATCGATCATCGCCTGACCGCGATCTCGGCCCTCGCCATGCACATGTTCGAACAGGTGAAGCGATAGCGAGCGCGTGCGGTCGAACAGCAGCACATAGCGCTCCTGCAGGTCATAGAGATCGCCGGTGGCGATGTCCTCGATCAGCCCATCGAGGCCGGCCCGCCAGGGCTTGGGGACGAATCCTTCTTGATCGAGAACGACGCGCAGATCCCGCGCACCCGACTGCAGTTCGGCGGTGGGGTAGCTCAACAGGAGCGAGATCACCTTTAGCGTTCGCATCACTCGACCTCCATGGGCGTGCGCGCCCGTTTCGGGGCGGCAAAGAGATTCGATTCCGTCATGCCGCCGGAACAGCCATTGCCGAAGGAGAAGCCGCAGGATCCTCTGAGGTCATAGGCATCCTCGTCGAGCTCGCGATGCGCGGTGGGGATGACGAAGCGGTCCTCGTAATTGGCGATCGCCATGATCTGATACATCTCCTCGATCGCCGCGCCCGTGAGCCCGACGCGGCGCGCAATCGATTCGTCATGCACGCCATCGATGGTCTTCGCCCGCATATAGGCGCGCATCGCCAGCATGCGTTCGAGGCCGAGCGCGACCGGCTCTTCCTTGCCCGCGGTGAGAAGATTGGCGAGATATTTGAGCGGTATGCGCAATGACCGGACATCCGGCATTTCGCCGTCATGGCCGATCTTGCCGGCCTCCGCCGCCGACTGGATCGGCGAAAGCGGCGGCACATACCACACCATCGGCAAGGTGCGATATTCTGGGTGCAGCGGAAAGGCCACTTTCCACTCCATCGCCATCTTCCAGACCGGCGAGCGCTTCGCGCCCTCCAGCCAGCTCTCCGGCACGCCGTCGGCGCGCGCCTGGGCAATCACCTGGGGATCATCCGGATCGAGGAAGATCGACAATTGCGATTCATAGAGATCGCGCTCGTCGAGAACGCCTGCCGCCTCCTCGATCCGATCGGCATCGTAAAGCACGACGCCAAGATAGCGGATGCGGCCGACGCAGGTTTCCGAGCAGACGGTGGGCTGGCCGGCCTCGATGCGCGGGAAGCAAAAGATGCACTTCTCGGATTTGCCGCTCTGCCAGTTGTAATAGATCTTCTTATAGGGGCAGCCGGAGACGCACATGCGCCAGCCGCGGCACTTGTCCTGGTCGATGAGAACGATGCCGTCTTCCTCGCGCTTGTAGATGGCGCCGGAAGGGCAGGAGGCGACGCAACTCGGGTTGAGGCAGTGCTCGCACAATCGCGGCAGGTACATCATGAAGGTGTTTTCGAACTGCCCGTAGATTTCCTTCTCGACACCCTCGAAGTTACGGTCCTGCGAGCGCTGGGCGAATTCGCCGCCGAGGATTTCCTCCCAATTCGGCCCCCAATTGATTTTCTCCATGCGCTCACCGGTGATCAGCGAGCGCGGCCGCGCGGTCGGAAAGGCGGAAAGCTCCGGTGCCTTCTGGAGATGCTCGTAATCGAAGGTGAAGGGCTCGTAATAATCGTCGATCTCGGGCAGGTCGGGATTGGCGAAGATATTCGCCAGAACGCGCCATTTGGCGCCGATGCGCGGCTCGATCGTACCGTTGCGCTTGCGCCTCCAGCCACCCTTCCAGCGATCCTGGTTCTCCCAGTCCTTCGGATAGCCGATGCCGGGTTTCGTCTCGACATTGTTGAACCAGGCATATTCCATGCCTTCGCGATTGGTCCAGACATTCTTGCAGGTGACCGAGCAGGTATGACAGCCGATGCACTTGTCGAGATTGAGCACCATCGCGATTTGAGCGCGGATTTTCATGTGTCAGGCCTCCACCGGCTGCGGTTGATCGGCTGTCGGCCGGTCGAGCCAGTCCACGCGATCCATTTTCCGTACCGCGACGAACTCGTCCCGATTCGATCCGACGGTTCCGTAATAATTGAAGCCATAGGATTGCTGCGCGTAGCCGCCGATCATATGCGTCGGCTTGAGCACGGCCCGCGTCACCGAATTGTGGATGCCGCCGCGCTGCCCTGTAAGTTCCGATCCCGGAACGTTTACGATCTTCTCCTGCGCGTGATACATCATGCACATGCCTTCCTTGACGCGCTGCGAGACGACCGCGCGAGCGACGAGTGCGCCGTTCGTGTTGAAGGCTTCGACCCAGTCATTGTCGACAATGCCGGCCTTCTTCGCGTCCGTCTCGCTGATCCAGATGCAGGGGCCGCCGCGCGAAAGGGTGAGCATCAGCAGGTTGTCGGTATAGGTCGAGTGGATGCCCCATTTCTGGTGCGGCGTGATGAAATTGAGGACCACCGGCTTGTGGCCGTTGGGCTTGCGATCGATAGCGGGCTTGATCGTCTTGGTGTCGATCGGCGGGCGATAAACGCACAAGCCTTCGCCGAAGGCCCGCATCCAGAGATGATCCTGGTAGAGCTGCTGGCGGCCGGTCAGCGTGCGCCACGGGATGAGCTCATGCACATTGGTATAACCGGCATTGTAGCAGACCTTTTCGGATTCGAGCCCCGACCAGATCGGCGATGAAATGATCTTGCGCGGCTGGGCGACCACGTCGCGGAAGCGGATCTTCTCGTCCTCTTTCGGGATGGCGAGATGCGCGTGCTCGCGGCCGGTCGCCTGGGAGAGCGACTCCCACGCCTTGACCGCGACTTCTCCGTTGGTCTCGGGTGCCAGGGTGAGAATGACCTCCGCCGCTTCGATGTCGGTCTCGATCCGTGCCAGACCCTTGGCTGCCCCTTCCTCGACGATCTCGCCATTTAGACGCTTGAGCAGGTCCACTTCGTGTTCGGTATTCCAGCTCATGCCCTTGCCGCCATTGCCGAGCTTCTGCATCAGGGGCCCGAGCGCGGTATAGCGCTTGTAGAGATTGGGATAGTCGCGCTCGACGACGGTGACCTGCGGCATGGTCTTGCCGGGAACGGGCTCGATCTCACCGCGCTTCCAGTCCTTCACATCCATCGCCTGGGCGATTTCGCCGGGCGTGTCGTGAAGGATCGGCGTCAGGACGACGTCCTTTTCGACGCCGAGGACTTCGGGTGCCACGTGCGAGAATTTTTCGGCGATGGCCTTGTAGATGTCCCAGTCGCTGCGGCATTCCCAAACCGGATCGACCGCGGCGGTGAGCGGGTGAATGAAGGGGTGCATGTCGGACGTATTGAGATCGTTCTTCTCGTACCAGGTGGCCGTCGGCAAAACGATGTCGGAATAAACGCAGGTGGTCGACATGCGGAAATCGAGGGTGACAAGCAGATCGAGCTTTCCCTCCGGAGCGTCGTCGCGCCATTTGACCTCGGAGGGCTTTTGCTTTCCGTCTTCGCCCAGATCCTTGCCCATCACGCCATGCGTGGTGCCGAGCAGATGCTTCAGGAAATACTCGTGTCCCTTGCCGGAAGAGCCGAGCAGGTTCGAACGCCACACAAAAAGATTGCGCGGCCAGTTCTTGGGGTCGTCCGGATCCTCGCAAGCGAGTTGCACTTCGCCCGACTTCAGGGCGCCGGCGACATAGTCCTTGACGTCTTGTCCCTTGGCCGCCGCCTTCGCCGCTATGGTCAGCGGATTGGTGCTGAGCTGGGGTGCCGAGGGCAGCCAGCCCATGCGCTCGGCGCGCACATTATAGTCGATCAGCGCGCCATCCCATGGGCCGGCCGGTGCTGTCGGCGACAGGATCTCCTTCACCGAGAGCGTCTCATAGCGCCATTGATCCGTATGCGCATACCAGAATGAGGTCGAATTCTGCTGGCGCGGCGGGCGCGCCCAATCGAGCGCGAAGGCGAGCGGCTGCCAGCCGGTTTGCGGCCGGAGCTTCTCCTGGCCGACATAATGCGACCACCCGCCGCCGGACTGGCCGACGCAGCCGCACATGACCAGCATGTTGATGACGCCTCGGTAGTTCATGTCCATATGGAACCAGTGGTTCATCGCCGCGCCGATGATGATCATCGACCGGCCTCTGGTCTTCTCGGCATTCAGCGCGAACTCGCGCGCCACAGCGATGATCTTGTCGCGCGAGACGCCGGTGATGACCTCCGCCCAGGCCGGCGTGTAGGGAACGTCATCATCGAAGGATTGCGCGGTGTTTGCGCCTCCGAAGCCGCGATCGACCCCGTAATTGGCAAGGAAGAGGTCGTAGACCGTCGCGACCAATGCCTCGCCGTCCGCCAGCTTGAGCCGCCTTACCGGAACATTGCGCTCGAGGATGCTCTGATGCTTCGTGCCGGTGAAATGGTCGTGCTCGATATTGCCGAAATAGGGGAAGGCAACGCTGGCAAGTTCCTGCTTCTCACCGGCCAATGTCAGGCGCAGCTTTCGCTCCTGACCGGCTGAGTCCTTCTCTTCGAGATTCCACTTGCCCTTTTCGCCCCAGCGAAAGCCGACCGAACCCCGCGGCACGACGAGCTCGTTCGACGCCGCATCGATAGCCACCGTCTTCCAGTCGGGATTGTTCGTCTCGCCGAGGCCTCCGGCGATCTCGCTCGCCCGCAGGAAGCGCTCAGGCACTAACCGCCCGTCCTGGCGTACGAGGCGGACCAGCATCGGCATGTCGGTATATTGCCGCACATAATCGATGAAATAGGACGTTTGTTTCTTGACGTAGAACTCCGTGAGGATGACATGGCCCATCGCCATGGCGAGCGCGGCATCCGTGCCCTGCTTGACCGACAACCACATGTCGGCGAATTTCGAGGCCTCCGAGTAATCCGGGCATATGACGACGCTCTTGGCGCCGCGATAGCGCGCTTCGGTGTAGAAATGGGCATCCGGCGTGCGGGTCTGCGGGACATTCGAACCCCACAGGATCAGAAACCCGGAATTGTACCAGTCCGCCGATTCGGGAACGTCGGTCTGCTCGCCCCAGGTCATCGGCGAGGCCGGCGGAAGGTCGCAATACCAGTCATAGAACGACATGCACACGCCGCCCAAGAGCGACAGATAGCGCGCACCCGCGGCGTAGCTCACCATCGACATGGCCGGGATAGGCGAGAATCCGATGACGCGATCCGGCCCATAGGTGCGCGCGGTATAGGCATTGGCGGCGGCGATGATCTCGGTGATGTCGTCCCAGTCAGCGCGAACGAACCCTCCCAACCCGCGCTTCTTCACGTAAGCGGCCCGTTTCTGCGGCGTCTCGACGATCGATGCCCAGGCCGCGACCGGCGCCAGGTTGGCGCGGGCTTCGCGCCAAAGCTTCAGAAGCCGCGAGCGAACGAGCGGGTACTTCACACGGTTGCCGGAATAGAGATACCAGGAGTAACTCGCACCGCGCGAGCAGCCGCGCGGCTCGTGATTGGGAAGCTCCGGTCGCGTGCGCGGATAGTCGGTCTGTTGCGTCTCCCAGGTGACGATGCCGCCCTTGACATAGATCTTCCACGAGCACGAACCGGTGCAGTTGGCGCCATGGGTGGAGCGTACGATTTTGTCGTGCTGCCAGCGCTTGCGATAGCCGTCTTCCCAGCGGCGGTCTTCATTGGTGACAATGCCGTGGCCTTGGGAAAACTCGCCGGTGACGCGCTTGAAGAAGGTGAGGCGGTCGAGGAGATGGCTCATAATTTCAATCCAGAACTTGTGTGAACGATCAGGTCAGCACGGTTTCTCCGCGCCCTTGCGCGCGTAGAACCACCAATTGATGCCGATGCAGACGAGGAAGAAGAAGGCTGCCCAGTAGAAGAAGGCGTTAAACGATCCGAACCAGTTGTTCGAATAGCCGAGCATCAATCCGACCGCGAAGGGCCCATAGGCCGCCATTGCCCCGGTCCAGCCGATGACGCCGCCGGCCTGGCGAGGCGGGAAGATCATCGGCATCTGCTTGAAAGTCGAGGCATTGCCGACGCCGGCAAAGAAGAAGAGCGCCAGCATCGCCGACACGAACCACGGGAACTGGTCCATCGAAGTCGGCGCGGTGAAGAATGTCACGGCGAGAGCGGCAATAAGCATTCCGATACCCGACCAATGCGTGACGCGCGCTCCGCCGAGCCGGTCGGAGACCGGTCCCGCAGCGATGCGCGCCACCGAACCGACCAGAGGCCCGAGAAAGGCGTAGCTCAAGGGATCGGGCGCACCCGGCAGGCCGCCATAGATCTGTTTGATGAGCAGCGGGAAGGTCGCCGACAGCCCCGAGAACGAGCCGAAGGTCATGATGTAGAGAAGCGTCATGTTGAAGGCGTGCTTCTCCTTGAAGATGTCGAGCTGCTCGCGGAAATTGGCCCGTACCGGCACGCTCTTCAGCATGAAATAGGCGGCGATCGCAAAGATCACGATGAGCGGGATATAGATCGCGGTCGCGTTCTGGAGCCAGATCGGCGTCGTGTCACCCGAGGGCTTCGTGAAAGTCTGCGGCGCGCCCAAGAGCGAGCCGGCGAGTGCGAAGCCGATGATCCACGGCGTCACGAACTGCACCACGCTGACCCCGAAATTGCCGATACCCGCCTGGATGGCGAGTGCTGTGCCCTGCAGCCGCTTGGGGAAGAACAGGCTGGTCGACGGCATGAAGGACGAGAAGTTTCCGCCGCCCAGTCCCGCGAGAAACGCCAGCACCATCAGCAACCAGAAGGGCGTCTCCGGATTCTGCACGGCATAGAACCATCCCACGGCCGGAATGAGCAGCGACAGCGTCGAGAGAGTCACGACCTTGCGCGTGCCGTAGAGCGGGATGAGGAAGGTATGGACTATGCGCAGCGTGCCCCCGGCAAGGCCCGGCATCGCCGCCAGCCAGAAGAGTTCCGATGTCGTGAGCTTAAAGCCGATCGCCGGCAGCCGAACGACCAGCGCCGAGACGGCGAACCAGACGATGAAGGCCATGATCAGATTGAGCGTCGTGATAGTCAGCGTCCGCCAGGCAAGCGTCTTTCCTGTCCGCTCCCAGAAGCCGGTGTCTTCCGGCGACCAGTTCTGCAGCCATGTCGGTTTCGCGACCTGCGGCTGAACGGCTTCAGATTTTGTCGTCATGACAGTCGCCCCGTTTTGGTTTCATGAAAGCGGTGCATCATTCGGCTGCGGCTTTCGCCCTGGATTTCTCTTCCGATGCGACATGGCGGGAGTCCGTTTTGCCGCCGATGTCCCGGGTGGGAAGAATCCGTCCGAGAATGTCGGACTCGGGGAGATATTGCGGCCCGGCAAGCTCCGGCATGCGCTGTTTCTCCATCCGCCTGATCGCCGCATGCATCCACAAGAGCGAGCCGCTTGAGATGACAAAGAGCAGCATGAAGCAGCTTGTCCACACGCCGATGAGATCGTTCATCATTCCGAACACGATCGGAAGAATGAAGCCGCCCAGGCCGCCGATCAGGCCGACCACGCCGCCGACGGAGCCCACCCTGCCCGGATAGTAGACGGGAATGTGCTTGTACACGGCAGCCTTGCCGAGGCTCATGAAGAATCCAAGGATGAATGTGAGGATCGTGAAGGGAATGAAGCCGATGGCGATCGAGAACTCGATCGGCCCGCGAATGCCGTTCACGATATAGGTCGTTGCGGGATAGGAGAGCAGGAAGGTTGAGACGACCGAACCGATAAAGGTCCAGTACATCACATGCCGCGCACCGTGTTTGTCGGAGAGCGTGCCGCCGAGAATGCGGAACAAGGAGCCCGGGATCGAATAGGCCGCGCCCAGAAGACCCGCGCTGACGATATCCAAGCCGTAGACGCCCACATAGTAGCGCGGCAGCCACAATGCCAGGGCCACGAAGCCGCCGAACACGAAGAAGTAATAAAGCGAGAAGCGCCATACCTGAAGGTTCTTCAAGGGCTTGATCATCGCCGAGAGCGGTTCGGGGCGAAGCCCTGCCTTGCGCCGTTTCAAGAGTTCCGGATCGTCCTTCGTTCCGAACCAGAAGATCACGGCCATCACCACGAGGCCGAGCGCCCACAGCTGGGCGACCATCTTCCAGCCGAAGGCCACCATGATCACCGGCGCGAGGAATTTGGTGACAGCCGCGCCGACATTGCCGGCGCCGAAGATTCCGAGCGCGGTTCCCTGCTTTTCCTTCGGATACCAGCGCGAAACATAGGCAATGCCGACGGCGAATGCCCCGCCGGCTATGCCGACGCCGAGCGCTGCCAGGAGAAAGGTCTCATAGCTGTAGGCAAATGTGAGCAGCCATGTCGCAAGGGCCGCCGAGAGCATGACGCCGACATAGACGATGCGGCCGCCATACTGGTCCGTCCAAATGCCGAGCAGAAGCCGGATCAGGCTGCCAGTGAGGATTGGCGTGCCCACCAGCAGGCCGAACTGGGTGTCGTTGAGGCCGAGGTCTTTTTTGATCTGGACACCGATGATCGAGAAAATCGTCCAGACGGCGAAACATACCGTGAAGGCGATGGTCGACATCCACAATGCGCGACCCCTGCCGGCCACTTGATCATCATGCATGTCACTAGTCCTCTCGCCGCTTGTGTCGTCGTCATGTTGGCAAGTAGCCGAGGGCAACTTGGATCGAATTGATGCAAGTCAAGTAGAGCCGGGAATATCTTTGAGCGATGTGGGAATTGAGCTTCGTCTATACTGCACTTGATCTTGGGGGTGCTGCGTTTTGACAATCATCAAATGCGACGGCAATATTTGCCGAGAGGAGACAATGCGGCCACACGAGATCGAGCAGATCAAATCATCCCATCTTTTTCACGACATGGCGGACGAGCATTTTTCGTCGCTCGTCACGGCCGCCTATCTCCAGCGCTTTCCGGCTCACGTTCAACTGCTGCACGAGGGCGACCGGCCGGATTTTCTGCATATACTTCTTGAGGGAGGTGTGGAGCTCTATTCCCGGCATGATGGTCGCGAGACGATTATTGCGATCATCAGGCCGGTCACGACCTTCATCCTTGCCGCTGTTGTCGGGGATTTTCCGTATCTGGCTTCCGCCCGTACCCTGGAAGCGGCGCGCATCCTTCTGATTCCCGCCGAATCGGTTCGCGCCATTGCGGACAAGGATGCGGCCTTCTCGCGTTCCCTCGTGCGCGAGCTCTCGCTCGCCTTTCGGGGCGTGATGCGAGAACTGAAGAACCAGAAATTGCGCAACAGCGCAGAGAGATTGGCCAATTGGATTATTCGCACAGACAGCGTCAGCGGGAGAAGTGGGCGGTTCACTATCCCTCATGACAAACGAAGGCTTGCTTCACTTCTTGGTATGTCGCCTGAAAACCTATCGCGAAGTCTCGTCACTGTCTCAGGTCATGGTGTGAAGCTGAATGGCCGAACAGTCGTGATTGAGGAGCCGGATAGGTTAGCGACCTTCGCCAAGCCCAGTACCACCATCGATGAGGCTGAAAACTAGAAATAGTTGCGAACTGGCGCTGAGACTAGCGCATATCCCGCCAAAGTGTGGGCACTTTGGCGATGAGGATACGCCCCGATAGATTCGTGTACCGCGTGTTTCCTTGGCGGCGAAGCGAATCCACTTCGCCGGGAAACGCTTTGGCACGCACAACCCGTTCTCGGCCTTGCGGAGCGTGACCCACTCCACCACACCGGCGAGAACTTCGCCTGCTTCCGCTCTCGACTCACACGCCTTGTCCTCAGCCGCCCGCCTCCCTGGGGAGCGGAGTGTCCCGGTTCTGGCTGAGGCCTGGGGGAATCAGCACGATCTTGCCGATGTGCTTCTTGGACAGGAACCCCCGTTGGGCAGCCACAATCTCCTCGAGCCGATACTCTCTCGCGACGAGCGGCCTGAGCCGGCCCGCCTCGAGATAACGAACCAGGCGACCAAAGACGTCCGGATGTTGCGCCGTGCAACCGAACAGCGACAGGTCCTTGAGATAGACCTTGCGCAGATCCATGGCCACGATGGGCCCCGCGATGGCGCCGGACACGGCGTATCGCCCCTGCGGAGCTATCACATCCAGCAGTTCCGGCCATTGGGGTCCGCCGACCACGTCGATGATGACGTCGATACTGTTTGCCTTGAGAGAAGGCATCAGGGGCGCGCCACGATCCAGGCAGCGCTGCGCTCCGGCAGCTTCGAGGGCGGCAAATTTTTCTGGCGCAGCAATGGCGATGACATGGGCCCCGCGGAGCCTCGCCAGCTGGCAGGCGGCAAGCCCGACGTTACCGGAGGCGCCGGTTATGAGGACTGTCTCACCATCGCCCAGGCCTGCCCTGCCCAGGAGGTTTTCGGCCGTTCCATAGGCACAAGGTATTGCAGCAAGCTGGGCATCCGAGAGATCGCACCTTACGCGGTACGTGTCGGCAGCCGGAGCACACACATACTGTGCAAAGGCACCATCATATTCCGAGCCGAGCCATGGCACGAACCGGCCTTGGCGCCTGGACAACAGGCAGCTTTGCACAATGACCCTTTCGCCGAGCCTGTCCCGCGCCACGCCATCGCCGATGCCGACAATCTCGCCACAGACGTCGGCGCCCTGAATCCGCGGAAAGACAAGACCCTTGCCAGTCCAGTCGCCGTCGTCGGTCGCCTCATGAGATTGAGTTGCCTCCGAGGTACTCTGGCTCTTGCTGGCCGAATACCAGCCGATCCGCGTGTTGATGTCGGTGTTGTTGATGCCTGCCGCTCTTACGCGGATCAGGACCTCCCCGGGACCGGGTGTGGGGACCATTGTGGATTCGCTGTACTGCAGCTTTTCGAAGCCGCCGTGGCCGACGAGTTGCACCGCGGCCATGCAAGCGGGAATAGACACTGACGCGGCTCCTTCATGTCCGGATCGGCGTATGGCCAGATGCTCAATGGCGCGGGTTCAAGTGAGGCATGACTGTCCAATGTATGCGTGTCAATGGCCATCGCGGCGTCTGTTACCGGCGGCATGCTGCTGCGGCGGGCAGAAGCACTCAATTCTCTCGGAACCGCGATCGGCTCCCGATCCATCCTGCAATATCGGCAGCGATGGTCACGGGAGGCCCTTCGCGCGGGCATGACCCCGTGGCCGGCTAGCCTGCTTTCGTATCGTGTGCGCCGCAACACGGCGGTCGGGTGGGCCATCTTCTGCCGGGCGGGAGCGGTCTTTGGACGCTGGCAATATTGGGATTAGACTTGGCGCTCCGATGAACAGCACGGTCAAACAGGACCCGATCCGGGCGCCCGCCAGAACACAGGCGAGGCGGCGGCAGGCTTTGGCATGGCTTGCGGCCGCTCCGATCATCCTTTCCGGCGCCAGCCTGGTTCGTGCTCAGTCGCCGCTCAATTTCGGGCTGACACCGGTGTTTCTCACCAATGACCTTGAACTCCTGACCAGGCTCGAGACCTATCTGGCGCAGAAGACCGGCCGCGAGATCGCGCTCGTCCAGCGCAGGACCTATGAGGAGATTACCGGCCTGCTCCTGTCCGGCCAGCTCACCGCCGCCTGGATTTGCGGTTATCCCTTTGCCCAGTACCGCGACAGGCTGTCGCTCGTGGCCGTTCCCGTGTGGCAGGGCCAACCGCTCTACCGGTCCTATCTGATCGCCGGAAGCGGACGCAACGCCCGCAGCATCGACGATCTCAGGGGCGATATTCACGCCTTTTCGGATCCCAACAGCAATTCCGGCTTTCTCGTCACCGCTGCCCTGCTTGCCGAGCGGAAGCTCAGACCGGAACAGTTTTTCCGGCAGAGTTTCTTCACCTACGGCCATCGCAATGTCGTGCGTGCGGTCGCCTCCGGCCTGGCGCAAAGCGGCAGCGTCGACGGCTATGTCTGGGAGGTCATGGCGTCCATCGAACCCGAGCTCACGGGCTCGACGGAAATCGTTTCGAGGTCGCAATTGCTGGGCTTCCCGCCGATCGCCTGCCTGAAGACGCAGGAAGAGTCGGTGGAAACCCGCCTCATGCGCGACGCGTTTGTCGGCATGGCCCATGATCCGGCCGGCCGCGAGATTCTGGGCCTGCTGAAGCTCGACGGCTTTTCGGTGGAAGATCCCGGCCTGTTCGACTCGATTGCAAAAAACATGCTGCTTGTCAGGGCGCTCAATACATGATCGGCAGGATCGTCAGAAAGCTTGGACCGGGTTTCTGGCCGCTCTCGATCCGGGTCCCGGTTGTCGTCGCACTGCTGATGATGGGCGTGAGCGCCCTGATCGGTAACCGGGTGCTTGCGGGCCTTGAAGAAACGCAGGAAAGACATCTGCAGCAACTGGCCTCGGCCTATCTCGATGGGCTTTCCGCGTCACTGATCCCTCCGGTCCTGCGAGACGATGTCTGGGAGGTGTTCGACACGCTGGACCGCGCCAAGCAGCGCTATCGCGCTCTCAATGTGAAATGGGCGGCGGTCACGAATGGCGGCGCGAATGTCATCGCCGCAAGCGATCCCGCCCGCTTTCCCTCGCTGCAGAAACTGCCGGATGCGATCGCCGCCAATTTTTCTCCGGTGTCGGAGGTGACGCTCGACGAAGAACGGGAGAGTGCCCATCTTTCGCGGGCGCTTCTCTATCAGGAACGGGAAATCGGCCGGATCTATGCCGAGGCCGATATCGGCGCGTTGCTGCATGAGCGTGCCGGCGTGCTCCGGACCCTGCTGCTCACCAATGGCGTCCTGACCCTGTTCCTCGCCTTGGCAGGATATCTGGCTGTCCGGCGGATGCTCAATCCCGTCAGCCTGCTTTCGTCGCATCTCGACCAGGCCGCCCAGGGCGCCATCGGCCCGATTCCGGAACCGATCGTCGCCCGGCAGGGCAGAGAATATCAACGCCTGTTCAAACGTTATAACGGGCTGGTGCGGGCGGTCAGCGAGAGGGAGGCGCTTGCCGCGGATCTCGCCGAGGAGGAACGCCTCGCAAGCCTCGGCAGGCTGGCCTCCGGCATGGCACATGAAATCAACAACCCGCTCGGCGGAATGTTCAATGCCCTGGATGCCTTGCGCCGGCACGGCGAACGCGAAACGGTCCGCCAGACATCGGTCAGCCTGCTCGAGCGCGGACTCTCCGGCATTCGCGATCTGGTTCGTTCAACCCTGGCGACCTATCGCGGCGCGCGCGGCTCCCGCGACCTCGCGCGGGCCGACCTCGATGATCTCAGATTGCTCCTCGGGCCGGAGCTCAAGCGGCGCAGTCTAACCCTGTCCTGGGACAATCGTTTCGACGAATCATTGCAGCTCCCGGCGGGTCCGGTTCGCGATGTTGCGCTCAATCTCCTGTTGAATGCCTGCGAGGCGAGTCCCGAGGGAGCCGCCGTCACCTTCCGCGCCGAATTGCGCGACGCTTGCCTCGTGCTTCATGTCGCAGACGAAGGTCCGGGATTGCCACCCGACATCCGCGACTATCTCATCCAGGCACAAGCGGATGCGACGCCCGTCAATCGCCGGGCCGGGCTGGGGCTGTGGATCGTCAAGAGGCTGTGCGCGGAGATCGGCGCTGAACTGGTCCTGCCGCAAACCGAGCGCGGCAGCGAGATGCGTGTGATGATACCGGGCAGGGTGGAGGCGCTTCGCGATGTTGCTTGAAGGCCGTGTCATAGGCCTGGTCGAGGACGACGAGATCATGGGGGAATCGCTCGTCCAGAGCCTTACCCTCGAGGGCTGCCATGTCGACTGGTGGAAGAGCGGGCAGGAAGCGCTGAGGGCGCTGCGGGTCTCCACGCCGGACCTCGTCGTATGCGACATCAGGCTCCCGGATATTCGCGGTGACGATCTCTTTCGCCAACTGGCCAGCACTATGGCGGTGCCGCCATTCCTGTTCGTAACCGCCTTCGGCGATATCGATCAGGCCGTGTCCATCATGCGTGCCGGCGGCGGCGACTACGTCACCAAACCATTCGCCATGCCGCCATTCATCATGCGCGCCTGCTCGCTGATCCAGCGTCATCCGGTGTCGAGGCCCGAGGTGACGCTTGGCGTGTCGCAGGCCATGCAGGAGATACAGGCTGTCATTGAGCGGATTTCCGGCCAGACAAGCCCGGTTCTGATCATCGGCGAGACGGGAGCCGGAAAGGAAGTCTGCGCACGCTATCTGCACAAGCTGTCGCCACGCTCGAAGGAGCCGTTTGTGGCGGTCAATTGCGCGGCCATCCCGCCAGACTTGATGGAGCGCGAACTGTTCGGCTATCGCGGCGCGGGGCCGCAAGGCTTCCATCGCGGCTTCGCCGAGCGGACGCGGGGCGGCGTCTTGTTTCTCGATGAAATCGGCGAACTGCCGGCGCATCTGCAGGCCAAGCTTCTGCGGCTTGTCGAGACGCGCGAATATCATCGCGTCGGCGGCGAGCAGCTCATGGTATTCCACGGGCGAATTGTCTGCTCCACCAATGCGGATCTCATGGCGCTGATCCGGGAAGGCCGCTTCCGGGAAGACTTCTATTACCGCATCAATGTCATGCGCGTTGATGTTCCGCCGCTGCGCGAAAGGCAAGACGACATCCCCTGGCTGATCGATCAATTTGTCGATCAGTTCAAGGGCAGTTCCGCAACGCCCGTCAAAGGAGTGAGCACGCTCGCCCATGAGGCGGCCATGGAGCATGATTGGCCGGGCAATGTGCGCGAGCTCCGCAATCGGATCGAGCGCGCCTTGATGCTGGCCAGCGGCGAATGGATCATGCCGGCCGATCTCTTTCCCGAATCCGCCGCCGCGACGCATGTCA
>JAEUMG010000398.1 GCA_016793355.1 Hyphomicrobiales bacterium
CTCAGTGCAAGCGCCATTCCTTGTCGACGAAGCGCATTTCGGCCGGACCCGAGATGCCGGCATGGGCGACCCGGATCGTCGACAGGGGTCCGTCGAGATTGTGGCTCCAGAAATCGAGGAACTTGATGAGGCGGGGAAAGCTGGGGGCGAGATCGTAGTCCTGCCAGATGAACATCTGCAGGAGATCGCGATGATCCGGCATGTGATACATGATCTCCGCAGTCGTCAGGCTCCAGCCCTTGAGCTGGCAGGCAAAATCCTTGTCGATCATCGGCAACCCCTTCG
Source organism: Hyphomicrobiales bacterium (assembly GCA_016793355.1). Classification (GTDB taxonomy): domain Bacteria; phylum Pseudomonadota; class Alphaproteobacteria; order Rhizobiales; family Aestuariivirgaceae; genus JAEUMG01. Next base: position 286 of record JAEUMG010000398.1, read on the forward strand.
TGCCATTCACCCCGTGGCAATGATGCCCAATGACTTCGAATTGTCAAATTAATCAACAAACTCAATGTGTTAGCAGCCTGCTTCAACGAGTGCTGCTAAGGCCTTATGGCGAAAGCTTCGGCAATTTTGGCGTCGGCGAACGCAAAACAGCCAGCCAGTGATGCCGTAACAGGCAATTCGCGGTAGGTGCCGATGGCGCCCTGGCCGAGCAATCGCGCCGATGAGTCCGGCTGTTCACCGTCGACGACCCAGACGAAACCGAGCCAGGTTTCGCGAATCGGCCGCGCTCCGGCGGTGACGATACGCGCAAGCATGTCCTCCCTGGCGATGCCGGGTTCGAACACGACGATCATCGGGCCTGTCGCATCGTGCGGCAGGCGCGCGGCGCGGATGGCGAGTGCCATGCCGGCGAGCCACAGGATGAGCACGCCGAGGGCGATGCCGAGCGCGAGCCGATGTCCCGGCCAGCGCATGATCAGCTCGCAAAGGCCGGTGCGCGCTGCTCGCGGATCGGCCAGTTGACGGCGGCGGCAAAGATTCCAAGCGCGATCGACATCCACCAGACGGGATCGTAGCTGCCATAAATATCGTGGAACCTGCCGCCGAGCCAGACGCCGAAGAAGGAACCGAGCTGGTGGCTCAAGAAGACGAAGCCGTAAAGCGTCGCGACATAGCGCGTGCCGAACATGACCGCGACGAGACCCATGGTGAAAGGCACCGTCGAAAGCCACAGCAGGCCGAGCGAGGCAGTGAAGAGAATCGTGGTAGCCGGCGATATCGGGAAGCTGATGAACAGCACCACGACAAGCGAGCGCAAGAGATAGATCGCCGAGAGCGAATAAGCTTTGGAGTAGCGACCGCCGATGATGCCCGCGCTGTAAGAGCCGATAACGTTGAAGATGCCGACAATGGCGATCGATGAGGCAGCGAGCCAGGTGCTGATGCCGTGCTCGATGAGATAGGCGGGCAGGTGGATGGTGACGAAGGCGATCTGAAAACCGCAGACGAAGAAGCCGGCGGTGAGCAGCACATAGCTCGAATGGCCGAAGGCTTTGGCGACGGCCTCGCGCAATGTCATCGTGGCCTGGGCAGGTGTCGGCGAGGCGTCGGGTACCGCGCCTTTGGCACCCAGAGGTATCGCCAATGGGATGATAAGAAGTACGAGCCCGCCGATAAGTATCAGCGCCGTTTCCCAGCCGAAGGCGGCGATGAAGGCCTGGCCCAAAGGCGCGAAGATGAACTGGCCGAGCGAACCCGCGGCGGTGGCGATGCCGAATGCCCAGGAGCGCTTTTCAGGGGGCACCAGGCGGCCGAAGGCGGCCATGACGAGCGTGAAAGAGGCGGTGGCGATGCCGATGCCGGCAATCAAGCCGCCGGTCAGGTACATGAGGCCAGGCGTGTCGGAGAAGGGCATGAGCGCGATGCCCACGGCATAGATCCCCGCGCCGACGACGAGGACACGCGGGGTACCATATTTATCGGCAAAGCCGCCGGCAATCGGCTGGAAGATGCCCCAGCCGAGATTCTGGATGGCCATGGCAAAGCCATAGGTCTCGCGATGCCACTGATGCGCTTCGGAGATCGGATAGGTGAAGAGGCCCATGGTGGCGCGGGCGCCGAAGGAGACAACGGCAACCAGGCAACCGGCGGCGATGATGACAGTCGGGTCGTAATACCAGCGGGCTGGTTTGGCGGCGATTTCGGTCATGGGGCGAGGATAGGTCCGGCGTGCCGCCGATCAACGCTCAATCGCGCAACAGACCCATGCGCAGGCGTGGACCGACCTGGGCGATGGCAACACCGAGCAGGATCAAGGCGCCACCGGCAAGCGTATTCAGCGAGACTTTCTCATCGAGCATCAAGGCGCCCGCGATGACGGCGATGACCGGCACGAGATAGAGAAAGGCCGCCGCGGCGGCGGAAGGCAGGCGGCTGGCGCCGAAGTTCCAGGTGATGGTGGCGATCAGGGTGGAGATCACCGCGAGGTAGAACATGTTGCCCCAGTCGCGCCAGGACATGGATTTGACGACGTCGACCGTCTCGCCCGATGCCATGAGCAGCATGGGGAGCGTCGCGAGCCCAATCGAAATGGCGGAAACCGGATAGGCGCCATAGGTCTGGATCAGGGGCTTGGCGAGAACGACATAGACCGCCCAGGCGACACCGCTCATGAAGATGAGGAAGCCGCCCCGGAGCAGGGGCGAGCCCTCGGCGGCAGCGGCAAGATCGTTCCAGAAGAGCAGGCCGGTGCCGATGAAGGCGACGATGAGGCCCAGGATGGTCGCGGGCGTCAGGCGCTCGCGCGCAATGAGCGCCGCGAGGAGTGCGATCAAGAGCGGCTGGGTGCCGATGATGAGGCCGCCTATGCCCGCCGGCACATGCGCGAAGCCGAATGTGGAGCCGAGGTTGTAGCCCAGCATGCCGATCCAGGAGACGATGAGAAGGCGCGGCCAGTCGCGCGCGGCGATACGCCAGCTCCCGAGCATGAAGAGCCCGGTCAGGTAGACGAGGGTGACGATCACATAGCGGATGACGAGCGCGTTGCCGGGACCGAGATCGAGCGCGACGGTGCGGATGAAGACGGGGCCGACGCCCCACACGATCATGGTGAAGATCAATGCCATGACGGGCTTGAGCGCGATCATCGCCGCGCCGCCCGCTGGCAAATATAGATGCCGACGAGGATGGCGGCGGCGCTGGCAAGCTTGAGCCAGGTGAGCGCTTCGCCGAAGATCGCCCAGGCGGCGAGCGCTGCGACGGCGGTGCCCATGAGCTGCATCATGGAGGAGAGCGAGGTCGGCAAATGCGCCAGGGCATAGGCGAAGAGGCCCTGCCCGCCGACATGGCTGACGGCCGCGAGCGCGATCAATACGGCAAGGCTGAATAGCGTCGGCGGAAGCAGGGTCGGGCTCGTAAGCAAAGCCAGCGGCAGAAGCGAGAGCGCCGAGATCGCGGTCGAATAGACCATCACCGTCTGCACCGAATGACGGCGCCTGAGGCGCGCGACGATCAGCATGTAGACAGTGTAGACGATAGCAGCCGAGATCGCGAGGAGATTGCCGAGGAGCCGGTCGGGCGGTTCGACGCCGGCGCTTTTCTGCAGCGCCAGGCTTGCAACGCCCATGATGGAGAGTGCGAGGCCGATGGCAAAGCCGCGGCTGATGCGCTCGCCGAAGAGGAAGAAGGCGGTAATGGTCACGAAGATCGGCGCCATGTTGGCAAGGAGCGTGGCGTCGGCGACGCTCGTATAGGCAAGCGCCAGGTGCCAGAAGGCGATGTCGGCGCCAAAGGTGAGCCCGCAGGCGATGAGAAGCCAGAGGTCCTTGCCGGTCATGCCCGAGGGGCGCTCGGCCCGGGATTTCGGATCGATCAGGCCAATGGCAAAGAGGAGCGGCAGGGCGAAGGCGAGGCGGTAGAAGCCCGAGACCATGGGCGCGACGTCGGAGAGGCGCACGAAGATGGGCGAGAAGCCCACGGCAATGCCGCCGCCCAGAAGGGCGAGCAGCGGCAGGATCGAAACGCGTGCGGCGATGGTCGAGGAGCGAGGCATCAGGTCCCGGGGGTGAGCCTCACAGGTGCCTGAGCGCGGACCGGTTCGTCAATCGGGCCCGACGCTCGGCAGATATGCGGGCATACTGTCTCCCTCTCCCGCGCATTTGCGGGGGAGAGGGTGGCCGAAGGCCGGGTGAGGGCCCGAGCAGAGCGAGGGTCCAGCTTCCACCGCGCCGCTTCGCGACGCGGCCCTCATCCGCCCTCCGGGCACCTTCTCCCGATTGCATCGGGAGAAGGAAGAGCAGTCAAGCCTGGACGGGCACGCCCTTTTCGTCGAGCATCGCCTTGAGCTCGCCCGACTGGAACATCTCCATCATGATGTCGCTGCCGCCGACGAATTCACCCTTGATGTAGAGCTGCGGGATGGTCGGCCAGTTGGTGTAGGCCTTGATGCCCTGACGGAGTTCTTCCGATTCCAGCACGTTGACGTCCTTGAAGGGTACGCCAAGGTGACTCAGAATCTGAATGGCGCGGCCGGAAAAGCCGCACATCGGCATTTGCGCGTTGCCCTTCATGAAGAGCACAACGTCATTCGACTTCACGACGTCGTCGATCCAGGTGTTGATGTCGGACATTTTCACTCCTCCGGCACGCCGGTCTGCAGGGCGAGGGCGTGCAATTCGCCGCCCATGCGCCCCTTGAGGGCTGCGTAAACCATCTGATGCTGCTGAATGCGCGTCTTGCCCCTGAAGGCGGCGGATACGACGTTGGCGGCGTAGTGATTGCCGTCGCCTGCGAGATCGCGAATTTCGACCTTCGCGCCGGGGAGCGATTCCTTGATCATTCTCTCAATGTCGGCGGCGTTCATCGCCATAAGCGAAGGACCCCTTTTCAGGCGGGATTGACACCCATGAATCCCGGAAACCAGCCTTCATGGGCATTACGCAGTTCTTCGTGCGATATAGAGGCCCCGGGCCAGACAATCAATCCGCCGGCGGCGGCAACCTCGCCGATCTGCTCGGCGGCTATGCCGGCATCCCAGGCCTCCTCGACGAGAGCCCTGGCCCCCTCGGCCGTGCAGGTGACCACGTAACGCGCCTGGTCTTCGGCGAACAGAGCGATATGTGGCGCGTGGGCATCTAGCGCGATTTCGGCGCCGAGAGTGCCCGAAGCCAGGGCCATCTCGGCCAGGCATTGGGCGAGGCCGCCATCGGAAATGTCATGCACCGCGGTGACCTTGCGGGCGCGGATGATCTTGCGGACGAAGTCGCCATGGCGGCGTTCGCGGCCGAGATCGACCGGCGGAGGGGCTCCTTCCTCGCGGCCGAGTATTTCTCGCAGGTAGATCGACTGGCCGATATGGCTGCCGTGGCCGCCGATCAGGACGATCGAATCGCCCGCCGCCTTGAAGGCGATGGTGGCCATGACCGAGAGATCGGGAAGCAGGCCGACGCCGCCGATCGCCGGGGTCGGCAGGATCGCCTGGCCGTTGGTTTCGTTGTAGAGCGAGACATTTCCGGAGACGACGGGGAAGTTCAGGGCGAGGCAGGCTTCGCGAATGCCCGCGATCGCCTTGACGAACTGGCCCATGATCTCGGGACGCTCGGGATTGCCGAAATTGAGATTGTCGGTGAGCGCGATCGGTTCGGCGCCGACCGAGGTCAAATTGCGCCAGCATTCGGCGACCGCCTGCTTGCCGCCTTCGAAAGGATCGGCTTCGACATAGCGCGGCGTGACATCGGTGGTAACCGCGATGGCCTTCTTCCCGGCGATCCGAACGACGGCCGCATCGCCACCCGGGATCTGCGCGGTGTTCGACTGGATGAGGTGGTCATACTGCTCCCACACCCAGCGGCGGGAGCACATGTCGGGCGAGCCCAGAATTTTCAGGATCGCGGGCTTGAGGTCGTTGGGCGTCGGAATCGTGTCCGGATCGATAAATGCGGGCTGGGCCGGTTCAGTCCATGGCCGGTCATATTCGGGCGCCTGATCGCCCAGTTCCTTGATCGGAAGATCGGCCTTGAGCTCGCCCTGGTGGCTGATGCGGAAGCGAAGCGTATCGGTGGTGTAGCCGACGATGGCGAAGTCGAGGCCCCATTTGCGGAAGATGGCTTCCGCTTCCTTTTCCTTTTCGGGGCGCAGCACCATGAGCATGCGCTCCTGGCTCTCCGACAGCATCATCTCGTAGGCGGTCATGCCCTCTTCTCGGCAGGGCACCTTGTCGAGATCGAGATCGATGCCGAGATCGCCCTTGGCGCCCATCTCGACAGCGGAACAGGTGAGGCCGGCGGCACCCATGTCCTGAATGGCGATGACCGCGCCCGAGGCCATCAATTCGAGGCAGGCCTCAAGCAGGCATTTCTCGGTGAAGGGGTCGCCAACCTGGACGGTCGGGCGCTTCTCCTCGGCCTTGTCGTCGAATTCGGCCGACGCCATGGTGGCGCCATGGATGCCATCGCGGCCCGTCTTGGCGCCGAGATAGACGACGGGAAGACCAACGCCTGTCGCCTTGGAATAGAAAATGCCGTCGGTCCTGGCGAGGCCGACCGCCATGGCATTGACGAGGATGTTGCCATTGTAGCGGGGGTGGAAATTCACTTCGCCGCCGACGGTCGGCACGCCGAAGCTGTTGCCATAGCCGCCGATGCCGGCGACGACGCCGGAGACGAGGTGACGGGTTCTGGGATGCTCGGGAGCGCCGAAGCGCAGAGCATTGAGGGCGGCGATGGGCCGCGCGCCCATGGTGAAGACGTCACGCAGGATGCCGCCCACGCCCGTCGCCGAACCCTGATAGGGCTCGATGAAGGAGGGGTGGTTGTGGCTCTCCATCTTGAAGACGATGGCATCGCCGTCGCCGATATCGATGACGCCGGCATTCTCGCCCGGCCCCTGGATCACGCGTTTGCCTGTCGTGGGCAGCGTCTTCAACCACTTCTTCGAGGATTTGTAGGAACAGTGCTCGTTCCACATGGCGGAGACGATGCCGAGTTCGGTGATGGTCGGCTCGCGCCCGATCAGCTTGACGAAACGGTCATACTCGTCGGGCTTGAGACCGTGTTCCTTGACGAGCTGTGGGGTGATCTTGATCGGAGCCTGGGTCATCGCGATTGCGGTTTAGCGGGAGGGGCGGGAGAGCACAATCTTTGCGTGGCGCGGTTTCAGCCTTCTGCCGCGGCGGCCTGCCAGGCCGGCAGCGCGGTGATGCGATCCCACCAGGCAGCGAGATTCGGATATTCAGCAAGCAGGTCGCGGGCTTCCCTGGTCTCGACGAAATAGCCGAATTGCGGGGCAAAATGAAAATCGGCGAGGGAAGGCGCGGGGCCGGTCAGATAGGGCTGGTCGGCTACCAGGGCCGACAAGGCCGAGAGCAGAGTCTTGGCGCGCGGCA
>JAEUMG010000298.1 GCA_016793355.1 Hyphomicrobiales bacterium
GCGATCTCCAGGCGCGGATTGACCGTCGAAGAGGCAAATCCCAGGGCTCTCGACCGGCTCACCGGCACCGATGCCGTACATCAGGGCGTGGTCCTGAAGGCGAAGCCGCTGAACCAGCCGCGGCTCGACCAGATTCCGCGCAAAGGCATTGTGGTGATGCTCGACCAGGTCACCGACCCGCACAATGTCGGCGCGATCATGCGCAGTTGTGCGGCCTTCGCGGTGACGGCTCTGGTTGCAACGGCCCGGCATAGTCCGGAAGCCTCGGGCGTCCTGCTCAAGGCTGCATCGGGCGCATACGAGCATGTTCCGTTTGTCAAAATCACCAATCTTGCCAGAGGGATGGAGGAATTGCGCTCCTATGGCTTCCGGCTCGTCGGGCTTGACAGCGAGGCGGAAACCAGGCTCGCCGAAGTCGACAAGACCCCTCCACTGGTCTTGGTTCTGGGGGCCGAGGGCAAGGGCTTGCGGCAATTGACGCGGCAGACCTGCGATATCGTCGCCAGGCTCGACCTTCCCGGCTCGATCCAGAGCCTGAACGTCTCCAACGCCGCGGCGATCGCCCTGGCCGAGCTCAATCGCCGCTGAACTGCGCCAAGCGATTGGCGCGGTTGTGAAATTATCTGAGGCGGCGGCGCGCCGGATCGGCTAAAGGCCTGCGTCCATGAGCACGACCGCGATCGAGGAGAGATCCAACACGCAGACCACCGCCATGGCGGTGCTCGTCGCCCTCTCTTTGTCGCATATGCTCAACGACACGATGCAGTCGCTGCTGCCTTCGATCTACCCGATCCTGAAGCACGGCTATGCTCTCACTTTCGGCCAGATCGGCCTGATAACATTGGCTTTTCAGCTCACCGCCTCGATCCTCCAGCCGGTTGTCGGCCTGCTCATCGACCGCTATCCGATGCCCTACTCGGCGGCGGCCGGCATGGGCCTGAGCGTCGGCGGGCTGGTGCTGCTGGCCTTTGCGCATTCCTACCCGTTTCTGCTGCTCGCGGCCTGCCTGATCGGGCTTGGATCGTCGATTTTCCATCCCGAATCATCGCGGATCGCGCGGCTGGCCTCGGGCGGTCGGCATGGTTTTGCGCAGTCGCTGTTCCAGGTCGGCGGCAATGTCGGTTCGGCGCTGGGTCCCCTGCTTGCCGCACTCATCATCCTGCCCTTCGGCCAGGCGAGCGTCTCGTGGTTCACCCTGGTCGGTGTTATGGCCATGATTTTATTGAGCTTTGCCGGCCGCTGGTATGCCGTCCACGGAACCCGGCGGATGCAGCTTACGCCGCGGACGGGAGCGGAGACCCTGCCGCGACGCCGGGTGATCGCGGCGATCGGCGTGCTGATCGCGCTGGTCTTTTCGAAATTCTTCTACATGGCCAGCCTCGGCAATTATCTTACCTTCTATCTCATTGAAACCTTTCATGTTTCGGTCCAGGCAGCGCAGCTTTACCTGTTCGTGTTCCTGGCCGCGGTGGCGGCCGGTACTTTCCTGGGCGGGCCGATCGGCGACCGCTTTGGCCGTAAGTATGTGATCTGGTTCTCGATTTTGGGCGTGCTCCCGTTCACGCTCATGCTGCCGCACGCCAATCTCTTCTGGACGCTCGTGCTGGCGGTCGTGGCGGGGCTCATCATGTCCTCGGCCTTTTCGGCAATTCTCGTTTATGCCCAAGAGCTTGTGCCGGGACGCGTGGGCCTCATCGCCGGCCTCTTCTTCGGACTTGCCTTCGGCATGGGCGGCCTTGGCGCGGCCCTCCTCGGCGCCCTCGCCGACCTCACAAGTATCGGATTTGTCTACCGGATTTGCGCCTTCCTGCCGGCGATCGGGGTGGTCGCGTGGTTCCTGCCGGATCTGAAGCGCAAGGTTTAAGCCGCTTGTCAGGCGCTTGCGCGCGGCGCTATCTAGGCGCGGAAAGCGCCGGCTTAGCTCAGTTGGTAGAGCACCTGATTTGTAATCAGGGGGTCAGGGGTTCGAGTCCCTTAGCCGGCACCAGGATTTTCGCCTCCATCAGAGGCGTCCGAGGCCCCCTTTTTGGCGCGTTTTGCCCCCCGAAAATCGCATTCTTAGCGACACGGTTTGGTTCGAGCCGCGGGCTCGAAAGATATTGAACGGACATTCATTTCGTCATTCTGCAGAACGACAGAATGAACGGGCATTCAAAATCCGGCCGCGCCCGGGCTAATTGCACCCTACGTCATCCCCCGCATCGCATTCCGGCGGCGCGTCGACGAGCGCCCCCAAGCCGTGCGGCCCGACATAATTGCCCTCGGTATCGAAATTCGGGAAGCCGTTCTTGTCGAATTGCGGGATGCGCTGCCAGTCATTGTCGGGCTTCGGCGCGTCCTCGTCATGATGGGTGCCGATACCGCCAGGACCATCCAGTTGCAGCTTGGTGACATTCTTCACCTTGGTGTTGTAAATGACGACCGGCCCGCTGCCGACGAACATCCCATTGCGATTGTAGCGGTGGGCATCCTTGTCGAAGCTGCCGGCGGCGCCGTGATGAAAGCCATGCGCATCCGCGAACAGGCCGTTGCAGCCGGCGGCGACCCAGATGTGCCGCGTATTCGGATTGTAGCCCCAGGTCGAATTGATGATGCAGGGCTGGCGCGATGTCTGCCGCACCAGGATCGGCGCCTTAAAATGCGCGGCGCACTCCGTGTATTTATTGTGCTTCGACTTGCATTTGATCGTCTCGCCGGCGGTGGCGCTGCCGTCCGGCAGCATGACGAGGGCGATCGCCAGGACCAGGCTTGCGGGGGCCGGCCGGGGGAAGAGTGGCAGCACTGCTTGTACCTCCTGAGGGAGCGGGTGACTCTTGCGCGACACTAACATGGACATTTCGGCCGGCAAGAGCGGGCGTCCCGCGCATCGTCGCCTCGCTTGGCATTTCATTAAGCCGCGATTGGTAATAGAGTTGCGCCGCGGATGGGTGGCGGATTCGCCATGAGGTAGGCCGCGCTGGAGGATCAGATGCTTCGCATGTCATTCGCCGGCCGCGCCGCCGGTTTCCTCGCCCTGTTCGCACTGACCGCGGGAACCGCCCTCGCCGCGCCGATCGCCAAGCCGGGCCTCGCGCCATCGATCGCCGGGATTTCGGACGGGATCCTGCGGGTGACGTACGACGCGCCGCGCCGGCCCTATTGCAAGCTCGAAAGCAAGCGGTATTTCTACAACTGGAATCCGGGACGGTTCGATGAGTGGAACGGCGTCGGTCCCTACAAGCACAAGCATTTCGGCGGCCATCGCTGGCACGATCTCAATTACAATGGCTGCGCGCCGTGGTGGCGGCCGGAGGCCTATGGCACGACGAAAGCGCGCCGCGCCTTCAAACAGGCCGCCGACAATCCGCATGTGGTCTGGTGCTTCGAGCGCTATCGCAGCTATGATCCGTCCACGGACAGTTATATCGGGCCCGACGGGCGGAAGAAGCGGTGCGTGGGACCGAAGAAGTAGAAGCGGACCCTGACCCGCTCGCGCACCGGCGCGTTCGGCTCGATCAAAGCGCTTCGCGGCATCGCGTAATGACTGGATAGGCGATATTGTCCTCCCGGGTTTGGCCGCCGTTCTGAAATTCACGCTTCTTGATGCTCGCCTTGGGCGCCGCGCCAGCATAGAAGCGCACCAAGGCATGGGCCTGAACCTTCCATTCGCGGTTAAGTACCCAGCTCTTGGTTTTGCCTTTGGCGATCTCCTTCTCCATGTTTTCCTTGCACGCCTGAATCGGGGACTTGAACCACTCGATCTTGGAAAGCTTGGTCTTGAGCGAAATGCTCTTCTTGTAAACGCCCCAACCATCGTCACCAGCGGGCGTGATCTAACTGAAGAGCCAGTCGCCGGTCGTAACCTCGACCAGCGACATGTTTGCTTTATTGCCGATGCCCGCGGCAAATATGTTCTTGGCGCCCTTGCCCTTGGCGAAGACGCGGACCATGAAAGTGTGCTCGTCCTTTTCGTAGCCCTTGTACCCGCCCGCATTGGCGCTCACGAGCGCCTCCTGCAGGTCGATCCCTTCCTTGACGATGTCGATGCTCTCGAAATTATCGGCGGCATGGACAGTGGTGGCGGCCATCAGCGAGACAGCGGCGACGGCGGCTTTCAAGAGCTTGCTCATTTCAGATATTCTCCCAATAGGTGGTGTTGTGGGAGCGAGCCTCTATCTAGCCGTGCTTGAAGCGAACCTGACGGCGAAATTCATTCTGCGTTCAGAGCTTTCAGGAAGCATTGTTTATCGTGATTTCTGACTCCAGTCGTTCTGGCGGCCGTTAGTGGGCGGTTGTGGAACTCTATAAGGGCGCCGCGACTACGGGCGCGGCGGGTGATACGGAGACGGCTCTCTCGACGGATGGAGCTAAACCACGCTTTTGCGTAAGCAGGGGAATTCAGGAATGGAAACTGATATTGCGTTTCCGGTGACGATAGTGAAATCCGCAAACTAAACGCCACAATGGTTCGCCGACCTGTGTCGCGAGGCCGAGAATGGCGAACGTGTAGCACGGAGGCGCGAAGTTCTCTTCGCCGCTTGCTTTCTCGAAAGCTACTTATTCGAGTGGGTTCGAGATGAGGTCTCGAAGAAACACCCTGTCGATTTGGAAGAACTCTTCGCTCACCGCGCGGGTTTCGTCAAACGATTCAAGAATGTTGTGAAGGCCCTGCATGTTGGATTTGGAGTTAAGAGGATTGATTTTGGCGTGAACCAGACTCTGCAATGGCGGTCCATCTGCGAGCTATTCCACTTTCGCGATGGTCTCGTGCACGCCGCCGCAAGCATTCCCTACACTCTGGGCCAACCGGATGAAGGATCCAAAACTCTGAAGTATAAAGCTTACCCCAAGCCCGGCGTTGAGGAGACACATCCCCTGATGAACGAAGCCGGAGCGGCAAAATCCGTTGCCGTCTCCTTCGTCATGGCTATCTCTGCAGCGGCGGACATTCCGATCTTGCGGTCATTGAAATTCGAAGCGCGATAGAACCTTCGACCAAGGTTCCTGGATCAGGGTATTTGAATGGCGGGCCCGATTAGCCCACCCCTTGGACGAGCGCGGTGGGCGCAAGGCAAGGCGGCGTTCATCGATCTCGCGGAGACACCCCACCCGGCGCTTGCGCGCCACCCTCCCCACGCCGCTTCGCGGCGCGGCGGAGGGAGGGGAATGTGCGGGGCTTTAATACTTCGACATTCGCATCGGCTGAAAGGCCCCCTCACCCGGCATGCTTGCGCATGCCGCCCTCTCCCACGGAGGGGAGAGGGAATGCTCTTTGTCAGCGAAGACCCTTCCACGGCGCGTGCTGCGTCATGTCGACGGCCTCGAAGCCGGCCTCGCCGATGCTCGGCCCGAAGATCGCGAGAATGCGCGCCTCGCCCTGCCCCATGTTGAACGAGGCGTGCACCATGCCGGCCGGCACGAAGACGGCATCGCCGGGTTTGAGCATCTGCTTCTTCTCGCCCACCCACTGCTCGACATCTCCCGCAACGACGAAAAGCGCTTCCTCCTGACCGGGGTGCATGTGGAAGTCGTGGCCCTTGCCCGGCAGAAGCCGCGCCTCGAGGATGGTCAGCTGCTTCGCACCCGTATTGGCCGGCACGCACAGATTGCCGACGCGGCCCCAATCGTGGCCGGTGAAGTTCATCATCGTCTGCGGCAGAAATTTTCCGTCCATTCTCTCCGTCTCCCATTGCCGGCCGGGCAGATTAGCGAGATTCCCCCGCAAGGGAACCGCGGCCCGAAAAATTGCCTCGGCGAGGCAAACGGCGTAGGATTGTTTTTGTAAGCAGCGCGCAGGGTGCCCGATGTCGAGGCGAGCGCCATTGTACCTCTTCCTGAATGCCGCGATCTTTTTCGGGACGCCGGCGGCGGCGGAGGATTCTTTGCGCCGCCTTCCGCCGGCCGTCGCTTCCTTCGCCACGCAATTCGACGGTGAATGCAAGCAGAAGGGTCTTGGTGCCGTCGTTGCAAGCGAGAACTTTCGCATCGACGAAGATCTCGACCTCAATGGCGACGGCAAAACCGACTATCTC
>JAEUMG010000025.1 GCA_016793355.1 Hyphomicrobiales bacterium
GATCGGGAGCGCCCTGGCGGTCGCACTCATCATCACCGAGCCGGCCAGGCTTCCGGCCTATCAAGGTGATGTTACTGATTCAGAGGCGCTCGACATTGTCCAGATGCGCTGCGCCACCTGTCATGCCGCCGCGCCGGCCGATCGGGCGATGAAGGAAGCGCCCAAAGGCATCAAGCTCGAGACACTGGATGAGATCAAGCGCTATGCGGCGCAGATCGAAACGCAGGCCATCAAGAACAAGGCCATGCCGCTTGGCAACAAGACCAAAATGACCGATGAGGAGCGGGCGAAACTCGGCGCCTGGATCGCAAAGCAATGATGACGCTTGAAGAGGTCAATGGCCTGTCGATTGCGGATTTTACGGAAGCGTTTGGCGACATAGCCGAGCATTCGCCCTGGGTGGCGCGGCATGCGGCAAGTGCGCGGCCGTTCGCGTCGCGGGAGGCGATGGTGGCGGCATTCGCTGGCAGTCTCAAGGCGGCAAAACGCGAGTCGCAATTGGCGCTGATCCGCGCCCATCCCGATCTTGCGACGAAAGCGAAGATCACGGAGGATACTACGCGCGAGCAGGCGGGAGCCGGATTGGATTCACTCAGCGCGGACGAGTTGGCGCGGTTTACGCATTTGAACGAGCTCTACAAATCGAAGTTCGATTTTCCGTTCATCTTCGCGGTCAAGGGCGCGACGAAGCAGCAGATTCTTGCGAGGTTTGCCGAGCGGATTGGCAACACACCCGAAGACGAGTTCGCACTGGCGATCGAGCAGATCTGCCGCATCTTCCGCTTCCGCATTGAGGAGAGGGTTGCGGCATGACGCGAGTCATTCGTGGACAGACGTTGAGCTTCGGCGCGACGCCCGGCGACCTTCGCCATGAAGAGAAAGGCGCGATTGCGATCGGCGATGACGGCACGATCCTGTGGAGCGGGCCCGTCCCGCTCCTGCCGCGCGGTTTTGCGACGGCGCCTGTCGATGATTACGGCGATTGCCTGGTGCTGCCGGGCTTCGTCGATGCGCATATCCATTTCCCGCAATACCGGATGCTGGCCGCGCCGGGGAAGGACCTGCTCGACTGGCTCAATCGATTCACCTTTCCGGAGGAGAGCCAGTATGCCGATCACGGCTATGCGGCGGCGGCGGCCGAGACCTTTCTGAACCGTCTGATCGAGAATGGTACGACGACCGCGCTGGCTTTCTGCTCGGTGCATCGCGCCTGTGCAGAAGCGCTGTTCGCGGCTGCTCACAATCGCGGCATGGCCTTCGTCACCGGCAAGACGATGATGGACCGCAATGCGCCGGCATCGGTTGTCGATGATGCCGAGACGAGCGCCCGTGCCAGTGAAGAATTATATGGCAAGTGGCATGGTAAGGATCGGCTGCGCTATGCGGTGACGCCACGTTTCGTCGTGACGTCGAGCGACAGGGAATTGCGCCTGGCCGCGGAATTGCTGAAGTCGCTGCCCGGCGCATTGATGCAGACCCATCTTTCGGAGAGTATAGGCGAGATCGAACTGGTCAGGTCGCTGTTTCCGAAGGCGCGCGATTACACCGATGTCTATGACCATTACGGCCTTCTCGGCGACCGCAGTCTGTTCGGGCACGGCATTCATCTTTCGGGGCGCGAATGCGCAAGGCTTTCCGAATCGGGATCGACGGTCGTGCATTGCCCGACCTCAAATACGTTTCTCGGCTCGGGCCTCATGAGCATGCAGCATCTGCGCAAGCCCGAGCGGCCGGTTGCGCTCGGCCTTGCAACCGACATCGGCGGCGGCACGAATTACTCCATGCTGGCGACCATGGGCGAGGCCTATAAGGTGCAGATGCTCAACCGCTACAAGCCCACTGCCGCCGAGCTCTTCCATATGGCGACGCGCGGCAATGCGGCGCGCCTGCATCTGGACGACCAGATCGGATCGATCGAGGCCGGCAAATGGGCCGATCTCACCGTGCTCGATCCGCGTGCCACGCCGGTTCTTGCCAGCCGCCATGAATTATCGCAGTCGCTCGAAGACGTCTTGTTCTCGTTCGCGATCCTCGGCGACGACCGGGCGGTGCGCGCCACTTATGTCGCCGGGAGAAAGCTGCATGAGCGCCTATCCGCGTGATCTCAAGGGCTATGGCCGCGCGATCCCCGA
>JAEUMG010000037.1 GCA_016793355.1 Hyphomicrobiales bacterium
GCTGGTGATGAAAGTCGGCGGCGCCTCGGGCCCGCTTTACGGAACGCTGTTCATGACGCTTGGCAAGGAACTGCCGGCCGATCCGCGCTTGCCCGAGCTCGCGCGCGCCATGAGAGCGTCCGTCGAAGCCTTGAAGCAGCGGGGCAAGGCCGATTTCGGCAACAAGACCATGCTCGACGTGCTGGGCCCGGTCACCGATCGCTTGAACCAGACCCCCGTCGACTTCGACGATTTGCGCGCTGTCGCGAGGCAATCCGCAGACAAGACCGTGCCCATGAAAGCCATTCGCGGGCGGGCGTCGTTCCTGGGCGATC
This sequence comes from Hyphomicrobiales bacterium, assembly GCA_016793355.1. Classification (GTDB taxonomy): domain Bacteria; phylum Pseudomonadota; class Alphaproteobacteria; order Rhizobiales; family Aestuariivirgaceae; genus JAEUMG01. The sequence goes on from JAEUMG010000037.1 coordinate 315, forward strand.
GCTCGATCGGCCACATGGATCCGGGCGCGCGCTCGAGCCAGCTTATTGTCGAGGCGGTGTGCGATGTTCTGGAGGGAAAATCATGAGCGACAAGGTCGGCATCGTGATCGTCTCGCACTCGCCCGATGTGGCGCGCGGCGCCGCCGACATGGTGCGCCAGATGGTCGGCAACGAAGTGCCGCTCGGCTTCTGCGGCGGCAATCCCGAGGGTGGTCTCGGAACGAGCGTCGAAAAGATCATGAAGGCGATCGAGGAGGCCTGGTCGGAGCGTGGCGTTGCCATCCTGGTCGATCTCGGCGGGGCTGAAACCAACAGCGAAATGGCGATCGAGATGCTGCCACCCGACCGGCAGGGCAAGGTCGTCATCTGCAATGCGCCGATCGTGGAGGGAGCCGTGATGGCGGCTACCGAGGCCTGGGGCGGTGCCACGCTCGAGGATGTGCGCCGCACGGCCGAAGAACTGTCGCCGCAATAGGATTGAAGCAATGAGCGAATGGCAGACAGGATCAATTTTGATGACCCACGATGTGGGCCTCCACGCGCGCCCGTCTGTCAAGCTGACCAAGCTCGCCAAGGGCTATGCATCCGAGATCGAGATCGCCGCGGCACCCGAAGGCCCGTGGATCGACGCCAAGAGCATCGTCAAGGTCATGGCGCTGAAGGCGAAGCGCGATACCATCATGCATGTGCGCGCGAGAGGCGCCGATGCATGCAGCGCGGTGACCGCGCTGCTCGCCCTCATCGAGCATGATTTCGACGACGATCACGCCAATGCGGTCGCCGGTTGAACTCAGGGGCAAGCCGGCCTCCCGCGGCATTTTCGCAGGGCCCGTGACCCGCATCGCCGGCGAGGCCGCGGCGCGCGTGTATTCAGGTTCCGCCGCCGGCGAGCGCGCCGCGCTGGACGCCGCCATTGCCGATGCAATCGCCGAACTGACGGTGCTTTCCGAGAAGATCGGAGGCGAGGGCGCCGACATGCTCGCTTTCCAGATCGCCATGCTTGAAGACGAGGCGCTCAAGGCGCCCGCCTATTCGGCGATAGAATCCGCCGTCGTGGCGGATAAGGCCTGGAGCGCCGCGCTTGCCGTCGAGATCGCCGGCTATGAAGCATCCGAGGACGAGTATTTCAGGGCGCGCGCCGCCGATCTGCGCGATCTGCGCGATCGCGTTTTGAAGCATCTGTCGGGGACCGCCGGCCCGTCCGGCTCGGGCGGAATGATTCTCGCCGGCGAAGATGTGCCGCCGACGCTCTTCCTGGAAACCGACTGGAGTCGCGGGGGAGCGATCGCTCTGACTTCGGGGAGCGCGTCGAGCCATGTCGCCATGCTGGCCCGCGCGCGTGGCGTGCCCATGGTGGTCGGTCTTGGTGCGTTCGAGCTCAACGGCCACGACGAGGCGATCGTCGACGGCGAAGGCGGCATCCTCATTCTGAGCCCCGAGCGCGCCACGGTGGAGATGTGGAAGGTCCGGGCCGCAGGCCTTGCGATCGAACAGGCGCGGGAACGCGAGTTCCTTCATCGTCCCGCAGTCACTGCCGACGGCGTGAAGGTCGAAGTCCTCGTCAATGTCGCAGGCGTCGAGGAACTCGACCATATCGACATTGAGACCTGCGACGGCATCGGCCTCATGCGGACCGAATTCCTGTTTCGCGACGGGGCACCCTTGCCGGATGAGGACGAACAATTCGCGGCTTACAAGCGATTTCTCGAATGGGCGAAGGGGAAGCCGGTTACCATCCGGACACTCGACATTGGCGGCGACAAGCCGATCAGGGGCCTGACACCCGATGGCGAGACCAATCCTTTCCTGGGCTTGCGCGGTGTCCGTCTGATGCTGGCGCGCCGCGACGTCTTTCGCACGCAGCTTCGGGCATTGGCGCGCGCGGCACCTTATGGCCAGCTCAAGGTCATGCTGCCGATGGTGACGATCCCGGTCGAATTGACGGAAGCGGGCGAGGAATTCGTCGATGCCGCGGACGCTCTGAAGGATGAAGGCATTGCCTGCGGCATGCCTCCGCTCGGTATCATGGTCGAGGTACCGGCTGTGGCGATCGTGCCGGAAATGTTTGCGAGTGCCGCCTTCTTCTCGATCGGTTCCAACGACCTCACGCAATATGTGACCGCGTCTTCGCGCGATTCATCCGCGGTGGCGGCGCTGAACGATCCCGGCAATCCCGCCGTCATCCGGCTGATCACGCGCGTTGCACGCTTCGGTCGCGAAAACGGCATTCCCGTGAGCCTGTGCGGCGACATGGCAGGCGATCCCGCGCATATCGGATCGCTGTTGAAGGCGGGGCTGCGTTCGCTTTCGGTTTCGCCGGCAGGACTTGCGCGCGTCAAGGCAGCGATTGCCAATCTCCGCGTGGGATCGTGACGATGGCGCCGCCCGATTCGAAGCTGGACGAACAAGGCGCCGAGGCTGTTGCGCTCTATAAGCGGCTCCTGTCCGATGTAATCGACCGCCGGCCGTCCGGTACGCGCCAGCGGCTGGCGGCGGCACTCGGCAAGAACCGCAGCTTCATCTCGCAGATCACCAATCCCAATTACCTGACGCCCATCCCCGCCCGGCATCTCGATACGCTCTTCGAGATTTGTCACTTTTCGGCCGAGGAAAGGCGCCGCTTCATTGAAGCCTATACGCGCGCGCACCCCAACCGGCCCGCGCTCGTCCATGACGCCCACAAGACCAGGGCGCACACGGTCTATCTTCCGGATCTGGGCGATCCCGGCAAGAATTTGGCTCTGCAATCGGCCATTGATGTGTTCGTGCGCGACATCGCCGGGATCATCGGCGGCGGCAACTCCAAGAGGAAACGGCCATGAAGAAACTGATCAATGACGTCGGCAATGTCCTGAGCGAAAGCCTCGACGGTTTTGCAGCCGCCCATTCCGACATCGTCGTTCTTGGCGAAGATCGCAAATTCGTGCGCCGTGCCAAGCTCAAGCCCGGCAAGGTTGCGCTCGTCTCCGGCGGCGGTTCCGGCCACGAGCCGTTGCATGCGGGTTTCGTCGGTCATGGCATGCTCGATGCCGCCTGTCCCGGCCAGGTCTTCACCTCGCCGACACCCGATCAGATGGTCGAGGCGGCGGAGGCCGTCGATGGTGGCGCCGGCATTCTCTTCATCGTCAAGAACTACGAAGGCGACGTGATGAATTTCGACATGGCGCGCGAAATGAGCGTGCGCGAAATCCAGACGGTCCTGACCGATGACGATGTCGCCGTCGAAAACTCGCTCTACACGACGGGCCGTCGCGGCGTGGCAGGAACGCTGGTCGTCGAAAAAATCGTCGGCGCCGCGGCCGAGCGGGGCGGCGATCTCGCGGCGCTGAAGGCTCTGGGCGACCAGGTCAACCGGCAGACCCGTTCCATGGGCGTCGCGCTGATAAGCTGTACCGTTCCTGCCGCGGGCAAGCCGACTTTCGCGATCGGTGACGATGAAATGGAAATGGGCGTCGGCATTCACGGCGAGCCTGGCCGCAGGCGCGTGAAACTGCAATCTGCCGATGCGATTGTCGACGAGATGGTGACCGCGATCACGGGCGATCTCCCCAATGCCAAGGGGGGATCCTGCCTGCTCTTCGTCAATGGTTTCGGCGGCACGCCGGCGATGGAACTCTATCTTGTGTATAATGCCGCCCGGCTGCTCCTGCAAAAGCGCGAAATCAAAGTCGTACGCTCGCTCGTCGGTTCCTACGTGACGTCGCTCGACATGGCCGGCTGTTCGATCACCGTGACGATGCTCGATGATAGATTGGCGAAGCTTTGGGACGCACCGGTTCATACCGCCGGCCTGCGCTGGGGCATGTAGCGGTTTATCTGCTGCTGAACGACTGTGCGGACCCAGCGAGGCGCTTCAGCAACGGCGCGGGCTCCCAGAAATCATGCGTCCGGTTGAATTGCTCGATTCTTGCCAAGATCCTGTCGAGCCCGACGTCGTCCGCCCAGAACATCGGGCCGCCGCGATGGCGCGGAAAACCGTAGCCGTGAATCCACACAACATCGACGTCTGACGCGCGCTGGGCAATTTTCTCCTCGATGATGTTCGCGCCTTCATTGATGAGTGTGTAGAGGCATCGTTCCAGGATTTCGTCATCCGTGATGCTTCGCCGCGCGATCCCGGACTCATCCGCAGAAACGGATATGAGTTCGTCGAGATCGGGATTGGGCAGCGGCTTCCTTTGGTCTGCCTCATAAAGATAAAACCCCTTGCCGGTCTTCTGGCCGAACCAGCCGCGCTCGCATAGCCGGTCGGCGAGCGTCGAATAACGCTCACTGAGATTGCGTGTTGGCGCCAGCGCCTTGCGCCGCGCCCAGCCGATATCGAGGCCGGCCAGATCGCACACCGCGAAGGGCCCCATGGCCATGCCGAACCGGGTCAGGACCTTGTCGACCTGCGCGGGCGTCGCTCCCTCTTCCACCAGAAAATTCGCCTCGCGGATATAGTATTCGAACATCCGGTTGCCGATGAAGCCGTGACACACGCGGGCAACGACCGCTGTCTTGCCGAGCCGCTTGCCGACATCGAGCGCGGTGAGCAATGCCTCCGGCGAAGAATGATCGGCGCGCACGATTTCGAGCAACCGCATGATGTTGGCCGGGCTGAAGAAATGCATGCCGAGGATGTTGTCGCGCCGCTGTGGCGCGGCCGCGGCGATACGGTTGACATCGAGATACGAGGTGTTCGTCGCGAGAATCGCGTCCGGCCGCGCGATACCGGCAAGTTCGGCGAAGACAGCGCGCTTGACATCGATCTCTTCGAACACCGCCTCGATGATGAGATCGGCGCCTGAAAGTTCGTTGAACGTTACGGCTGGATGAAGACGTGCAAGCCGTTCCGCTTTCTCGGGGGCGGTTATCCGCCCCTTCTTCTCTGCTGCCTCATAATGTTCATTGATCCTCGCAATGCCGGCTGCGAGGGCTTCAGCATTGCGTTCGGCGAGCCAAACCTCGAAACCATGATCGAGCAGTGCAATGGTAATGCCGCGCCCCATCGTGCCAGCCCCGATGACGCCGACACGCGACACGGGTTTCGGCCTGGCGCCTTTCGGCAGGCCTTCGATCTTCGATGCGGCCTTCTCGGCAAAGAAGACATGACGCAAAGCCCGCGCTTCCGGCGACACGGCACAGCGTTCGAAGATCTCGCGTTCTCGTTTCAAGCCTTCTTCAAAGGGCAGGCTGACCGCGGCTTCCAGGCATTCGATTGCTGCAAAGGGCGCAGTCTGCCCGCGTGCCTTCCTCGCCATCTCTTCCTTCAATTTCTTGAAGAAGTCGGGCGACGGAAGCGCGACATCGCGATCGCCCGCTCGCGGGTGTTGCGATCGTCCGGCAATCTCGGTTGCAAATGCAATCGCGCCCTCAAGAAAATCTCCCTCGAGCTGTCGGTCGGCAAGGCCGATCCTTACCGCTTCCGCGGCTCCGGCCGGACGACCGGAAAGGATCATCTCGCTTGCGGCCTCAAGTCCGACGAGACGGGGCAGGCGCTGCGTGCCGCCGGCACCGGGTGGAATACCCAGTTTGACTTCCGGCTGGCCCAGGCTCGCTTGCGGCCCGACGAGGCGGTAGTTGCAAGCTTGCGCGATCTCAAGACCGCCGCCGAGCGCCGCGCCACCGAGCGCCGCGACCACCGGCTTGGGGTTGCGATCGAGATGATCGATCAGGTCGACAAGCCGCTTCTCGCCTTCAGGCCAAGCCTTCCCCTGGTAGCGGATGTCGGCACCGGCGATCATGCCGCGTCCGCCGCCCATCAGCACGATCGCTTGCACACCGGCATCGCGATTGGCTGCTTCCAGTGCGGCGATGATCCCGCCCGGCACCCCGGGGCTCATTGCATTGACCGGCGGATTATCGATGATGATGATGGCGATGGCGCCCTGCCGGCGCGTCGTGATCTCGAATGATGGTTCGGGCATTGCTGGCTTCCCAAGGCGTTATCTGCATCCTCTTAGTCCAACACCACGGCCATTGCATCGGTGAAGGCGATGGTCCAGATTTGCGCGCGAACATGGCCGCCTCAAGCGGCCTTTTTTGGGAGGCAGGCGTGCTCAAATCGATCGACCATCTCCTCAATGCCGATGTGCTGTGGGCGCTGCGCGCCATGGGACATGGTGACGATGTCGTCTTGTGCGACACGAATTTTCCGGCTGATTCCGTTGCCCGGCAGACCGCGATCGGCGAGTTGCTCCGTATCGACGGCGTGAACGCACCGCGTGTCGCCCGCGCCGTCCTGTCGGTCATGCCGCTCGACAGTTTCGTCGAACATCCCGCCCGCCGCATGGAAGTGGTCGGCAAGCCTGCGGAAATTCCCGCCGTACAGCAGGAAGTGCAGGCCGAGATCGACAAGGCCGAGGGCCGCTCATGGCCGATGGGGTCGGTCGAGCGCTATGCTTTCTATGACTTGGCCAGGAAGGCCTATTGCGTCATCGCGACCGGCGAGACGCGCTTCTATGGCTGCTTCGTCTTCAAGAAGGGCGTCATCCCGCCAAAGACACCTCAAGGTTGAGCGATCATGGCGCAGTCTCCCGAACTCATTATCGTCAATGCCGATATCCACACGATGGATCCTCTGGTGCCGCGCGCGCGTGCGCTCGCCGTCACCCGCGAGCGTGTGTCTGCCCTCGGCAATGACAGCGAAATCTCCGCATTGGCAGGGCCCAGGACGCATGTCATCGATGCTGGCGGCCGCGTTGTCTTCCCGGGCTTTCAGGACACCCATCTCCATCTCCAGGATAGCGGCCTGCAATTTGCGTTGAACGTCAAGCTCGATGCCGCACAGACGATCCCGGAACTTCAGAAGCTCATCGGCGATTTTGCCAAGGCGCATCCAGAACGCGCCTGGATCAATGGCGGCGGCTGGTATGCCGGCATTTTCGGCGAGCACAATCTCGATCGCACTACGCTCGATGCCGTCCTGCCCGATCGCCCCGCATTTTTCTTCGATTCGAACTATCACAGCGCCGTCGTCAATACGAAAGCCTGCGAGCTTCTCGGCCTTGACGAGACCGTCGCCGATCCGCCCAACGGCCATTTCGTGCGCGATGCCAGGGGCAAGCCGACCGGCATGCTTTACGAAGATGCGATCGACTGGGCGCGTGACAGGATGCCGGTGCCGAGCGATGAGGATTATGCCAAGGGCGTGCGCTGGGGGCAGCGCCATTGCAACGAGAACGGCCTGACCGGTGTGCTCGATGCCTCGGTCACCGACCGCCACATGCGCGTCTATCACGCGCTCGAGAAAGCCGGCGAATTGACGGTCCGCATTTGTGCGACGGCCCGTGTCGATCCGGCGGAATCGACAGACGCCGCGCTCGCCCGCGTCGAAGAACTGCGCCGGTCTTATCACTCACCCATGTTGCGCGTGCATTCGGCAAAATTCTTCCTCGATGGCATCTTCGAGAATCGCACCGCCGCGATGATCGAGGACTATTCCGACGAGATCGGCGGCAATGCGCCGGTGATGTTCGGCGAGAATCACCTGCGCGATCTGTTCATCCGCTTCGACGCGGCGCGCTTTCAAATCCATGCCCATGTCATCGGCGACAAGGCGGCGCGCGCCGGCCTCGATGCGCTCGAAGCGGCGCGCGACATCAATGGCGCCTGGCCGAGCCTCCATCAACTGGCGCATGTGCAATCGCTCGATCCGGCCGACATTCCGCGTTTCCGCGAATTGGGCGTTGTTGCGAATATGCAGCCGCTCTGGGCGAGGAGTGAGCCCTCGGTCACCGACGTGACGATGCCGATGGTCGGCCCCGAACGCACGCGCTGGATCTATGCCTTCAAGTCGTTGATCGATGCGGGCGCTCCCTTCACCTTGAGCAGCGACTGGGGGGTGTCTACGCTCAACCCTTTTCAGATCATGGAGACCGCGATTACCCGCCAGCCCCCGGGCAAGGAGAAGGACTACGCAGCCTTCATTCCGGAGGAAAGGATCGGGCTCGCCGATTGTATCCGAGGCTACACGCTCAATGCCGCCGCCGCGGCCTGGCGCAGCGAGGATACGGGTTCGTTGTCGATCGGCAAATTCGGCGACCTGATCGTGCTGGACCGCGATCTGTTCGCAATCGATCCCTATGACATCGGCGATACCAGGGTTTTGCTGACGCTGCTGGGGGGACGCGAAGTCTACCGGCGCGAAGGCTGGTAGCCTAACCTATAGGCCGCCCGGCTTTTATGAATTCCATTTGACTTAATATCTTTCACTGATAGGCTCATAAGCCAAGCAGGGTCGGGTGGTGTTGTGCGCGGGACCAACCAGGAATTCGGACGTCCCTACAATCGTCGGATCGTTCTCGAGACGGTCCGCCTGCATGCGCCGATTTCCAGGGGGGAGATCGCCAAGCGCGTCGGGCTCACGGTCCAGACCGTTTCAACGATCATCCGCGAACTGGAACAACGCGGCTTCGTGCTTGGATCCCGGGAGCAGCCGAGAAGCCGCGGCTACCCTCCCACCGCCCTGACCATCAATCCCGCCGGCGGCTTTGCCATCGGACTTCACGTGACACCGGTCAGCATTGACGCCGCCCTGATCGATCTGGCCGGCACGGTCATCGGCAAGAAGCGCCGGGAATTGCGCCCGGCGACGCCTGAAGCGAGTTTCGCCGCGATTGCCGAACTGACCCGCGAAATGCGTAGCCTGCGCGTCAATGGCCGCATGCTCGGGGTCGGCATGGCCATTCCCGGTCCCTTTGGCGTCGATTCCATGAGCTTTGTCGGCCCGACGACACTGCAGGGCTGGGCCGGTATCCCCATCGCGGAACGTTTGAGCGAGGTAACCGGGCTCACCGGCTTTGTCGGCGTTGACCTTGCCGCGGCGGCCCTGGGCGAGCGGCTCTATGGGGCGGGCCGCGCGCTTCGCAACTTCTACTATCTCTATTTCGGCGTTGGGCTCGGCGGTTGCATGGTCCATGACGGACAACCTCTGCGTGGTGCCTTCGGCAATGCCGGCGAGATCGGCCATTTGCCGCTCGTCCCGGATGGCGATCCCTGTCCTTGCGGCAATCGCGGCTGCCTCGAACGCTACCTGTCGCTCGACGCCTTCGAACGGCGCTCGGGCCAGATCGGCCGCGAAGCCTGGCTTGCCGAGGCAGCACCGCTTTTGCGCGTGGCAATTGCGACCGTTGAGAATCTGTTCGATCCTGAAACCATCATTCTGGGCGGACTGGCGCCGGAACCGGTATTGAAGGATCTGATCGCGGCCGCATCGCCGCTCTACAACTCCGTCGCTGGGCGGCGTGACCGCACGCAGCCGCGCCTGATGCTTTCGGCGCAGGGCGAAGACTCGGTGCTGCGCGGTGCCGCTGCATTGGCGGTGTCCGGCCTGCTTTCGCCGCGCTTTGGCGCGATGTTTGTCGACGACGACGCCCTGCCGGCGCATGATCCCTTGCTGGCTCCGCAAAGTCCGAACGAGGCAGCCGCATGACCGAGGCCCTGCTCAAGCTCGAAAACATCGCGCGCAATTTCGGCGCCATCCAGGCCTTGCGCGGCGTCGATCTCGAAGTCGGGCGCGGCGAAGTCGTCGCTCTGTTGGGCGACAACGGCGCCGGCAAGTCGACGCTCGTGAAGATCATCGCCGGCGGCCTGCAGCCGAGTTCAGGCCGGATGATCTTCGAGGGGATGGAGCGGAGCTTCGCCTCCCCGGCGGAAGCAAAGGCGGCCGGCATCGAGACCGTCTATCAGGATCTTTCGCTCTGCACGAATGTCGATGTCGTCGCCAATTTCTTCATGGGCCGCGAGATCGTAAAGAAATATTTCGGCATTCCGGTGCTTCAGGAAGCCGCGATGTATTCGGCTGTCGAAAAGGCGATGGCCAATGCCGGCACGCGCATCCCTTCGCTCAGGACCAATGTCGAGCATCTGTCGGGCGGCCAGCGCCAGGCGATCGAACTCAATCGCTTCGTCCATTGGGGCGGCAAGCTTGTGCTGCTCGACGAGCCCTTCGCGGCACTCGGCGTCGAGCAGACGCGCCGCGGCCTCGATACCGTAAGGCGCATTGCCGACCAGGGTATCGGCGTCGTCATCATCACCCATATCATGGCGCAGGCATTCCAGGTTGCCGATCGCATCGTGGTCATTCGCCAGGGCGTGGTTGCCGGCAATGTCCGCGCCGCGGAAACAAGCCCCGACGAAGTCGTGCGCATGATTACCGGCGAGGCCCTCAGAAGCCCCGCCCAAGAAACGCGGCTGAATGGCCGTTCACCCTGAAGAAGAAGGAGACGTCAAGATGAAACGCCTGTTCAGTGCTTTATGCGGCGCCTTGGCCATGGTGGCCCTGGTGTTTTCCGCCTCTGCCACTTGGGCTCAGACCAAGGGCAAGATCTACTACATGGTTCCGACCTTGCTCGATGAATTCCAGACCGAATCCGTCAGCGCGCTGACGAAGTTCCTGGGCGATGTCGGCTATGAAACCGTGACCCTCAATGCCGACAACAAGACCGACCTGCAGCAAAGCCAGATGAATGACGTGATCAATCTCAAGCCGAGTGCGATCATCCTGGCGGCGGTCGACTTCAATGCACTTGTGCCGTCGATCGAAAAGGCGCGTGCCGCCGGCATTCCGGTGATGATCTTCGACCGTCAGATCACCACGACTCCCTCCGATTTCACCTCCGTCGCGGGCACCGTCGAGATCGGTTATGTGGCCGCCGGCGAGATCGAGCGCCTCCTGAAGGAGAAGAACGGTTCGGTGAAGGGCAAGGTTCTGCAGGTCCTGGGCGATCCGGCCGACCCCTATACGCTCGACATCCAGAAGGGCTTTGAAGAGAAAATGAAGGCGTTCCCGGACGTCCAGATCATCTCGCTGCCCGCCATGCAGTGGGAGGCCTCCAATGCCGGAACGATTGTCGCCGACCAGCTGGTCGCCAATCCCGATATCGACCTGATCTTCGTTCACGCCGCGCATCTTGCCGTCGCTGCCGTTGCTTCGCTCGAAGCCAAGGGCAAGAAGCCCGGCGACATTCTGCTCGTTTCGTCGAACGGCGCGCCGGTCGGCCTCGATCTCATTCGCAAGGGCTGGGAACAGGTCGAGGTGGAGCAGCCGCTCTACGCGCAGGCCGCGGCGATCGCCATGTTCGCCGACAAGGTCGTCAACAAGCAGGAGATCAAGCCCGGCACCTATGATGTGCTCGGCCTCGAATCGATCGTGACGATCGAACCCTGGGGCGCCAACATCAAGATCCCGGGTGCCGCGATCACCAAGGACAATGTCGATGAGGCGCGCTTCTGGGGCAATCTCAAGGCGCCGACCGATCCGGTGAAGCCGGTCGAGTAACAGCCGCCCACTCCCTGTCCCGGATCCGCCATGCGGGTCCGGGATCTCATCCCCGAGGCTCAGAAATGATAACTCCCCGGCAGAGGGCGGTCGTCGAATTCGTACTCGACAACCTGGTCTGGTTCATCCTCGCCTTCGTGCTGGCGATCTTCTCGCTGGCAATTCCGAACTTCGCCCAGCCCGGCATCTTCATCAATATCATCGAGCAGTCGACCTTTGTCGGCGTCATGGCGATCGGTCTCGCCATCGTGATTATCGCCGGCAACATGGATCTCTCCGTCGAATCGGTCGCAGGCCTCACCGCGATGATCACCGGCATCCTGTTCTGCTCGCGCGGAATCGGCATTGGCTTGACGATGACGCCTGAATGGCTCGTCCTGCCGGTGTCGCTCGGCATCGCTCTCATGGTTGGCGGCATCATCGGCAGCATCAATGGCTGGCTTGTGGTCAAGCTCAAGATGAGTGCCTTCATCGTGACGCTCGCCTCCTATATCTGGGTGCGCGGCATGGTCGATGCGATTTCGGGCGGCCGCTCGGCACAGGACCTGACGCCGGCCTTGCGCATCATGGGCATCGAGACTTTCCTGTCGATCCCGCTCATCGCCTGGGTGGCGATCTTGTGCTTTGTCGTGTTCACTTTCATCATGGCCAAGACGCCCTTTGGGCGGCATATCACCATGATCGGCGGCAATCCGGTCGCCTCGTTCCGCGCCGGCATCAAGGTCGATCGCCTGATCATCATCACCTTCATACTTTCCGGAGCGATCGCGGGCGTTGCCGGCTGGCTGCTGGCGATCCGCACCTCCGGCGCCACCGCCAATCTCGGCATCGGCATGCTTTTCCGCGCCTTTGCGGCTGTCGTCATTGGCGGCGTCAGCCTCAAGGGCGGCATAGGCCAACTGCCCGGCGTCTATGCCGGCGTGCTGCTCCTGTCGACGATCCAGACCGCCATGAACGTCATGGCCCTGCCGGTACATTATACGCAGATGATCCTTGGCGCGCTCGTCCTGGCGGCCCTGCTGCTCGATACGGTCAAGCTCGCAATCCGGCAGAAGCTCGCATGACACGGAGACTTGAAGGCAAGAGCGCGCTGGTCATCGGCGCGGCGCGCGGTATCGGCGAAGGGATTGCCGAACGGTTTGTGGAAGAAGGCGCACGGGTCGTGATCGCCGATGTCGAGGATGATGCGGGCACGGCGACGGCTGCAAGGCTCGGCGGCCATTTTGCCAGGATGGATGTTTCGCGCAAGGAAGATGCCGAGCGCACCGTGGCTCTCGCGGTCGAGAAGCATGGCACCCTCGACATTCTGGTGCAGAATGCCGGCATCTATCCCTGGACCTTGATCGAGAATATCGAACCCGATGAATGGGACCATGTGCTCGCCGTCAACCTAAAGGGCGTCTATCTCGCGGCCCGCGCCGCATTGGCGGTGATGAAGCCGAAGCGCCACGGCCGCATGATCTTTACGTCCTCGATCACCGGACCGCGCGTGACGAGCCCCGGGCATGGACATTATTCTGCGAGCAAGGCCGGCATCAACGGTTTCATCAAGGCGGCGGCGCTGGAATTTGCGAGTTATGGCATCACCGTCAACGGGATCGAGCCCGGCAACATCCTCACCGAGGGGATGAAGACGCACAGGAGCGAAGCCTTCATCCGCATGATGGAAGAGGCCGTTCCGCTGGGAAGGCTTGGAACGCCGCGCGACATCGCCAATGCCGCGCTCTTTCTGGCCTCCGACGAAGCAGGCTATATCACCGGCACGACGATCATTGTCGACGGCGGGCAGACCTTGCCTGAGGGCAAGGATTTCCGCCTCAACCCGAGCTAGAGAGACAGGCCATGTCCGTACCCGACATCACGCGGCATTTCGAGTTCGAACCCGTCGGGCGCCGTCTCGAAGATCTCGAAACGCCCGTGCCCGTCATCGACATCGATGTCGTCGCGAACAACCTCGCGCGCTGGCAGGCGCGTTGCGACAAGGCTGGCTTTGGCAACCGTCCGCATATCAAGACCCACAAGATGGTACCGCTCGCCAGGGCACAACTCGCCTTGGGCGCCAGGGGCATTACGGTGCAGAAGCTTGGCGAGGCCGAGGTAATGGCCGATGCCGGGATCACCGACATGCTTCTCACTTTCAACATTCTGGGCGATCAGAAATTGCAGCGGCTCGCAGCACTCGCCAGGCGAACCGGGATCAAGGTCGTCGCGGACAACGATGTCGTTGTCGAAGGCCTGGGCCGCGCCGGCCAAGCCGCGGGCCGGGATATTGATGTTCTGGTTGAATGCGATACCGGCATGAAGCGCAATGGCGTGCAATCGCCGGAAGCAGCAGCCGCGCTGGCGCGCTGCATCGCTGCGACCAAGGGCCTGCGCTATGGCGGCCTCATGACCTATCCCAAACCGGGCGTCAGGCGTGAGGCGGCGGCCTATATCGCCGAGGCCCGCGGCCTGATCGCCAAGGCCGGACTTGAGACGCCGGTCATTTCGACCGGCGGCGCTCCCGAAATGTGGAGCGACGAGGGGCTTGAGGACATCACGGAATACAGGACCGGAACATACGTTTTCTTCGACCGCTCGCTGGTCAATCGCGGTGTATGCGCGCGCGAGGACTGCGGCCTGACCATGCTTGCGACCGTCGTCAGCCGGCCGACGCCTGAGCGCGCCATGATCGACGCGGGTACGAAGTCACTTACCAGCGATCTCCTCGGCCTGCAGGGGTATGGCATCATCCCGGAATATGGCGATGCGAAGATCTATGAGGCGAACGAAGAACACGGCTATGTCGATCTGAGCGACAGCACCGCAAAGCCCTCGGTCGGCGATCGGGTGCGGATATTGCCCAATCACGTCTGTCCGGTCGTGAACCTCTTCGACCGCGTGGTGTTCATCCGCGGCGATGAAGTTCTTGGCCGCGTCAGGGTCGATGCGCGCGGTCTCGTGCAGTAGCGGACTCATGTTTGGCGAGAAACGCCTCGACCTCATGACGGCGCGGCAAGGGCTCGACGGCGCCGTAGCCGAGCGTCGACAGCGCCGCCGCCGCATTGGCAAAGCGTGCCGCGGCAAACAGATCCTCGCCGCGCGACAATTCCGAGAGCAGCGCGCCGGTAAAGGCATCGCCAGCCCCTGTCGCATCGACGGCCGAAACCTTGAATCCGGCAATCTCTGCGTGGCGGTCGGGCGTTGCGACATGCACGCCCTTGGCGCCGAGCGTGACAATGACGAAGCCGGCGCCCAGCTTGAGGAAATGTGCGGCGATCTCCGATGGATCGCTGATCCCAGTCAGGGCCTCGGCATCCTCGATCGATGTTTTCGTCAGGCTCGACAGCGCGGCAGCCTTTTCGATTGCCGGCCTTGCCGTCTCCACCGGCCACAGCCGCGTGCGCAGATTGGTGTCATAGGAGACGGCGATCTTCGCCTTGCGCGCCGCGTCGATGGCGGCGAAAACCGCTTCGCGCGCCGTCTCGCTGATCGCCTGGCTGATCCCCGAGACATGCAGATACCCGGCCCGCGCGATGATGGAGGCAGGCACGTCCTCTGGCGTCATCAGGCTCGCGGCGGAGCCTTTGCGATAATAGGAGAATTGGTGGCCGCCCTTGCCATGGGTGACGAGATAGAGACCGGTCTGCGCCGTCGCATGACGCGCAACTGCACTCGAATCGACGCCTTCCCTGGCCCACAGGGCAGCGATGGCATCGCCGAAAGGATCATTGCCGAGCTTGCCGATGTAGCCGCAATGGCTGCCGAGCCGCGCCGCGGCGATTACGACATTGGATGTGTCGCCGCCGAAACCCGCAAGATAGCGCCCGTCGGGCTGCTGGTTGAGTTCGTAAAGCGGCTCGCCAAGCGCGATGATGTCGAATTGCATGAAGCGATGCTTGGGCGTCGAGGTCACTGACGTCAAGCGGCTTGAAACGAAGAGGTTCTGGCATGCGTCTCGAGGGAAGGGTTGCGATCGTCACCGGGGCTGCGCGCGGCATCGGTCTTGCCGCGGCCGCGGCATTGGCGGTGGAAGGCGCGCATGTGCTCGCTTCCGACATTGACGAGGATGTGCTGGCCGGGGCGGTGAAGGTTCTTGCCGCGAAGAAGCTGAGCGTCATTGCGATCAAATGCGACGTATCCGATGCGGAAAGTGCCGTGGAAATGGCGGACATGGCGAACAGGCAGTGGGGCCGGATCGACATTCTCGTCAACAATGCCGCGATTTCCGACGACACGCCCATCGACGAATTGACCGGCGAGCGCTGGCGCCATGTCATGGCTGTCAATCTCGATGGCGTACTTCACTGCACCCGCGCCGCGCTTCCGTTCTTGCGCCGGAGCCCATGCGCCAGCATCATCAATATCGCCTCGACACAGGGCTTTCGCGGCCAACCCCATGCCATGGCCTATGCGACGGCCAAGGGTGGCGTTGTTAATCTCACGCGCTGCATGGCGGTCGATTTCGGGCCGGAGGGAATCCGCGCCAATGCCGTGGCGCCCGGATATATCGATACGCGCATGGCGCTCCAGAAGCAGGACGGCACCCACGAGCACCAGACGGAATGGTATCAGGACATCTATGTGAAGCATGGCCGCATGCCATTGCGCCGCGCCGGCAAGCCTGAGGATGTTGCAGGGCCGATCCTGTTTCTGGCAAGCGACGAGAGCCGCTATATGACCGGCCAGGTATTGGTCGTCGATGGCGGGTTCACCTGCACCTATTGACGTTCAGGCGGATTTGAGCTGCGCCGCCGCCATGGCATAGCCGCCATCGGCGCCGTCGATGAAATGCATGTGATCGCGCTGGAAGGGTGAAGGCACGAGACAGGTCATCAGCGCCTCGTTCTGGCGATGCAGGCCATAGCGGCAGATGTTGGATTTGGCCGCCGCCTGAAGTATCGACTCGATTCTAGCAAGTTGCGCTTCATTGAGGTCGACGGTCATCTTCAGCCCGTCATCGAACTTGCGAAAATCCGAGCGCTGCGCCGAATCGGCGCGATAGAGCTGCACATCGAGGCCCATAAAGGGTTTGTTCAAGCGCTCCAGAATGATCGACACGGTCGCTTCGAAGAGAATGCGCAGTTTGCGCAAGGGCCGCAACCGCCGCGGCGCGGAGGCGCGCGCTTCGTAGTCGAGGCCCTTGGGCGGCCAGGGAAAATGCAGGCCTTCCGCCGGTACTGGGTGACCGCCGCGCTCCTGTTCGCCCGCAATGGCGACGACCTCATCGACCAGCGCGGAGAAGCGGGCCGGCGGCGCGCTTTCGCCCGGCACGATAATGATCGAGGCAATGACGCCATGACGCGACTGGATCGGATTCCAGCGGCAGGACAGTCCGGAAAGATCGGGCCGGCTGCCGGGTGCGGCCGGTTCAACCGCGAACTGCCCGGCCTTCATCTGCTGCTCCGCCCAGCTCGCTCCGCCGCCCATGAACATGCCATAGGTTATTTCAGGCGAGACGCGGTAGCGCGCGACACGGACCTCATGTCCGCTCTTGCGTATGTCGGTCATGGGCACCATTGCGGCTCTCAGTGTCAGGCCGAGTTCTTCCCTGACCCAGACCTGGACCGCCGAGAGTGCAGCGCGTGTCTCCGTCACGGATTCGGCGGGAACCGCCACCACGGCGCCATCACCGCCGAAGACGAAAGGCAGGTCGCGATGACCAAGCGCGTTGAGAATGGCCGAGATGACGCTGGCGCCGGCCATGTTCACGGCCTTGTAGCGCCCGGCTGTGATCGCCGCGGTCGAGCCGACAATATCGGCGACCGCGAGTGACCAGTCCTCCGGCAAGGGACTGTAGTTCGCCGCATCGGTCACGCCGGAAAAGCGCTCGAAGGTCGAGAGTTTGGCGAAAAAACTGGCAGAACCGGGATTATTCATGCGTATGATCCGGACACGCTGGAGTGCCTGCCGGTTCGGTGTATAGACTCAGTCCGCATGAGGATCGCCTTTTACGCACCCTTGAAACCGCCCGGCCATCCGGTGCCGTCGGGCGACCGGCAGATGGCGAGGATGCTGATCAAGGCGCTGGCACTCGAGGGGCATTCGGTCGAGGTCGTTTCGCATCTGCGCGCCTTTCTAGCCGACAATGGCGAAGCCCGGCTCACAAACTTGCGTGAAGAGGCGCAAGCCGAAGCTGAGCGCCTCGCGGCATGCTGGGCGGACGGTGCTAAGCCCGATCTCTGGCTGACTTATCATCCCTATTACCGCGCCCCCGATCTGCTCGGTCCGCCACTCGCGACCAGATTCGGCATTCCCTATGTCACCATCGAGGCCTCCTATGCGGAAAAGCGCGACCGCGATGGCTGGGCCGGTGCACAGAGGTTTTTGAAGTCCGCGGTTGAAAGGTCCGCGCTCAACATCTGCTTTACCCGCCGCGACCGCGACGGCCTCGCCATGCTCGGACCGGCTGTCCGGCTCGCCTCAATTCCACCCTTCATCGATGTCGCGAACTTTTCGTTGCCGCCGCCTGGCAGGCATGGCGGGCCGATCCGTCTTGTCGCCGTTGCAATGATGCGAAAAGGAGACAAGTTCGATTCCTACCGCATGCTGGCGGCGGCCCTGGAGCGGCTGAACGATGTCGATTGGCATTTGAAAGTGATTGGCGATGGACCGTTGCGGGCTCAAGTGCAGTCTCTGTTTCAAAATCTCTCCGCCTCGCGTCTGAGCTGGGCTGGCGAGCGCGGCCCGGACAGGATTGCCGCAGAGTTGCGCGATGCCGATCTCTACTGCTGGCCGGGCTGCGGCGAAGCCTACGGACTTGCCTATCTCGAAGCGCAGGCCGCCGGCATCCCGGTCGTCGCGCAGAAAATCGCCGGCGTGCCCGAGGTCGTGCGCGATGGCGAAACCGGCATCCTCACCCCGGCCGGTGATATTGCCGCCTATGCCGGCGCGATTGGAACTCTGTCCGCCGACCGCTCGAAGCTCCGCAGGCTTGGAGACGAGGCCCGGCGCTTCGTGTTGGGCGAACGCACGCTCGAGATCGCGGCGCAAAGGCTCAGTGCATTGCTTGCGGATATTGTGCCGTCCCATGCCAGCTGACTGGTCGCTCCTCACCAAAGAGCTCGGCCTTTGGTCGAAGGCGGGCCGCACGCCGCGCGTGTGGCTGCGCGACGATGACGCCGTTGCTCCCTCGGCATCCCTCGATCGCCTGCTTGCTCTGTGCGAGCGCTATGAGGTTCCGCTCGTGCTGGCGGTAATCCCGGAGCCGACGGGCGAAGCTTTGGCCCGCCATCTGCGCAACGCGGCGCTGGCAAGTGTTGCCGTTCACGGCTGGCGCCACGCCAATTACGCGCCTGCGAGCGAGAAGAAACAGGAGCTCGGCAGGCATCGCCCGGCGGCGGAAGTCGTCGCGGAACTGACGCGTGGATTGTCCAAGCTCTCCGCCCTCCATGGCGAAAAGGTGCTGCCAATGCTGGTTCCTCCCTGGAATCGCATGGACGCGAGTCTCGTGCCCGCCATCCCGGGAGCCGGCTTTCGCGCCGTCTCGACATTTGCCGACACGCTGACTGAGGATCAGACGGGGGATCTTAAGGTTATCAACGCCCACCTCGACATCATCGACTGGTCGACGCGCCGGGGCGGCGAGCATGCGCGACTGGCAACGCAGTTCGTCGATGAGCTGCGAAAGTCCAGGCAGACGGGTGGCTATCCCGTCGGCATTCTCACGCACCACATCGTGCATGACGATCAGGCCTGGGATTTCCTCGACCAGTTGCTTGAAATGACCGCGCTCTCAGGCCCGTGCGAGTGGCAATCAGGTCCGGCGCTGCTCGAAACTCCGCGCCCGGCTAAAGCGTGACGGTAACACCCGCCCGCGCGGCGAACATGCCGGGATATTGCGCCTTCGCCGAGCGCTCGATGGCGTCGAGTTGCTCATCGGTGCGATCGAGACAATGGTGGAAAAGGGCGAAGCGCTTGACCTCCGCGGCTTTGGCAAGCTTCACGGCATGCTGCCAGGTGGAATGGCCATAGCCGCGGCATGAGGGAAGTTCCTTGTCGGTATAGGCGGCATCGTAGATTGCGAGGTCGGCGCCCTTGAGGAACTCGGCAAGTGCGGGATCGACCTCGCTCCCCTCATGCTCGACATCGGTCAGATAGGCAGCGCTTCGACCATCATAGAACACCCGATAGCCGACTGCGCCGCCCGGATGATTGAGGCGGATGGTGCGAACCGAAACACCCTCTGCCGGTTTCAGCGTGTCGCCCGGTTCGAAGTCATGATAATCAAGCTTCGACTTCACGTCGCCGGGCGTCACCGGGAAGAACGGCGGCGCCATGAACCGCGCGATCAGCTCGCGCGTCGTCCAGGGTCCATTCAGGTGACCGGACCATAGATCGACACGCACGTCCCTGCCGAGCGCGAACAGCAGGAAGGGCAGCCCGATAATGTGATCGTAATGAAAATGCGAGAAGAATACATCGACCTGGCGGACGCCACGCTCATCCAGCGAATCGCCGGCAATCTTGGCAGCGGTTCCCGCGTCGAACATCAAGACATGTTCGCCGCAGCGCATCTCGACCATGGATGTATGGCCACCGGAGCGTTGGGTCTCCGGCCCGCAGGCCGGCAAGCTGCCGCGCACACCCCAGAAATATACCGAGAAATCCGCCATCCGGTTGTCCAGCCGATCTATTCGAGGCACTGCCAAAATATCATCCGGAGCTTCTCCATGCGGGTGCGACGGTGCGGGGCCGAGTGCAAATGGTCAATGCACACGCCGCGCATGGGCGAGTTGGCTTCGGGCATCGCTGAGTTCCGCTGTCGTCCGGCTCAATCGCGTCGCGAGCACCCGCATGATTTCGACCGTCATTTCCGGGAAGTCGGACAACAGCTTCAGAAAGTTCTCCTTCTTGATGCGCAGCGTGAGCAGGGGCGTAGCCGCGCGCACGGTGGCGGTGCGCGGCACGTCGCAAAGTATCGCAATATCGCCGACCAGCTCGCTGGGATTGACGGTTGCAACCTTGATCTCGCCGGCTTCCGTCTTGACCAGAACATCGGCATTGCCGGACAATACGACATAGGCCGCATCGCCGGCGTCGCCCTGCTTGAACAGCTCCTTGCCCGCGTCGAACTTGATGCGATCCGAGGTAAAGGCGAGCAATTTGAGCTTTGCGGGCGCCACGCCGGCAAACAGCGGCAGGCGCCGCAAGAGTTCGACCTCGTCATTGAGCAACATGGTTTTCTACATACTCCAATACCCGGCCGCTCTCCTGGCCATTTCATATCACGTCGAGAGGGCGGTCAATAATCCTTTGCGCCCCATCAATTCGTCATAGCTGCCGGTCTCCGCCGGTGTCGGACCGTCAAATACGACGACGCGATCGAAGAAGCGGGCAAGGCTGGCGTGGCCCACGACCCACATGATGCCCGGCCGGTAGCCATTTCCGTCAAAACTTGCGAGGACACGCTCGATGGTCCGTTCCTGGGCCTTCAGATCCAGGGCCGACAGCGGCCGGTTGAAAATCATGAAGTCCGGGCGCTTCAGCAGGGCGCGGGCCAGGTGCAGTTTCTGGCGCTGGGCGACGGTCAGGCGCTTGCCGGCCGAGCCGACATTGAAATTGAGGCCGATCTGGAAGACCTCGCCGCCAAGTCCCTGTTCCTCAAGAACCGTGCGCACGATGGCGAGAATGCGATCGGCGGAATCGGCACGCTCATAGGCGATGCGGCCGAACAGTACGTTATTGAGCAGATTGCTGGCGCGGTTGAATTCCTTGGGATCGTAGAAGGCGATCTTCGACTGCAAGGTCGAAGGCAGACCCGACCGGAACTCGGGGCGCGCTTCAACGATCCGTTTGCGCAACTCGTCATCGAGCAATCCGAAACGGTGCCTGGGTTCGACATAGGCAAAGCTCAAGGCGATGATTCGGTCGCGATCCTGCGGTGCGACCTCGGCGCTGGGCTTGTCCTTATAGCGTTGGATCAGGCCTTCGAAGCGCGGAATGTCCTCGGCCGGCATGAAGGTCAATTGCTCGAAGAAGGGATGGTCCGGCGGCAGGTCGCGGAAGAGGTCGACAACCGTCCGCGCAATCTCGTAGCCCATGCGATAGAGCCGGTCCTGAAGGCCGAACTTTTCGATCACCGACCGGATGTAGCTGTCGGTCGCTTCCTTGTCCGCTTTGGACAGGCCCTCCTGTACGGCGCCGAAGATGAGATTCTCCGCGACCGTCGCCTCCGGATTGTAGGTCGAAGGATCGAAGGAGATGACGAAATCGGCGATGCCCTCGGACTCCAGTTCGGCGCGCAACGCCTTGCGCGCCCTTTCGATTCCTTCCGCGATTGCCGGATAGGACGCAGGATCGATGGTGGTTCTCAAGCCGAGATCGACCACATCCTGCAACAGACCCGCGATATCGAGGACGCGCTGCATGGCGGCCTTGAGCTCCTCGGCGTTGGAAACACCGGCGGATGCGTAGTCGATCCAGTCATCCCTGATATCGAAGGTGGGATTGCCGGCCGCGCGTCCTTCGCTGATCTCCCACTCGCGATGCTTTGCGTCCGCGCCTTCATAGTGCGCCGGCACCAGTGGCGCATGCTTCAACCCATAGATGAGATTGTCGCCGAACGAGCCTTGCATAAGATGGGCGTCTGACGAGACATAGGCGAGGCGCCGGCCGGTGATCGCTTCCGGGAGTTCCGCAATATCAGTGCCCTCGAGCGTGATGCGGCCGTTCTCCGGGCGGACGAGGCCGACCACCGCTTCCGCCAGTGTATCTCCGCCGCCGCCCGCCGCGCCCGCGATCGCCAGCCGCTCGCCCGGCGCGAGCGTGAGCGTAGCCTTGTCGACGAGCTTGGCGCCGCTCTCGTCGACCGCCGAGAGATTGTTGACGGCCAGATTGCCGGACAATTGTGGCAGGGGATCCTTCGAGAGTTCCTGCAGCGTCGGCTCGATCAGATCCGAGACCGTGAACTGCTCGACGACCTGGGTGTACTTCACTTGCACGTCGACGCGCTGTTGATCCCAATCGATCAGATCCTTGATGGGCGATGGCAGGTCTTTGTAGGCGGCGATCACCGCGACGAGCTGGCCGACGTCCATCCGGCCCTGCAGCGCGAGGTAGCCGCCGATTGCATAGAACAGGAACGGCGTGACCTGGGCGATGAAGTTGTTGAGAAACTTGACGAAGAATTTCCACTGATAGATGTCGTAGCGGATCTTGAAAATCCGCCCCAGCCGCGACCCGATATCGGCACGCTCGTAATTGGAAGTGTCGTTGGTGTGTATGGCGGCGATGCCGTCGACGATTTCGCCGACGCGCCCCGCCAGTTCGCGGGCGGTGAGCTGTCTTTCGCGGCCGAGTTGAATCAGGCGGCGCCGGAGCTTGGGAATGATGAAGCCCTGCACGGCGACCGTCGCTGCCGCCAGCATGCCGAGCCAGAAATTCTGGACGATGATGAAGACCAGTGCTGTGATCGCCTGTCCGCCGAGCAGCGCCGGCTGGACAAAGGCATCGCCGATGAAGCCGCCCAGCGGTTCGACTTCGTCCTTGATCATGGTGGCGACTTCGGGAGCCTTTACGCGCTTGAACTGTCCGGGCGGGAATCGCAGCACGCGATCGACGAGCTCATAGCGGATGCGCCGCAGCATGCGCTCGCCCAGGCGACCCTTGTAGGTATTGATGTAGAATTTGAAGAGCCCGTTGATGATGACGAGCGCCAGGAACAGGCCGCTCAGCGCCATCAGCATCTGAAGCCGGTTGAGCTGAATGCCCTCGAATAGAACGAGGCTTCCGGATGACGATATCCAGCTCGGAACGTCGAAGTCGATCTTGAAGAAAGTCGCGGTTGCGCCCGGCGTTTCGAAGCCTTGGCCCTGGATCGGCCCGTTGACGATCTGCTTCGGCAGGTCGAAGGACATGAAGTAGGTCGGCATCGACAGCAGCACGATGAACAGGATCCAGATCTGCTGCCGGCGGGTGTTGCGCCAGATGTACCGGAAGAGGTTTTTGTCCATGCGAAGCCGTCTTGCCGGTCAGCTTTTGGGAGCCTGGCGGATTGGTTCGAGGACGATGAACCGCCGTCTTGCGAATGGCAACCCGCTAATCTGAGTATCGTTTAGAGTGAGTTCAAGGCTGACTGTGGTGCGCAGGCCCGGCCGCTCGACGATCGAAGGCGCGATCGCCACCGAGCGCTCAAGCGCCGGGGGATAGTCAAGAACGATAATGCGGGCGTTATCGATCAGCGAGAAGAACAGCGGTCCCTGTACTTCGCGCTTGCCAAAAGGTTTGAGCGACATGCCGAGCAGCACCAGTCCGTAGGTGCCCGGCTCATAGTCGCCATAGTCATGGTCCTGGAATTTCCGGTTCAAATGGCGGACCCGGCAGGGGTGGCCATTGAGCGTGTCCGTTTCCAGCGGCGCTGTTTTCGGATCGATCGAAAGAACAGACAGGGGCCGATGCTTCAGATAGGGCGTCACCGGCCGCAGATGCCCGCCGATCTCCACGACATGCGGGCAGTCGCGGACAAAATGCGCCGCCAGGACCTGACGGATTTCCGCGGCCGGGCCCGAAAGATGCGGAATATCGTCGATCGCGGGGAAAGGCTCGCCGTTCATGAAACCAAGGGATTCGTTGCCTCGTCGGAGGCCGCAGCATACAAGGTCGCCATGAGTGCCGCCACCACCTTATCTTCAGGCCCCGGAGAAATCTGGTCCGAACGCTGTTTCGATCTATTGCGCGGTGCAGCGGTCCTGACCGGGAATGATCTGCTGCTGAGCCTGGCGCGCACCGTGTCGCGATTTCCCGAGGCCGAACTGCACGTTGCCTTCAACCACCGTCAGGTCGCCTCGAAAATCTGGGCACGTGATGAACTCGCCCGCTTCGGCGCCGGGAGGCAGGAGCGGATCTGGATTGTCGGCGGTTGGTACGGCGTCCTGTCGGCATTGCTGTTCGCCGATGACCGCCTTTCGATCGGCAGGATCGAGAGTTTCGACATCGATCCGTCGGTTGCAGCTGTGGCTGAATCGCTTAACGAACCGCAGGTTGCGGACGGCCGTTTTGCCGCCCGCACGGCGGACATGTATGCGCTCGACTACGCCGGCACGGCCATGGCCCCCGATCTCGTCGTGAATACCAGCTGCGAACATATTGAAGATCTGCCGGGCTGGCTCGCACTTATCCCACGCGGCACGCGCGTTCTCTTGCAGTCGAATGACTATTTTGCCGAATCCCAGCACATCAATTCGCAGGCGAGTTTGGAGGATTTTGCCGCGGCCGCCCGTCTTGGCCATGTCGATTTCGCCGGCGCTCTCGATCTGCGGAAATATACCCGCTTTATGCTGATCGGCCGCGTCTGAGCGCCGCAAGCCGGAGCAGAATCTCGGCGGAATGTCGTGCTCCCTCGAGATCGAGGCCATGGGATGTGCCGGGCTTCTGCGCCTGCGCAGTTCCGATGGCCGCGATCAGCGTTTCCGAATCAAGCGCGGATTCGGGCAGGACGTGCGCGAGCTTCAGATGCGCCAGCTTCGCGGCGCGCATAGCCTGTTCGGTTTCGCCGCCGCTTGCGAAAGGCACGAGAATGCTGCGGCATCGCGCCCGCAGAATGTCGCAGACCGTGTTGTAGCCCGCCTGGCTGACGGACAGACTGGCGCCGGCGAGGAGGCTGGGCAGATCGGGCCTGAAACCCTGAATCTTCACATGCGATGGGATGGCGCCCGCATGGACGAAATTGGGGCCGGTGATGATGCACCAGGGCGATTGCGAAGTGGCAAGTCGCTGTGCGGCCTGAAGTGCTGCATCGATGAGCCGGCCTCCCGCCGCACCGCCTCCGGCGGAGACCAGCACCGCGAATCGCTCTGCCGGAATACCGGGCTCGGGTCCCGCGACAAGGCCCGTATAGGAAATCCCGCATCCGATTTCGCCTGCTCGCGGGAAGGTTTCCTCAAGCCGTGCAAAACGAGGATCGCCATGAACAAGGACATGATCGAAAAGAGCGTTCAATGTGTCGATCGTTTCTTCCGCGCGGCCGGGTTTACGATTTTCCTGCAGAATGTCGCGGACCGAGGAGATGACAAGAGGCCGGGGCATGAGTGCGCGGGCCGCCTCTACGATGGCGAGTATTTCGTTGCGCATCTGACGCCGCCCGAACGGAAACGCCTCGATCATGAGGATATCGGGCCGCCGCGCCTCGAGGAGACTGAGAAGCTGCTTTCGCCGTAAATCCCAGAGGCTGTCGCCCACGGCCTCGCCCCTGGCATCCACGAGCTTGCTGAAGGCTTCATCGACGGATTTGATCGCCGGAATCTCTATTGACTCGATACCCTCGCCCGGAAATCCGCGCACTGGAACGCCGCCGCTGATCACTGCAACCTCGCATCCCGCCGCCCGCAATGCTCCCGCCACGCGGCTGGCGCGAACCAGATGGCCGATTCCCAGGAGATGCTGCACGTAGAAGAGGATGCGGGGCGTGTTCACGACTTTGCCTCCGCGTTCAAACTTGCCCGGAGGAGCTCAACCAATTCGGTGACACTGCGATGGTGATCGAACTGGCTGCGGACCAGGTCTTGCGCGGCCGACCCGAGGCGAGCCCGCAAAGCAGGGTCGGATATGGCGCGCACAAGCGCGTTGGCTAGTGCTTCGGCGTTCTCGGGCGCGACGACGAGGCCGGTTACACCGTCTTCCAGCAATTCCGTCACACCGGAGACTCGCGTCGAGACGCAACAGAGCCCTTGGCTCGAGGCTTCGACCAGGACATTGGGCAATCCGTCGCGGTCGCCATCATCGGCGATCCGGCAGGCGAGCACGAAGAGATCGGACGACCGGTAGCGGGCGAGGACGTCTTCCTGGGCCTGCGAACCGAGCCACGCGATCCGATCCGCGATTCCGAGCTTAGCCGCCTCTTCCTTGAGCGGTTTCAGCAGTTCGCCGCCGCCGACATGAACGAAACGCCACGACAAGTCCGGTGGCAGCCTGGCAAGCGCGGCGAGCAGCCCCTCATAGCCTTTTTTGGCGACGGCGCGGCCGACGCTTAGAATGATCACCGGATCGGCGGGATTGCTGCCGTCGCGCGGCGATCGCGATTCGAAGAAAGGACCGAACCGGGCCAAATCGAGGCCGTGATAGGAAAGATGCACTTTTTGCGGGTTTGTTGCCAGTGATTGCAATTTTAAGTAGCCAGCCCTGGTGCATGTAACGGCCCAGGCCATGGCGTCGAGCTTGCGTCGCAGTTCGTCATCGCGCGTCGTCCAGATATCCTTGGCATGCGCCGAGCAGCTCCAGCCGAGCCCGGTCATAAGGCTTGCATAATGCGTGACCGAGGCCGGTGTGTGGATGAAATGCGCATGCAGCCAGGCGATTTCCGGATCGATCTCGGTCACCAGCACCAGCGCCTGGCCGATGCGCCGGAGGCGGTGCAGGGTGGGTTCGCGCCAGAGGTCTCGCAGGAAGGTCGGCAAGGCCCTCCAGTAGCCCGCGAGCGCCTGGGCGCGGATGAAGGCCTTGAATACCCGCCGGGGCTCGTCATGGAGGTATTCGGGCAGATAGCGAACCGGCGAGCGGATTTCGCGATGGACGGGATGGACCTTGCCATCCGTTGGATGGCGCATGGAGATCAGACTGAGCGTCAGGCCGGCCTTTTCCAGGCTGAGGATTTCCTGCGCAATGAAACTCTCCGAAAGGCGGGGATAGCCCTTCAGCACGATTGCGATTGTTTTCGCCATCGCTGCTGCGGCTAGAACCTAGCCTTCGACCACGGAAAAGCGCTTCTGCGAGCGGTGCTCAAGCCAGTCGCCGACCAGATTTGTGATATTTTCAAGCCCGTTGAGCGCGACGGGGGCCCCCGACCGCGAAGGCGGCGGCCGCATCGGCAGATGGGCCAGGGCCGCGGCAAAGACTTTCGGATCTGCTGCCTGTTCGGGCAGCACCATCTCGATGATGCCCAATTCGGCGGCCCGGCGCGCGCGGATGAACTGCTCTTCCCGCGGCTGCAGCCGCGGCACGATGATAGCCGGCTTGTCGAACGACAGAATCTCGCAAAACGTATTGTATCCGCCCATGCCGACGACGCCGCGGGACCCGGCCATCAGCGTTTCGAGGCGGTTGTCGAATTCGATCATGTTCACCTGCGGGACCGCTTGCGCCTTGCGAATCAACTTGCGGCGCTTGCGGACCGGCATGAACGGCCCCAGCACGACCAGCGCCTTGTGCTGCAGGCGGTTGTCCGAACGGTAAGCGTCAAGCACGTTGTGGATGAGCTCGGCGCCGTCGCCGCCACCACCGGTGGTAACCAGGATGTAGTCCCCTTCCGGCATGCGCATCGGTACGTCCGAATGAGGGACGCTGCGCTGCAGGAAGCCGACATAGCTCATGCGGGCCCTGGTCGCGGGGGGTACGTCAAATCCGGTCAGGGGGTCGTAGAAACCTTCAGGCCCATAAACCCAGATCATGTCGTAAAACGCGCCGATCTTGCGCAGGACGTCCCGCTGCTTCCACTCCGCCGCGAGGAGGTTTGGCGCGTCCATGACCTCGCGCAGGCCCAGGACCAGTGTTGTGCCATGGGTCTTCAGATAGGACAGTGTCTCTTCCAGTTCCCCGCGTAAGCCCAAAGGCTCCTTGTCGACGATGAAAACATCCGGCTGGAAGGTCTCGGCGGTGTGACGGATGATCGACTGCCGCATCTGCAACGTCTCGTGCAGATCGGTGTGGCGGTCGATCGAGGTGTATTCGCCGTTATGCAGCTTGATGATCGAGGGGATTTTCACAAAATCGACGCGGACGCGATAGTCGAAGGCGCCGGCGATCGTCGACCCGGAGATTATGAGAACGGTGAGGCCGCGATACTGTTCGACAAGCGAATGCGCGATGGTGCGGCAGCGTCTGAGATGACCCAGCCCGAAAGTGTCATGGCTATACATGAGGATGCGTGCGTGCTCTAACCGCCGCATAGGTCCAGGTTCCTCCGCGCAAGGGAACCTCTCGGCGCTGCCGCCGGGACCCCTTCTCGGCCCGCACTATGACACAGCAACCCTGAAGCCGGAAGCGCGGAATGGCGGTCTCGGAACGGCCCCTTCTGGTGTTCTGCCAGCTTGCCCTCAGCCCCTGCTTTCGCTATAGGAGCCCCCAATCCAGGTCGCCCGGCCGTTGTGCTTGGGCGAGACGAAACCCGGGGTGCGGGAGCGAGAGGCTCCATCGCGCCCTTAACTGTTTCAGGATCGGCTTCGAATTGCAGCCTGGGCGTCTTTGGCGCCGGTCTTGGGACTTGGTCGTGGTTTGCCTGCTGTGCCCCTTTAAGCTCAACCGGGCGCATGCAGGACGTCCTGCGGAAATATCCGTGGGCCAACCCCGATTTTGTTAGAGGATATCTATTCAATGGCGAAATCCGCCGTCTCGCTTACCCCTACGCGTGAAGACTTCGAGGCCCTGCTCGCTGAGTCCTATGGCGACAATCCTGCAACCGAAGGTAGCGTCGTCAAGGGCAAGGTCGTGTCCGTCGAGAACGACTTCGTCATCATCGATGTCGGTCTCAAGACGGAAGGGCGAGTTGCGCTCAAGGAATTTTCCCAGCCCGGCAAGGACATCAAGATCGCGCCAGGCGACACTGTCGAGGTCTATCTCGAGCGCATCGAGAACGCGATGGGCGAGGCGGTTCTGTCGCGCGACAAGGCACGGCGTGAGGAGGCCTGGACCAGGCTCGAGCAGAATCATGGCAAGAACGAGCGTGTCGACGGGGTGATTTTCGGCCGCGTCAAGGGCGGCTTCACCGTCGATCTTGGAGGTGCCGTGGCGTTCCTTCCCGGAAGTCAGGTCGATATCCGCCCGATTCGCGATGTCGGCCCATTGATGCATGTCAGCCAGCCCTTCCAGATCCTCAAGATGGATCGCCGGCGCGGCAACATCGTGGTGTCGCGTCGCGCCATCATGGAAGAGACACGCGCCGAGCAGCGTTCCGAACTCGTCCAGAATCTCGCCGAAGGCCAGATTGTCGACGGCGTCGTCAAGAACATCACCGACTACGGTGCGTTCGTCGATCTTGGCGGCATCGACGGCCTGTTGCATGTGACCGACATCGCCTGGAAGCGCGTCAATCACCCGAATGACGTGCTGACTGTCGGCCAGCATGTGAAGGTGCAGATCGTTCGCATCAATCCCGAGACGCAGCGTATCTCGCTCGGCATGAAGCAGCTCGACAAGGATCCCTGGGATGGAGTCGGGGCCAAATATCCGCTCGGAGCCCAGGTCAAGGGCCGCGTCACCAACATCACCGATTACGGCGCCTTCGTCGAATTGGAGGATGGCATCGAAGGCCTCGTCCATGTCTCGGAAATGAGCTGGACAAAGAAGAACGTCCATCCGGGCAAGATCCTGTCGACCTCGGAGGAAATCACGGTTCAGGTGCTGGAAGTCGATCCCTCGAAGCGGCGTATCTCGCTCGGCCTCAAGCAGACCCAGAACAATCCCTGGGAAGCCTTCAAGGCGAAGTATCCGGTGGGTACGGCCGTTGAAGGCGAGATCAAGAACATCACCGAATTCGGGCTGTTTGTCGGTCTCGACGGCGATGTCGATGGCATGGTTCACCTCTCCGACATCGACTGGAAGAAGTCCGGCGAGGAGGCGATCAAGGATTACAAGAAGGGCGACCGCGTCAAAGCCGCGGTTCTCGATGTCGATGTCGAGAAGGAGCGTATCTCGCTTGGCATCAAGCAGATGGCGAATGACCCCAAGGAGCAGATTGCCGGCATCAAGAAGGGCGATGCCGTGACCTGCGAGGTCCTCGCGGTTCAGGATGGCGGTCTCGAAGTCAAGATCGTCGGCACGGATGTGACGACCTTCATCAAGCGGGCGGATCTCGCCCGCGACCGCTCCGAGCAGCGCCCCGAGCGATTCGCGGTCGGCGAAAAGGTCGATGCGCGCGTGTCGCAGGTCGATCCCAAGAGCCGCAAGGTTACGGTCTCGATCAAGGCGCTGGAGATCGCCGAAGAAAAGGCTGCGGTCGCCCAGTACGGCTCGTCCGATTCGGGCGCCTCGCTTGGCGACATTCTTGGCGCTGCCCTTAACAAGGCGAAGAAGGAAGCCGAGGCCAAGAGCAGCGAATGACCATGGCCGGCGAGGCAGAACTGATCGTCGACAGGCGTCGCCTCAGGCGCCGCCTCGTTTTCTGGCGTATCGTGGGCTGTCTCGCCGTCATCATCGCGCTGCTGGCCCTTGTTCTGGGCTCCAGCGGTTTCGAAGGCTTCAAGAAGCATCAGGACCATATTGCCCGCCTACGCGTCACTGGAATGATTACCGGCGACCAGCCGACACTCGACCTCCTGAAGGAGCTTCGCGATTCCGAAACCGCAAAGGCGCTGATCATCAGGCTTGATACGCCCGGCGGCACGACAGCCGGTTCGGAAGCGCTCTACGAGGCAATCCGCGAGATCGCCAAGACCCGTCCGGTGGTCGCTGTCATGGACACCATTGCGGCTTCCGGCGGCTACATTACCGCGATTGCAGCAGACCATATTGTGGCGCGCGGCAACACGATCACCGGCTCCATCGGGGTGATCTTCCAGTGGGCCGAAGTATCAAAATTGATGGATACGCTGGGTGTCCGCATCGACGAGATCAAGTCCGGCGATCTCAAGGCGGAGCCCTCACCCTTCAAGCCGATTCCGGAAAAGGCCCGCGACGTCTCCAACGCCATGGTGCAGGATGCCTTTCGCTGGTTCACCGGACTGGTCGCCGAGCGCCGCCGCCTTCCGATGGAGCGGGTTCTCGTCCTGTCGGACGGCCGCGTCTATACCGGCCGCCAGGCCCTGACCGAGAAGCTCGTCGACGATATTGGCGGCGAGGAGAAAGCCGTCGACTGGCTCGTGAAGGACAAGAAGATCGCGTCCGATCTTGAGATTGTCGACTGGCGCGTACCGTCCGACAGCAGCTCCACGGGATTGGGTTTCAGCGCCGTCAAGCTGGTCCTGCGAGCTTTGGGTCTCGGCTCCTTCGCCGGCCAGGCCTCGGGCGTCGAGCTTGACGGTCTTCTCGCGCTTTGGCACCCTGCACTCCAGTAGACTGTGCTGGGGGCGCAGATCCTATGATCAAATCTGAACTTGTCGACCAGATCGCGGAGAAGAATCCGCATCTCTATCACCGCGACGTCGAACGCATCGTCAACGCCGTCCTCGATGAGATCGTACGCGCGATGAGCGAGGGAGACCGCGTCGAACTGCGCGGTTTCGGGGCCTTTTCGGTCAAGTCTCGCCAGGCGCGCACCGGCCGCAATCCGCGTACCGGCAGTGCCGTGGAGGTCAGCGCCAAGCGTGTGCCTTTCTTCAAGACCGGCAAAGAGCTGCGCGAGCGGCTTAATCCGAAGGCCTGAGGCGTTTGCGCCGCGCCTTGCACTGGATCATCGGCCTGCCGATCGTGGCAATCATCGCCGCCTTTGCGGTCGCCAACCGGCAATGGATCGACGTTTCCTTTGATCCGCTGTCGCGCGACGCACCGCGCGCCATGATCACCATGCCGCTCTGGTCGCTGTTCTTCTGCGGCATCTTCGTCGGGCTGGTCGCGGGCTGGCTCGCTTGCTGGTTTGCCCAGAAAAAGTGGCGCCGAGCCGCGCGCGAAGCCCGCGCCGAATTGCTGCGTGGCCAGGACGAGCTGGCGCGCCTTCGCCGTGACGCTGCCGCCCGCCACAATTTGCCCACGTCACACGCGGCCTGACCTCCATGAAATTCATTTCCGCCGGGCGTGTCGCGGAACTCAGCCCCTATGGCGATCTCGTCGAGGCTTTGCGGGAAGCCTTCGCTGGCGAGATCGTGACCCCTGTCCGCCACCACCACGACCTGTCGCCGGTCTCGATCCTGCTTCTGATGCCGGCCTGGTCCAAGGCTTTTACTGGCCTCAAGACGGTATTCGCAAAGTTCGACAATGCCGCCAGGGGCCTGCCCACCATTACGGCGAGCTACCTGCTGATGGACAACGACACCGGTGCAACCGTCGCCATGCTCGACGGCACCGAACTGACGCGCCGCCGCACCGCCGCCGCCTCGGCGCTCGCAGCCTCCTACCTGGCGCGTCCCGACTCCGAAACGCTGCTGGTTGTGGGCGCCGGTGCGCTGGCCCCGCATTTCGTCCGCGCGCACGCCGCCGTGCGGCCGATCAAGCGGGTCCTTACCTATAACCGCTCGCCGGAAAAGGCGGCGTCACTCGCCCGCGAACTGGTGCAGGACGGATTTGCCGCATTGCCGGTCGAGAGTCTTGAGACGGCCGTGGGCGAGGCCGACATCGTGTCTTGCGTCACCTCGTCGACCGAGGCGATTATCAAGGGCGCATGGCTCCGGCCAGGAACCCATGTCGATCTTGCCGGCGCCTTCAAGCCCACCATGCGCGAGGTCGACGGCGAAACGGTTGCCCGGGCGCGCGTTTTCGTCGATACGCGCGACGGCGCCATCGCCGAAGCCGGCGATCTCATCCAGGCCGAGGCCGAGGGCTATTTCTCCATGGACCGGATCGAAGGCGATCTCTTCGAGCTTTGCCGGGGCTTGAAAGGAGGCCGCCGGGGCGCCGAAGAGATCACCCTCTTCAAGTCCTGCGGCACGGCCATCGAGGACCTGGCCGCCGCCGAAATGGTCTATTTGCGCAGCTGAGTGATCTCGGCTAAGCGCTCGCCTCATGAGCGTCCCGAACCCGATCTGCGTCGCCCTCGACACGCCCGATATGGCCCAGGCGAAAGCACTTGCCGTATCGCTCAAGCCTTATGCGGGCTATCTCAAGATCGGGCTCGAATTCTTCTACGCGCATGGCAGGGCCGGCTATCAGGCCGTCGCCGAAACGGGCCTGCCGATCTTCCTCGACCTGAAACTCCACGACATCCCGAACACCGTGGCATCCGGATTGCGCAGCCTGATGACGCTCGATCCCGCGCCGGCGATCATAAACGTGCACGCAACGGGCGGGCTCGACATGATGAAGGCGGCGGCCGAGGCCGTGGATGGCCGCACGAGGCTTATCGCGGTGACCATCCTGACAAGTCTTTCCGATGACGATTTGTGGTCAATCGGATTTGAGACCACCCGCGATACGCAGTCGCATGCGCGCATCCTCGCGGAGCTGGCCATGAATGCCGGACTCGACGGTGTCGTCTGCAGTCCGCATGACATCGTCGGCATCAGGCACGCCACGCGTCCCGGTTTCATGACCGTCGTTCCCGGTATCAGGCCGGCGGAAGCGGGTGCGCAGGATCAGAAGCGCATCGCGACGCCGCAAGCGGCAATGGCCGCCGGCGCCGATATCCTGGTGATCGGTCGCGCGATTACGGGTGCCCCCGATCCGGTCGAGGCCGTGCGCGCAATCTGCGAGTCGCTCCATGCCGGTTGAGGTCAAAATCTGCGGGCTCTCGACGCTCGCCACCGTGGATGCCGCGCTCGAGGCCGGAGCCGATTTGATCGGCCTCAACTTCTATCCGAAGAGCCCGCGCTACGTCACGATCGAAACGGCCGCCGAGCTTGCCAGACGCGCGCGAGGCCGGGCAAAGATCGTTGCCGTCATGGTCGATGCGCCCGATCCCCTGATCGTCGAAATCGCCGCCAAGGTACATCCCGATATTTACCAGTGTCACGGTTCGGAATCGCCCGAGCGCGTCGAAGCCATCGCGCATATGACGGGAAAACCGCTCATCAAGGCGATCAAGGTCAAGGATAAGGGCGATGTCGCGAG
Source organism: Hyphomicrobiales bacterium (assembly GCA_016793355.1). Classification (GTDB taxonomy): domain Bacteria; phylum Pseudomonadota; class Alphaproteobacteria; order Rhizobiales; family Aestuariivirgaceae; genus JAEUMG01. The sequence continues at coordinate 34,183 of JAEUMG010000037.1, forward strand.
TGCCGAAGCCTATCGGAGCAAGGCGGCGGTCATGTTCGACTCCAAGGCGCCCGAAACGCTGATTGATGCCTTGCCGGGGGGAAACGGGCTTTCCTTTGACTGGGCTCTTCTGGGGGAGGGGGGATCAGCCGGGCAATTCATCCTTTCGGGCGGCCTCAACCCTGAAAATGTCGCAGGGGCGATTGCCGCCACGGGCGCCACGATCGTTGATGTCTCGTCCGGCGTCGAGCGCGCGCCGGGCGTCAAGGACCCGCTGCTGATCCGGAATTTCATTGAGGCAGCCAAGGCGGCTCGCTAGAACGCTCCGACAGGTGAGTATTATTCATGAACATCGCCGTTCCCAATTCCTATCGCACCGGTCCCGACGAAAAGGGGCTGTTCGGCATTTATGGCGGCCGCTTCGTCGCCGAAACCCTGATGCCGCTGATCCTCGAATTGGAGCAGGCCTATAAGGATGCGAAGGCCGATCCCGCCTTCCAGGCCGAGCTCGACAGTTTCCTTGAGCATTACGTGGGGCGGCCGAGCCCGCTTTACTTCGCCGAGCGTCTGACCGAGCATCTGGGCGGCGCCAAGATCTACTTCAAGCGCGACGAGCTCAATCACACCGGCGCGCACAAGATCAACAATGTCATGGGCCAGATCCTTCTGGCGCGGCGGATGGGCAAGACCCGCATCATCGCCGAGACCGGCGCCGGCCAGCATGGGGTGGCGACCGCAACTGCCTGCGCGCGCTTCGGCTTGAAGTGCATCGTCTATATGGGCGAGGTCGATATCGAGCGGCAGAAGCCCAATGTGTTTCGCATGAAGCTGCTCGGCGCCGAAGTTGTCCCGGCGCTATCGGGTTCGCGGACCTTGAAGGATGCGCTGAACGAGGCCTTGCGCGATTGGGTCGCCAATGTCGAGGACACCTTCTACTGCATCGGCACGGTGGCGGGCCCGCATCCCTATCCCGCCATGGTGCGCGATTTCCAGGCGGTGATCGGCGTCGAAACCAAAAAGCAGATGATGGCGCGCGAAGGCCGCTTGCCCAATTCGCTGGTGGCCGCGATCGGCGGCGGTTCCAATGCCATGGGTCTCTTCCATCCCTTCCTCGATGACAAGGATGTCGAGATTTATGGCGTCGAGGCGGCGGGCCTTGGCCTCAATACCGGCAAGCATGCGGCCTCGATCACCGGCGGCAAGCCGGGCGTATTGCACGGCAACCGCACCTATCTCCTGCAGGATGATGACGGCCAGATCATCGAGGCGCATTCGATCTCGGCGGGACTGGACTATCCCGGCATCGGGCCGGAGCATTCCTGGCTGCATGACATGAAGCGCGTCAATTATGTCTCGGCGACCGATGCCGAGGCGCTCGAAGCCTTCCAGCTTTGCTGCAAGCTTGAAGGCATCATCCCGGCGCTCGAGCCTTCGCATGCCCTGGCGCAGGTCATCAAATTGGCGCCAAAGAAGCCGAAGGACCATTTGATGGTCATGAATATGTGCGGCCGCGGCGACAAGGATATCTTCACGGTTGCGGCCCATCTCGGAGTGAAGCTGTGACGACGCGGATAGAGAAGCGCTTCGCCGAACTGAAGCAGCAGGGACGTGCCGCGCTCGTGACCTTCGTCACGGCCGGCGATCCCGATTACGCGACCTCGCTCGAGATCATCAAGGGGCTTCCGAAGGCCGGCGCCGACCTTATCGAATTCGGCATGCCGTTCACCGATCCGATGGCGGACGGCCCGGCGATCCAGGCGGCGGGATTGCGCGCCCTCAAAGCGGGCCAGACGACAAAGAAGACGCTCCAGATGGTGCGCGAGTTTCGTAAAGAGGATGACGCGACGCCGGTCGTGCTCATGGGCTACTACAATCCCCTCTATGCTTACGGCGTCGAGCGCTTCCTCGCCGATGCCAAGGCGGCCGGCGTCGACGGCCTGATCATCGTCGATCTTCCGCCGGAAGAAGATGATGAATTATGCATTCCCGCGATGAAGGCGGGAATGAATTTCATCCGCCTCGCAACGCCGACAACCGACGACAAGCGCGCGCCCACTGTGCTGAAAAACACCTCCGGCTTCGTCTATTATGTCTCGGTGTTGGGCATTACAGGGACAAAGACGCCAGACCTCGCAAGCGTGAAGGCGAATGTGACGCGCCTCAAGAAGCATACGAGCCTGCCGATCGCCGTGGGCTTCGGCGTCAAGTCCGCCGATCAGGCCCGCGTTATCGCCAGGGATGCCGATGGCGTCGTTGTCGGCTCCGCACTGGTCAATGCGGTGCGCGACACGCTCGATGGAGATGGCAGGCCGACGGCCAGGACCGTACCTGCCGTGCACGGCCTGGTTCGCGATATTGCGCGGGGAGTCGGGAGCAAAGCGGCGTGAACTGGATCAAGAATTTCGTTCGCCCCAAGATTCGCGGGCTTCTCGGCGCCAAGCGCGAGGTGCCGGAGAACATGTGGATCAAGGATCCCGAAACCGGCCAGATGGTCTTCTATCGCGATCTCGAGGCGAACCAATTCGTCGTTCCAGGCTCCGGCTATCACATGCGGATGGCGCCCGATATTCGTCTCAAATCGATGTTTGACGACGCCACGTATCAGACCATCACGCTGCCTCAGGTTGCCGTCGATCCGTTGAAGTTCCGCGATGAGCGTCGCTATCTCGACCGGCTGAAGGAGAGCAAGCAGAAGACGGGCCAGGATGATGCCGTGCTTGCCGGCTCGGGCACCCTGGACGGCCTGCAGGTGGTCATTGCGGTTCAGGACTTTGCCTTCATGGGCGGCTCGCTGGGCATGGCGGCGGGCGAGGCGATCATTGTCGCGATGCGCACCGCGGTGCAGAAGCGCTGCCCGTTTGTCCTTTTCGCGTCCTCGGGCGGGGCGCGCATGCAGGAAGGCATTCTTTCACTCATGCAGATGCCGCGTACGACGCTCGGCGTGCGCGAATTGCGCGCCGCCGGCCTTCCCTATGTCGTCGTCCTCACCCATCCGACGACGGGAGGAGTTACCGCTTCCTATGCGATGCTCGGCGACATTCATATTGCCGAGCCCGGCGCGCTTATCGGATTTGCGGGCCCGCGCGTCATCGAGCAGACGCTGGGCGTGAAACTGCCGGAGGGTTTCCAGCGCGCCGAATATCTCGAAGAGCATGGCATGGTCGACATGGTCGTCCATCGCCATCAGTTGCGCGGCACCTTGAGCCGCATCCTTCGGATCTTGACGAAGGAACCGCCCCTGCCGCCGCTCGAAAAAGCAGAAGATAGCGGCGACAAGAGTGAAGAACCGGCTGCGCTCGCTCCTGCCGAAACGGATTGAGCCGGACTCTCATGGCGATGAGCGACGCCATCCTGACGCGGCTGCTCACGCTGCATCCCAAGATCATCGATCTCGATCTTGTGCGGATGGAACGGATTCTCGACCGCCTGGATCATCCGGAAGCGCGGCTGCCGCCCGTCGTGCATATTGCCGGAACCAATGGCAAGGGCTCGGTGCTCGCCTATCTGCGCGCCAGCCTCGAAGCGGCCGGCTTGAGAGTCCATTGCTATACTTCGCCGCATCTCGTGAAATTTCACGAGCGGATTCGCGTTGCCGGTGAATTGATATCGGAAGATGAACTGGCCCGGCTGCTCGAGGAATGCGAGGAAGCCAATGCGGGTGAGCCGATCACATTTTTCGAGATAACGACGGCTGCAGCATTCCTCGCCTTTTCACGCGTGCCTGCCGACTACCTTCTCCTCGAAGTTGGCCTTGGCGGCAGGCTCGATGCAACGAATGTAATCGCAAATCCTGCCGCTACGGTAATTACCGCGATTGATTATGACCATCAGCAATATCTTGGCGATTCTCTGACCAGCATTGCCTTCGAGAAAGCCGGGATCCTGAAGAACGGAGTGCCGGGCATCATCGCTCCGCAGCGCGATGAGGCCTTGGCCGAGATCGAGCGCGTTGCGGCGCGCGTGAGGGCACCCCTCGCCATCGGAAATCGCGATTGGCAATCCTATGAGCAGCACGGACGTCTCGTGTTTCAGGACGAGCGCGGATTGCTTGACCTGCCATTGCCGCAATTGAGCGGCCGCCATCAGATCGACAATGCCGGCACCGCCATCGCGACGCTCCGCACGCTTAATGATAAGCGCGTGTCGGACACTCATATCGCGCAAGGCATGAAACAGGCCGTCTGGCCGGCGCGCATGCAGCGACTGGGGCAAGGACATTTGCGCGAGCATGTCCCGCATGATGCGGAAATTTGGCTCGACGGCGGGCACAACCCCTCCGCCGGTCATGCATTGGCTCAGGCCTTTTCCGATCTGAATGAGCGCGTCTCGCGGCCTCTCGTGCTGGTCTGGGGCATGCTCAACACCAAGGATGCCGGCAAGTTCATCGCACCATTTGCAGGCCTCGCGCATCGGGTCGTTGCCGTTACCATCCCCGATGAAGTCAATGCGCTCTCTGCCGACGAGCTCGCGGCAGCCGCCCGCGAACAGGGACTTTCCGCAGAGACAGCCGGATCGATCGAAGCCGCGCTCCGGCAAGCTTCAGCCGGCGCTCCGGCGCCGCGCATTCTGATTTGCGGTTCGCTTTACCTGGCGGGCCGCGTCCTTGCCGCCCATGACGGCGAAACGCCGTCATGGGTCAGCGGCGCGGCCCGCCGCTAAGCTTCGATCAGAGCGACTGTTCGATCCAGGACTGCAACTGGCTTTTGGGCGCCGCGCCGACCTTGGTTGCGGCGACCTGGCCATCCTTGAACACCATCAAGGTCGGAATGCCGCGCACCCCGTATTGTGACGGGGTCTTCGGATTCTCGTCGATATTGATTTTGACGATCTTGGCCTTGGGGCCCAGCGCCGTGGCGATTTCCTCGAGAGCCGGAGCGATCATCTTGCACGGCCCGCACCATTCTGCCCAGAAGTCTACAACCACAGGTTCTTTGGATTTGAGAACGTCATCCGCGAAGGTTGCGTCGGAAACTTTGTGTGTAGTCATCATAAACCTCTTGGGGGGCGCGGAATCGCGAGGACCGCTGGAAAGTCGCCAAAAGGTAGGGAGCACCGGGGGGCCGGTCAAGGCTCGGGGGCTAGCGTCAGGTCAGGCTTTCCTGCATGGCAGCCCTGTCGAGGAGACCGTCCGGCAGTTCCATGAGGCTCGGGATCTCCGTCCATAGGAGCGCGGCGCGGACCCTGCGGCCGGGGAAAACCAATTTGGCCGCCGCGCGATAGCCCGCGAGCTGAATGACATAGGCCGTGTCGACTGTCTCGGGCGTGCGGGCCGGTCGCGCATCGGTCTTGTAATCGAGGATCAGGACTTCATCGTCCGTGACCAGCATGCGGTCGATCTGGCCGGAGACGGTCCGCCCGTGCGGACCCCGCATGACGACCGGTACCTCCGCCAGTCCGGCACTCGCGAAGAAACCCGCATAGCGTGGATCGCTCATCAGTGCGACCGCCGATGCCGGGATCTCCTCGGCAAACCCCTCGCGCTGGGCCAGAAGGGCAGCCGTCGCCGCGCGTGCCTCTTCGGGAAGTTCCGGCAGTCTCTGGAGAAGGCGATGAAGAAAACGACCGCGCGACATTCGCGTCCCGCGCCATAATGTCACCGGCGTCCGAATCCGTTCCGAGAATCGCGAGACGGGCTGTGCCGGCTCGACGTGCGCTTCCCTGAGCCACTGCGGCGGCGAGATACCGGGACTCGCCTTCCCGGGTGATGGCGCATCCGCCCAGGCATCCGCGCTTCCCATCCGCATGCATGTGCCCCCGTCGGAATCGGCGACTTCGGTCGCCTTTCCAATGAGTCCGGCCTTGACCAACTCATACCAGCACTCGGGCTTGGGTTCTCGATTGTACCAGCCGCACACATAAAGTTCATCGCGCGCCCGCGTCATCGCAACATAGAGAAGGCGGCGATATTCATCGCCGGCGCTGTCGAGCTTTGCATCGCACCAGCCCTGGACGGTCGCTGAACGCGCTGTCTTGGGCAGCAACCAGAACGGGATATCCGGCCCATCGGGATCGGGTTTTACCAGGATGACCGGCGCTCGCCGCCGATTATCCGGCATATCGACCGTATCGGGCAGGATCACGATGTGCGATTCCAGACCCTTCGCGCCATGCACGGTCATGACACGCACTTCGTCACCGCCCTGGTCCATGTCGCGCTTGATTTCGATATCCGCACCGGCGAACCAGGCGAGGAAAGCCGGCAATGTCGGCGCATGATCCTGCTCGAACTCGAGTGTCGTATCGATGAGCGCGTCGAGCGGATCATTCGCCTCTGGCCCGAGCCGCCGCAACAGGGCCGCGCGCGATTCAACAAGCAGGCGTGAGAAGAAAGCGAAGGGACCAAGCCCCGCGCCCCCCGCCAGCCACCGCTCAAGATAGGCGCGCGCCGGGGCAAATCGCGGATCGCCACTTTCGCGCAACCGGTCCCACACCGATCGCTCGCCGCGCCCATGCGCCAGGACGAAAAGATCGGCATCATCGATCGGTGCGCCGTCATCGCGCGTAACCAATGGGCTCTTTAGGACGCAGGCGAGCGTGTAGTCATCCTCCGGCAGGAGCGTGAACTGCGCCAGTGCCAGCACATCCCGGATTGCGATATGGCCGCCGAGCTGCAGTCGATCCGCACCCGCCACCGGCACGCCATGCTGGCGCAATTCGCGGATCAATGCGTCAAAGAACGGACTGCGCCGCTGTACGAGGATAAGGATGTCGCCCGGCCGCACAGTCCTGTTTTGCGAGGCAAGCCGGCGCCGCCCGATCCAGCTTGCGACGCGCCGCGCTATCTTTGCTGCCAGCTTGCGTCGCGGATGGTTTTCCGGTGCGCTGTCGATCGGGGCACGCCAGGCTACCGGTTCTACCTTTTCATCCGGTTCGACGAGCGGCCATAATTCGACAAGCCCGTGCGTCTCCGCGCGATGTGCGCGATGCTCGATCTGCAGTTCGGCACTCGCCTCGACACCCTTGCGCGCCGCCTGCTCCTTGAAAACACAATCGACGGCATTGAGCACCCATTGCGTCGAGCGGTAAGAAATATGCAACGGAATATGCCGGAACTGCTTTCCGGCGGCCTTGATTTTGATGGCAAAGCGCGTCGCTGCGGCGGTGAAAGCATCGGGATCGGCGCCCTGGAAACTGAAGATCGACTGCTTGCGATCGCCGACCGCAAAGAAGGTCCGATCGACATCGGGCCGCGCCCCCTGGCCGGAGAAGAATTCATCGGCAAGGGCCTCGACGATCTCCCATTGCGCCGGGCTTGTATCCTGCGCCTCGTCGATCAGGATGTGATCGATTCCGCCGTCGAGCTTGTAGAGCACCCATTGCGCCGCGCTTGATTGCGTCAGGAGCCGGCGCGTTCGGGCAATCAGATCGTCGAAATCATACTGCCCCGCCTGGCGCTTTTCGCTTTCGTAACGTGTGACGATAGCGGTGGCCAGTACAAGCAGTGCCTCCGTCGCTTCGAGCATCGCCAGATCGGCCCGCGCGTGGATTGCCTCGAGCAATCGATGCTGCTCGCCGTCGATGAAATCGGGAATCCACGCCGCGCCTGCGACAACACCCTTGGTCGCAACGGAACTTATCTTCTTGGGCTCTAGTTTCGTTGTAAGCAAGAGCGACTGCAGTGAGTCGAGTCGCGCATCGGGCAGCGCAAGACATTCGAGTATCGAATCGGCTCGCTCATTGTCCTTCTCGCTGCCAATCCGCAACGCCTCGGCCAACGCGCGATAGCGCTCTTCATCAAGCGCAAGCCCGGCGTCGATTTCAGCCACGGTCAGACTTTCCGGCCGCCCAAGTGCGGCTCGCAGCGCCGCCATCGCCGCAGCCACGCCGCCGGTTGCACTCAGGACATGCGCAAGATCGCTGCGCTTGGCGAGTATGCCCTGAATGAGATCGTCGAAATTTCCTTCCGTAACGAACGGGATCATCCGTGTCAGCGCGCGCGCCTCGGCGCTGTCGCCTGCCGCCTGCGAGCCGCTCAGCACGATGCGTCGGGCACGCTCAAGCAGATCGGCCGCCTGCCGTTCATCCATGACGGCAAAGCCCGGCGCGACGCCGGCCTCGATCGGAAAGAGCTGGAGGAGGCGCTCTGCAAAGGCATGGATCGTCTGGATCTTGAGTCCGCCCGGCGTCTCGAGCGTCATGGTGAAGAGCTGGCGCGCCCGTGCCAGAAGGCGTGCATCGACGTGTGTCACGCCGAGTGCGGCAAGAGCCGCGGTCAGTTTTGCATCATCGAGGCTGACCCAGGCTCCGAGCCTGTCGAACAGGCGATTGGCCATTTCGGCGGCGGCCGCCTTGGTGAAGGTGAGGCATAGAATGTGCTGCGGCTTCGCGCCATCGAGCAGCAGTCGGATGACGCGATCCACCAGCACGCGTGTCTTGCCGGAGCCGGCATTGGCGGCGACCCAGGCGTTGATGCGCGGATCCGAGGCCAGGACCTGCTGTGCGCTGGCTTGGGTCATGGCGTTTTCCCGCCGGCGAGCGCCCATTCGTCGAACCGCGCCAGGTGGTCGAAATCGCTGCGATCGGCCTCGCGCTCCATCGCCTGCATTGGCAGATAGGGCTGTTCCGGCTGCTGATAGGCGAGAAGCAGGTCCTTGAATTCGGCGAAATGCCTCTCCGCCACAGTCATGACGTCGAAGTCGCGCAAGGTCCTGATCTCGCCGGGAGGTTCGCCCCCGCTCATGCGGATATAGACGAGCTCATCTGTCCTGATCGGCCGTTTAAGCCCGAAGCCGTCGCGCGCGAGTATGGCCGCCTCAAGCGTCAGTTGCGGTTTGAATCCGGCTTCGACCGCATTGGAACCGGGCACTTGTCCGGTCTTGTAGTCGATAATTCGCGCTTGGCCGGTCTTGAGAATATCGATCCGGTCGGCGCGGGCGCTGAGGCTGAATTCGCTGTCGCCGATGGCAAAGGTGATTGTACCCCGCTTCTCCGTAAGGGAGGCGGCAACGCCGATCCGCAATTGCGTGTCTTCCTGGGCGAACCAATCGGCAAGGCGCAGGAAGCGCGGCCACCAGAAGCCCATGATTTCCGGATCGCCTTGATGTTCCGCGAAAGCCCGTCGCCCCGCTTCAAGCATTGCATCGCGTGCCGCAAGGCCTCCCTCCTCCAGAAGCTTCGCATAGTGATCGAGCGCGTCGTGAATGACTGTGCCGCGCAAGGCGTGGCGTTCCTGCATGACAAGCTCTGGCAGGGGCTCGAGACGCAGTATCTTCTTCGCGTAAATCGCATAGGGATCGCGAATCAGGGTTTCGACTTCGGTCACGCTGAAGCGCCTTGGCCGCGCGCCAACCGGCGGCATCGGTTTTGGTTTGCCGGCCGGCGTGACCTCGATTGGCGCGTCGAGCGCGTCGGCCCAGCGCATGCTCTCGGGGGTGTCCGGCATGCTGCCGAAGGCGGCCGAAATCAGCATTCGCGCCGTCACAACCCAGCGAGACGGCACTGCCGGTGCTCCGCCGATCCGTTCCGACCAGGTGAGATAGACGCGATCGGCGCCGAGCGCCTGTGCGAAGTCATGCGCCGTCATGCCGATATCGCGCTCCGGCATCTGCATGCCAAGAACACTGCGCATCGGCCGGTTCACCCACGGGCCCGGATCGGTTTGGGCCGGCCATTTGCCCTCGTTCAAGCCGCCGAGCACGGTGACATCGCTGCGCAGCAGGCGCGCTTCGAGCAGGCCCAGTATGGTGATGCGTGCCGTATCGGCCGCGGGCGATGCGACCGGCGTCGCGCGCAGCTGCCGGGCAAGCATCAGCATCGCTTCGGCGAAGTTGCAGGGGGGGTGCAGAGGGCTCTCGCCGATCAGGCTGTCGAGCAGTGCGGCGAGGGTTTGGCCGGCGCGGCCGTCCCAAAGAATGGCGCCGTCGCCGGCGATCTGCTCTAGCGCCCGGAAAAGGGCGTCCAAATACGTCTTTAGCGGCTGCAATGTGTCGCGGCTCGCCAGATCAGAAAGCGGTTGCAGGGCTGCCGCGAGCGATGCGGCGAGCGACTCCATCTTGTCCCAATCCTGAGGTTTCAGGCGCTTGATCGTCGCGTGTGCGTGATGATCAGCCGCGGCCTTCGCGCGGGCATCCCGCGTGGCCTGGGTGATCCGGCCTATCCCGCCAAGGAGGACATCGTCGCGCAGGACGGCTAGTTCCAGATGTCGATAGACTTCGGCCTCCTCGGCACCGAGCCGCATGAAGGGATGATGCAGAAGCGATACGAGCGAGACGGTATCGAAGCCGCTGATCGCCGCGTCGATCAGAACCCGCACGAGGCTGCCGGGCAGACTTGTGCTCAATGGCTCGCCGGCAGAATCATGGACCTCGATGGCCCAGCGCCGCAGTTCGGCAATGACCCGCCGCGCCAGTTCGCGATCCGGCGTGATCAGGGTAGCCTTCCGGCCCGGCGTTTCGATGGCCTCGCGCAGGATGACGGCAATCGCCAGGGCCTCCTCCCGACGGCTCCGCATCGGACAGAAGCTGAGATTCTCGAGCGCCAGCCCCAGCTTATCGCGATGCCGCGAAACCGCATCCTGCCAGCGCGACGCGGTTTCCGCCGGCCGCATGATCTCGCTTGCAAACCAGCGCCGGGCTGCGCCGCGCGTTATCGAGTCGATACCGGAAAGGAGCTCAACTTCGCCGCGATCGACCTTGAGCGTCTGCAATAGCTGCTTGAGACCGAACTGCGCATGTTGCGGCGTCAGGGCCTGCCAGCTTGCTTCGTCCATCTCGGTGTCGAGGCCCGGAAGGATGACGGCGCCGTGGTCGAGGCGGGCGATCACGCCCAAAAGTTCCGCCGTTGCCGGTATTGATCCGGTCGAACCTGCGGCAATAACGGGATAATGCGGCGGATTTTCCGAAAGCAGGCGAGCCTGGTGACGGATCAAAAGATTGCGGCGCGCCGTCGGATCCAGGAGTCCGAGTTCCTCGAGTCGCCGCGGATAATGCTCCCTGATCGTACCGAGCAGACCGATCAGTGTTTGCCGATGGGTCGCGAGATCGAGATCGTATAGCGCGGCAAGGTCGTGCAGATCCTTCCCCTCGGTCTCGATCCTGTCGATGAGTTGCGCCAGACTTTCCGCAAATCCGATGCGATGGGCCGGCGACTGGCCAAGATCGGCACTAAGCGATTCGTGCGGGTTGTCGCGGGCCCAATCGGAGATGAGGGAGAGCAGCAGGAATTCGCGCCCCGCCTTTGAGATCGCGGGAGCCAAGGCCGCCTCGCCGTGCAAAGTGTGACCTGTCACCTCCAGCATGTCTTCGTCGATGTCGCCGATCGGGCGAATGCGCGGCAGGAGCCGGGCCCCAGCGCCCGATCTCGTGAGAAACGCCTCGCTCAGCGCCCGCGCGGCGCGTCTGTTCGGAACGAGTATCGTCCAGTGCGGCAGTTCATGGGCGAGCGGCGCTACACCGTCCGGCAAGGGGAGATCGCCGCGATCGATGGCGGCGACGAGCGTCATGAGAAAATCGGCATCCGCCGGAATGTTGTAGAGACGCGGCCTGGCGGCCGTCATGACCGGCTTTGTCTCAAGGCCGCCTCGGCCAATGGAATGGCTTCCGGCGTTCCGACATGCAGCCACAGGCCTTCATGCACCAGGCCGTAGAGGCGTTTCGCTGCGATGGCCTTGTTCCACAGGATATTCATCGAGAAAGCACCGCCTCCTGTTGCCGCAAAGATGCGGGGGTGGACAAGATAGCAGCCAATATAGACCACGGGATGATCATCCCCGGCGCGGCGGCGGATCAGCGCGCCTCCTTGCACGATCGTGAAGTCGCCATGGCCATCGAAGCCAATGCAGCGCTCGAGCGGACAGACAAGAAGGAGGCAATCCATGGTTGCATCGTCCCACGCCGCGCGCATGCGTGTGAGCGCCGGCTCGCCGGATTCGCGCCAGAAGGAATCGCTGTTGAGCACGAAGAACGGCTCGTCACCCAGCATCGGCAGCGCCTTGGCTACGCCGCCGCCGGTATCGAGCAGTTCATGGCGCTCATCGCTGATGAGGATGCGCGGAGGCGGCTTCTGCCGCTGTGCCCAGGTTTCGACCTGATCGGCCAGGTAGTGGACATTGACGACGACAGTTTCGATCCCTGCGGCGCGCAGGGCGTCGAAGCCGTAGTCGATGATGGGTTTGCCCGCCACCTTGATCAATGGCTTTGGTGTCGCAATCGTCAAGGGCCGCATGCGATGCCCGAGCCCGGCGGAAAGCACCATGGCGCTGAGGCCGACCTTGCTCATGCGGCTGAGGCCCGTAAATTCGCTGGAAGGTGCCGGTCATACCAGTCGCGCAGCCGCGCAAGATCGGGATGCGCAAGATCGCGTTCGAGATAGCGCGAGACACGCGGCATATGGCGGATATAGCCGTGCTTGCCATCGCGGCGCGACAATCTCGCGAATATCCCGAGGATCTTGGTGGCACGCTGGACACTGAGGAGGGCGAAGGCACGCCTGAACTCGTTCTTGTCAAATTGCGGGTCCGGCTCGCGCGCGGCGCAGTAATATTCGAGAAGATCCTCGGCGACATCGAACGGCACGTCGACGCGCGCGTCCCGCAGCAGCGCGGCGACATCATAGGCGGGATGTCCCAGCACGCAGTCCTGCGTATCGATGAGGCCTACCCGCCGCAAGCCTTCGCGTTCGGGCAGCCAGAGAAGGTTCGGCGAATGGAAATCGCGCAGCACCCAGGTGCGATCGGTCGGCTGGGTCAGCGGCAGGAATTCGCTCCAGACTTCACAAAAACTCTCCCGGTCTGGTCGCGGCACTTCGCGGCCGGTCAGAAACGGCCAGTACCAGTCGAGGAGAAGTTCGGTTTCGATGCTCAGTGCCTCTCTGTCATATAGCGGCACAGGATGTGTGCCGCCGCCTGGAACCGGGACGTGATCGGGCCAGTCTCTCTCGGCCATGTCGGCGAGCAGGAGGATGGCCGTCGCCATCGGTTCGCTCATATCCGCGCCGGCAAGCATCATGCGGCCATAGACCTGCGATCCGAGATCCTCGATCACTGCGAGGCCGCATACCGTATCATGGGCATAAGTATGAGGCGCGCTGTAGCCGAGCGATTCCAGATAGCCATTCACGGCCAGGACGGCGCGGATATCCTCGGCAAGATGGGCGATTGCGCTGTAGGGCTTGCCGTTCTTGACGGGAGGGCCATCGGGCCGGGCCGCCATGTCCATGAGGACAAAGGATTGGCCGCCGCGATCGAGGCGTTCATAGCGCCGGAACGAGGCATCGCCCTCAAGAAAGTTCCGTTTCGCCTCGCCGAAGCCTGCGCGGGGAAGAAACTTGGCGATCGACTCGAGGCGATCAAGCGCCTGCACCCACGCGCCCGAGGCGTGCAGGACGGCCCGGCGGCTTTCCCCCATGCCATCAAGGCGAATGGTGAGGACGTCTTCGAAAAGGGGCGCGGGCAATCTGTCCGGCCATTCGATGATGAGAAGATGCGTACGCGCCAGATCGGTGAGGCCGAGTTCACCGACCTCGCTGCCATCGCCGATGCGATAAAGATCGGCGTGGGCAACCGGCATGCGCCCATCCTCATAAGTCTGAACGAGCGTGAAGGTCGGGCTCGGCACCTCAGTTTCCGTGCCGCCCGACAGGCTGCGGATGATGGCGCGGGCCAGCGTCGTCTTGCCGGCCCCAAGCTCGCCTTCGAGAAGAATGGCCGTGCCGGGCCGTGCCACAAGGGCGATTTCATGGCCGAGACGCTCGGTTGCCTCGGCCGTCGGCAATGCGCGGGATACACTCATGGGGGGAAGTCGATGCTGATGCTTATGCTGCGGCCATCGGGCCTGAACGCGACGGGTAGGATGCGGGCGGCTTGCTGCGCGGGCCTTCGGCAGGGAAACGGCAAACGACGGTGGTTCCTTTGTTGACTTGCGACAGGAGAGAGACTTTTCCCTCGTGAAGTTCGACGAAACTCTTGACGATTGCAAGCCCGAGGCCGGGCCCGCGATGACCGCCCAGGACCGGCGAGGATTGGAAGCGGTCGAATGCGCGTTTCTGGAATTCGGGGTCTATGCCCTTGCCCGTGTCGGCGACCCACACCAGGATATCGCTGCCGTCGCGCCGCGCGCCCATGCGCACGCTTCCGCCCTCCGTTGAAAACCCGATCGCATTGGTGAGAAGATTGTGGATGATCTGCCGGATGCGCTTGGGATCGCCGCGGAACTGCGCTGCATCCTCCGCCACTTCGATGGTTAATGTCAGGTCGCGCCTGCCGATCCATTCGGAAAGGGACTGGGCCGTCTCCTCCATGAGGCGCGCCACATCGACGGTGTCGAGCGCAAGCTCCATCGCGCCGGCGTCGATTGTGGTGAGATCGAGGATGGCATCGATGATCGCCAACAGATCCTGCGATGATGTCTGGATATGCCGGACATAGTCCTGCTGTTTTGCCTCGAGCGCTCCGGCAATGCCGAGCGCAAGGCTTTCCGAGAAACCGAGGATGTTGGTGAGGGGGGTGCGCAACTCATAAGAGACATTCGACATGAACCCGGTCTTGAGACGGTCTGCGGCTTCCAGCGCCTCGGCGCGCTCGCGCAGGGCCCCTTCGATCCGCGCCGAATCGGTGACATCCACATAGGTCAACAGCGTATTGCCGTCGCCGAGCGGGACGGATGCGTATTCGAGCACCATGCCGTCGCTTCGCTTGAGCTTTCCGGAGAGCGGCTTGCGGTTGGTATCGAGCCCGGTCACGCCGTATTTGAGCTCATCCCACATGGCGTCGTCGTCATGCAGCCTGCGCGCCGAGGCGACGATTTCCTCGACATGCGGCTGCGCCTCAAGCTTGGCGGTATCGAAATTCCACAGCTTGGCGAAAGCCGGATTGTAGAGTCTGAGCCGCCCGTCGGTGCCGAACAGGGCGAGGCCTTCGCGCAGATTGTCGAGCGTCTCGCGCTGCACCTCGATCAGTTCATTGTAGCGGCTCTCGAGCTGGATTTCCTTGGTCGCGTTTTCATAGAGGTAGGTCACGCCGCCGAAGGGGTGCTGCTCGCAGACGACGTGCAGCGAGCGCCCGTCCGGCAGGTACCACCAGGATTCGCGCGTATCGAGGGTGGTATAGGCCTGGAGGTGGCGCGCCCTCCAGTCGCGGTAATTGGCCTGTTCGGGGAGCCGCCGCTCGGCCCGGAGCCGGTCGAGGATTTCGCCTTCCGCCGGGCCTGTCGCCAGCCAGTCGGGATCGAGCGACCACAATTCGGCATAGGCGGAATTGTGGAACCGCAGGCGCTGATCGGGACCGAATATGGCGATCGCCGTGTCGAGCTTGTCGAGGGTTGAGGCATGCGCTCTGGTGTGGCGGTCGAGTTCCTTCTCCGCCTCCTCGAGTTCGGTCACATCGACCGCGAAGCCGGCAATGCCGTCGGCAAGACTGAGTTCGTGGACGTCGAGCGCCCGCTTGGCGCCGGCAATCACCACATGGCCGCGGCCCAGCAGCCCCGGCGTGCTCGGCGCCGCCGGCGGTTCCAGCCGTTCCGACCAGATGAGTTCGATCCCGCCCGAGACCACGGCGCCGACATCGGGCGCCTCGACCGCCTTGATATAGGCGCGGTTGGCCCAGATCAGTTTGCGCTCGGAATCGCGCAGCCACACCGGCAGCGGCGCGGCATCGAGCATGCCGGACAATCGCTCGACCTGCTTGCCGAGGCGGCGCGCATCATAGGCGAGCTCCGATATCTTCTTGCGCTCGCCGGCCAGTGGCCGCAACCGCAAGGTTGCCAGGCCGCCGGCCACCCGGCCGTCGGCCTCGATGAGATCATTCGCGAGCGTACGCAGGCCGATATTGAAGGCGGTTCCGTTCTGCCGCATGTCGGCGAGGCTCGCCTGCAGGGCATCCGCCGATTCAGGATCAAGCCAGCTCTCGAAGGCAAGGAGTTGCGCCGGCTCCTCGGGGACGTTCGCGGCCCCGCGCATTGTCCCGACGATGCGTTCGGGCCCGCCATCGCGATCGCGCCAAACCACCAGCACATGCGGTTCGGCGGTGAGCGCGGCTTCGGCGTCGTTGAGTTGCGCCTCGAGTTCGCCGATCCGCTGGCGCATGGAGCGTTCGCGCCGAAGCACGCGCCGGGTCGAGAAAAACGCCCAGCAGACGATGAGCAGGGCGGCGGCCAGAACGACGCTTGCCAGCGCATGGCTGTCGATGGCGGTCTCCGGCCAGACGTTCTGGGCATGGGCCGCAGGCAGGCCCGAAAACATGGCGGCGGCGGCCGTTATCATGCGAGCCACAGCGATCATCTGCCGATGCGCGCGTCCATCGCCATAGCTGTCCTCGCCATCGCCCCGTTGCCTTGCCCTGTCGCTCTGCCGGCGGACCGGGCGGCGAATCACCCGATCACCCTGTAAACCGGGATATACATGCATTCGCGATGGGCCGGAATCGGAGGAGCGTGACAGCCCCTGACTGTGGCCCGGGCGCCGCAAAATCGCGCGGGCGGCAGGTTGCGCCGGTAAGCCGTTTCGGGGCCGCCCGGCCCTTTTGGGCTAGTAGCGATAATAGTCCGGCTTGTAGGGACCCTGCTTCGCCACGCCGATATAGGCGGCCTGCTCGTCCCTGAGTTCGGTGAGCTTGACGCCGAGCTTGGCGAGGTGGAGTCGCGCCACCTTCTCGTCGAGCTCTTTCGGCAGCACATAGACCTCGTTCTTGTACTTGCCGGTGGCGCGATTGCTCCACAATTCGATCTGCGCCAGCGTCTGGTTGGTGAAGGAGGCCGACATCACGAAGCTCGGATGGCCGGTGGCATTGCCGAGATTGACCAATCGGCCCTGCGACAGGAGCACGATGCGGTTGCCGCCGGGAAACTCGATCAGGTCGACCTGGTCCTTGATATTGGTCCACTTGTAGTTCTTGAGGCCCGCGACCTGAATCTCATTGTCGAAATGGCCGATATTGCAGACGATGGCCAGATCCTTCATGCGCCGCATCTGCTCGACCGTAATCACGTCCTTGTTGCCGGTCGCCGTCACATAAATGTCGGCATCGGGCAGTGCGTCCTCGACGGTCTTCACCGCAAATCCGTCCATCGCCGCCTGAAGCGCGCAGATCGGATCAACTTCGGTCACCATCACGCGCGCACCCGCTCCGCGCAGCGATTGCGCCGAGCCCTTGCCGACATCGCCATAGCCGCAGACCAGTGCGACCTTGCCCGCCATCATCACGTCGGTGCCGCGCCGGATCGCGTCGACCAGCGATTCGCGGCAGCCATATTTGTTGTCGAACTTCGATTTCGTCACGCTGTCATTGACGTTGATCGCCGGGAAGGGCAGTTCGCCCTTCTTCTGCAGTTCGTAGAGCCGATGCACGCCGGTGGTCGTCTCTTCCGAAACGCCCTTGATAGATTGCTTGATCTTCGAGAACCAGCCGGGGCTCGCCTTGATCCGCTTGGCGATCTCGGCATAGAGGCATTCTTCTTCCTCGTTGGTCGGATTGGCGATGAGCGACGGGTCTTTTTCGGCCCTGGACCCGAGCAGGATGAACAGCGTCGCGTCCCCGCCGTCATCGAGGATCATGTTGGCGGGCTCGCCCGGCCAGTCGAAGATGCGTCCGGTGAATTCCCAATACTCCTTCAGGCTCTCGCCCTTGAAGGCAAAGACCGGAATGCCCCTGGCGGCGATCGCCGCGGCGGCATGGTCCTGTGTCGAGAAGATGTTGCACGAGGCCCAGCGCACCTCGGCGCCCAGATGCACGAGCGTCTCGATCAGCACCGCCGTCTGGATCGTCATGTGCAGCGAGCCGGTAATGCGGGCGCCTTTTAAGGGCTTCTTGGCGCCGAATTCCTCGCGCACCGCCATGAGGCCCGGCATCTCCGCCTCCGCCAGCGCGATTTCCTTGCGGCCGAACTCGGCCAGCTTGATATCGGCGACGAAATAATCCTGGGCTTTGGCCATGGCGAACCTTTTCGATGGGTGGGGAGCGACTGTCGGCGCGCCCTATAGCAACAGGCCGATGCCATGGCAATAAGGATATAAAGAAATCTTTATATCACTCCTCACCGAAACGGTCGGCCACCAGTTGCACCAGCGCCTGCATCGCTTCCTCGGCCTCGGGTCCCTCGACCGAAACGACGATGGACGTGCCCTGGGCGGCGGCCAGCATCATCAGGCCCATGATCGATGTGCCCGGCACGCTTTGTCCGTCGCGCGTCACCGTGACCTGCGCATTGAAGCTTTCGGCGCATTTGACGAACTTCGCCGAAGCGCGCGCATGCAGTCCGCGGGCGTTCAGGATGTCGAGCTCTCTTTCGAGGACGCCTGACATGGTTATTCGCCGAGAATCTGGCTCGCGATGTTGATGTATTTGCGGCCGGCATCCTGTGCCTGAATGACCGCCTTGCCCAGCGGACTCTCATTGCGCACCCGCGCCAGCTTGACGAGCATCGGCAGATTGAGCCCGGCGATGACTTCGACCTCGCCGTCCTTGAGGAATGAAATGGCGAGGTTCGACGGCGTGCCGCCGAACATGTCGGTCAGGAGGATCGTGCCTTGCGGGCCGGCGACCTTGGCGATCGCGGTGCGGATGTCGATGCGCCGTTTTTCCAGATTGTCGTCAGCGCCGATCGACACGGTCTCGATCCGGTCCTGCTTTCCGACGATATGCTCCAGGGCGGATTTGAATTCTTCGGCAAGACGGCCGTGGGTTACCAGAACCAAGCCAATCATCCAGACCCAAACCTCGCTCTATCGCCTATCCCGGACCCCGGGGCGCGCACTCTGCCGCCGTCCGCGTTGCGCTGCAAGCAGGAACGGAAGGGCAGGACCAGCGGCAATGTCGCGCGAGTTTGGGGGGAGCACGACGCACAGGCGAACCGTAAGAATCGACCTTAGGGGAGCCGTAACCGATTGAAATCATGAGAAGCTCACGCGCTCTTCTGGCTCATCCTTGCGGAATGATCCTGTTTCGTTTATTTCATTTGCGGGCTTTATGCCCATATCCCAGGACGTAAATGGCCGGTGAGTTCCGATGAGCGATGTGCTGGAGCGGGCGGAGGTTCTATCGAAGAAAGACACCGAGTTGGCAAAGACCGCCAGCCGGCTTCTGTCTGCTGGCTCGGAGTCAGAACTCCACGTGAAGCTCGCGGATGGGCAGGAGTTGGTTCTGCCGGGGGCCGCCGCCCGTCTTTTGAGGCGTCTCCTCACCGAGATGTCGAAGGGAAACGCCGTAACCCTGATCCCTGTCCATGCCGAACTGACGACACAGGAAGCTGCCGACTTCTTGAATGTCTCTCGCCCGCATTTGATTGCAATACTCAAGAAAGGCGAATTGCGATTTCATATGGTAGGAACCCATCGCCGTGTGCGGTTCGCAGATTTGATCGCGTATCAGAACAAATTCGAAGCGAGGCGGAACGCCGCAATGGAAGAACTCGCCGCACAAGCACAGGAATTGGGGATGGGGTATTAGCGGCCCCGCCTATACAGCTCTCTTGGATGCTTGCGTGCTTTATCCCGCGCCTCTGCGGGACCTCTTGATCGAACTGGCATCGGCCAAGCTTTTCCGCGCCAAATGGACAAGCGAGATTCATGAGGAGTGGATAGTCGCACTGCTGAAGCAGCGCCCCGACCTCGAGCGCGCAAAGCTTGAGCGGACGCGCGATTTGATGAATGACAGTGTTCTCGATTGCCTGATCGAGGGATACGAGGCGCGTATCCCGACAGTCGACTGCCCAGATCCCAATGATCGGCACTTGATAGCTGCTGCCATCGAGGGGCATTGCTCGGCAATTGTCACCTTCAACGTGAAGGATTTTCCGCCGCAATGCGTATCGCCTTACGATCTCGATATATTGCATCCGGATGAATTCATCATCGATCTGCTCGGATTGGATCAGGCAGCCGTTTTGCTGGCTGCGCGAAGGTGCAGGGAGAGGCTGAGAAGGCCCGCGCTCTCTGCTCAGGCATACATAAGCGCGCTCGCACGATGCTCGCTGCCGCTGACGATTGCCGAACTGACAAAGTTCGAATCAGTTATTTGACAGGACCCGAAGGCGATCCGCCAAAATCGTCGCTGCCAGTTAGCGCGAAAACAGGTAGTGAACGGCGGCTCTGACCCGTGCCGGGGCTGAAGCCGCCGCCGGGTCGATTTCGACCAGCGGGAGACTGATGCCGAGCAGCGTATGCCGCTGGTCGGCGAGTTCGGGCATGCGTTCGATCTCGCGATGCGGCCGAAGCCTCACGGCAAGATCGATGCGGATTGAAGCACGATGAGCGACACGCACGAGACCAAGCCCGCGGATTTCGAGAAGCCCGGCGAGCGTCTCGGGCGCCTGCGCTTCGAGATGATCTTCAATGCGGACCAGTTGCACCTGATCGTCGGCGACGAGCTGCGTCGTGAGGAGGTCGCCGGCTATCCCCGAACCCGGCGTGTCGATCAGCCGCAGGGCTAGATCGGACTTGCCGGAGCCCGGGGGCCCGAGCAGCAAAATCCCTTTACCGCCCACGCTGATGCAGGTCGCATGCATGAGCTCTGCGCCCGCTTCGCTGCTCACGATTCGTCCGGCGCCGTCCAGTCTTCGGGAAGCGCCGGGATGCGCACGATGAAGCGCGCGCCCAGGACCGGCCGCTCGGTCTCGCCCTGGGGCGCGCGGCCATAGCGGTTCTCGGCCCAGATCCGCCCGCGATGGGCCTCCACGATCTGCTTGGAGATCGAAAGACCGAGGCCTGAATTCTTGCCGAAACTGCCTTCCGGGCGGTCCGTATAGAAACGCTCGAAGATGCGGATGAGATTGTCGGGCCGGATGCCCGGACCCTCATCCTCGACGCGGATTTCGACATCGTCCTGCATGCGCCGCACGCGCACCCGCACGATCGTTCCTTCGCGTGTGAAGGAGCGCGCATTGTCGATGAGGTTGCGTATGACCTGGCCCAGGCGATTGTCGTGGCCGAGCACGATGAACGCCTTGTCGCGCGGGATGTCGCCCGGCGGCGGCTGGATTTCGAGCTTGATCTCGGCCTGGTGCGGTTTGCGGATTTCGTTGGCGATGTTGACCATCGTCTCGAGCAGGATGCCGACATCGACGGGCTTGGCCTCGACGCGCGCCAGCTCCGCATCGAGACGCGAGGCATCGGCAATGTCGGTGATGAGCCGGTCGAGGCGGCGCACGTCGTCCTTGACGATCTCGACGAGATGATCGCGCTGGTCGGTGGTCTTGGCGAAGGGCAGCGTCTCGACCGCGCTGCGCAACGACGTCAATGGGTTCTTGAGTTCATGCGAGACATCCGCTGCGAAGGCTTCGATCGCATCGATGCGGTTGTAGAGCGCCGTGGTCATGTCGCGCAGGGCGCCGGAGAGATGCCCGACCTCGTCGCGCCGCTGCGTGAAATCGGGAATTTCGACGCGCTTGTTGATGCCGCGCCGTACCCGCTCGGCCGCCGCGGCAAGCCGCCGGATCGGCTCGGCGATGGTGCCGGCGATCAGGATCGACAGCAGGATGGTGACCAGCGCCACGAAGGCGAAAGTGTAGAGAACGATCTGGCGCTCGGCGCGGATGACATTGTCGATCTCGCCGCCGGTCGTCGACAGCACCAGCGTGCCGAGTACTGCCTTGAAACGCTGGATCGGCACCGCCACGAGAACGATCACCGCGCCGCGCTCATTGATGCGCACCACGCTGACCGACGCGCCGTTGAGTGCTGCGGCGACTTCGGGAAATTCCTTGCCGTTATCGAGGCCGTAGTCCTTCTGCAGCGGATAGTCGCTCGAGAACAGCCAGTCCATGAAGCGCTGCCATGTCCGTTCAAGCCAGCCCTCGGTGGTGCCGTCGAGGGGCGGCAGGTCGGAGCGCAGGATTTCGCCGCGGCCATAGAGATAGCGGCTGTCGACGATGAGATTGCCGTCGGGATCGATGATCCGGGCACGAATCGTCGTGTTGGCGAGCAGCCGCCGCAGCAGCGGCCCGGCATTTTCGGGATTGATCGGAAAATCGAGATCGCGCAGCCGGTCGGCGTCGGGAACCGCGTCATCTCCGCTGTAGATCAATGCGTCGGGATCGATGACGATCGAGCCGGTGTCGACGGTTGCCGAACCCGCTACCGCCGCGGCGATGATATGGGCCTGCGGCAGAAGGCTTTCGACTCGTGCGTCGATGAGACCCTGGCGGAACTGGTTGAAATAGAGAATGCCGGTGACGAGAACGACGAGACCGGCAAGATTGAGAAGAACGATACGGCTGGTGAGCCGGGCCGGCGCCAGGCGGTGAACCCACCATAACAGGCCGCGTCGCTCGGCGACCGATGTCTCGGCCTGAACGCTGTCCTCGAAATCGATGCGGTCGGGCGTCTCGACTCCGCTTACCATCCCGCCCGGCCCCCCTTGGGTTCCTCAGGATTCCTTGAAGCGATAGCCGACGCCGTAGAGCGTCTCGATCGCCTCGAAACTGTCGTCGACCTGCTTGAACTTCTTGCGCAAGCGCTTGATGTGGCTGTCGATGGTGCGGTCATCGACATAGACCTGGTCGTCATAGGCCGCATCCATCAGGGCATCGCGGCTTTTGACGATACCGGGCCGCTGGGCGAGAGACTGCAGGATCAGGAATTCGGTGACGGTCAGGGTTACCGGCTGGCCCTCCCAGGTGCAGGCATGGCGGTCGGGATCCATGACCAGCTTGCCGCGCTCGATCACCTTGGCGGCTTCGGCCGGCTGCGGCGTCCCGTCCCTGTTGCCGGCCCGGCGCATCACCGCCTTGACGCGCTCGACCAGGAGGCGCTGCGAAAAGGGCTTCTTGATGAAATCGTCCGCGCCCATCTTGAGGCCGAACAGCTCGTCGATCTCCTCATCCTTCGAGGTGAGGAAGATCACCGGCATGTCGGTCTTCTGCCGGATGCGGCGGAGGAGCTCCATGCCGTCCATGCGCGGCATCTTGATATCGAAGATGGCCATGTCGGGGGGCGTGTCCTGCAGCCCCTGGAGCGCGGCGGCGCCGTCGGTGTATTTCTGAACCTGATAGCCTTCCGCCTCGAGCGTCATGCCGACGGAGGTCAGGATGTTGCGATCGTCGTCTACAAGAGCGATGGTCGGCATCTTTTGTACAAACCCGTTAAGTTTTCCTAGGGTGATCTAACGGCGGAACTGGCGCGAAATATGGCACTGGTGCTACGCGTTGGCGTATCGCAATAGGCCATTCCGACCGAAATGACAAATCCGCAAGCCCGCAGTTTTACCGGATATGAAGCCCGCAAACTCCTGAGACGCGCCCGCCGCGCCGCGCTTGGAACGCTCGATCGCGACACCGGCATCCCCTATGTATCGGCGGTCAATGTGGCGACCGATTGGCAGGGCCTGCCTGTCCTGCTCATCTCCAGGCTTGCCAGGCACACCCAGAATTTGCTCGCCGATCCGAGGGCGAGCCTCATGGCCAGCGAACTGGCAACGGATGGCGATGCCCTGACCGGCCCCAGGGTCACCTGTTTGGGCAAAGCCTCTGTCGTCGCCGACGAAGCAATGGCCGATCGCTATGTCCGCCTTCACCCCTATGCCGCGGACTATGCCAAATTCCCCGATTTCGGCTTCTGGCGCATCGTTCCGGATTCCGTCCATGCGGTTGCAGGTTTCGGCCGCATCGAAACCATGGATTGTGACGAGGTCATTCTGGACGCTGAAAAGGTCAGGGAATGGCCGTCCCTCGAGCTTTCCGCCCGCGACCACATGAATGACGATCACCGGAAGGCCGTCCGCGATTATGCCGTCAACTTGCTGAGTGCTGACGATGGCGATTGGTCGATCGCGGCCCTCGATCCCGATGGCGCGGATCTGGAAAAAGACGGGGCTCTCAGGCGTCTGGAGTTCGAAAAGCCATGCTTCGAAGCGGTTGC
>JAEUMG010000042.1 GCA_016793355.1 Hyphomicrobiales bacterium
CTCTGCGGTCTTGAGCGCGATGTTGCCGGTGAAGCCCTCGGTCACCACGACATCGACCGTTCCCTTGCCGATGTCATCGCCCTCGATGAAGCCGGCATATTCGAGCGGCAGATTCGGATCGCGCAATAACCGTCCGGCTTCTTTCACCTGCTCGACGCCTTTCACTTCCTCGACGCCGATATTGAGCAGGCCCACGGTTGGACGCTCGAGCCCGAAGAGGCAGCGTGCCATTGCCTCGCCCATCAGCGCGAATTCGACAAGTTGCATGGCATCGGCGCCGATCGTCGCGCCGACATCGAGCACGATGCTGTCGGATCGCAAGGTGGGCCAGATCGCAGCGATAGCGGGGCGCGAGATGCCGGGCACGGTTCGCAGCACGAATTTGGCCATTGCCATGAGGGCGCCGGTATTTCCGGCGGAAACGGCTGCATCGGCTTGCCCAGTCTTAACCGCCTCGATGGTATGCCACATGCTGCTGTCATGGCGCCCGCGCCGCAAGGCCTGGCTCGGCTTGTCGGTCATGGCGATCGCCACGCTCGCGTGACGGACTTCCGCACAGGCTGCGAGACGCGGATGCCTTGCCAGGATCGGGGAGATCCTTTCCTTCTGGCCGAACATCAGGAAGCGAATGCCCGGATGGCGCTCCGCGGCAAGATCGGCGCCGGGAATCACCAGTTCCGGCCCGAGATCGCCGCCCATGGCGTCGAGCGCGATAGTCAGGGTTTTGCTCATGAACTCCGTTAGTGTATGGGCCTCTGGCGGGAATCCGCCGCAAGCGGAGTTCGCCTGCGCCACTGACCCCAAGCCACGTTAAAGATCAAGAGTATATCTAGCCGGTATTTCGCCCCCGGGGAAATGGCCGCGCATGCCGGGCAGGCCTTGCGCTTCCGCTTATCGTTTCGTTTCCCCGCCGCGCTGCCTCAGGGCGGCGAGACCGGCAAAGCTGGCCGGCGCCGATTCTGCCCCGAATTCAGCCCCTTCGAAGGATGCCCCCGGCTTGCGTGGGTAAGGGTCAAGGGCCAGGGCAAGCGTTTCCGTCACGAGTTCGCCGAGATCGGCAATGCCGTCGACCAGATGGTCGGCATCGTCGTCCTCGCTCGTGGCAACGGCCGTCTGCGGCAGATAGATTCGCTCGACCGTCCCTTCGACAGTGTCACGGAACCGGTCGAGGCTGACAACGCAGTCCTGGTCGAGGTCAGCCTTGAAGCGGCCGGTGATCCTGAGACCACCGCCCCTCCAGGGTTCGGCCCGCAGTTCGGCCGTGAGGCTGTGGAGCACCGGCACATCGAGTCGGGTTGCAAGCGCGGCAAGCTCCTTCGGATCGGCGGCGATGTTTTCGACCGATCCGTCGCGCGGTACGCGGTCAGCGGGAAGCGGCCGTGAGAACTCAACCTGGGCGGGCTGCATGCTTCAAGCCTCCGGAAATACCAACTCGCCTTCCGCAATACGCGCCGGATCGAGCGTCGCCAGCCCGTCGCGCATTCGCAGGGCGTAATCGACAAGGCCGCGAAGGGCCCCGGGTTCGACGCCGTCGGGATAGACATTGCGGCGGAATGCCTCGGCAAGCTCGTCCCGCCCCGCCGCAAACGCCGGAGAATAGGCCCCGACCCGCCCGTAGAAGATCTCGGCCAGCTTTCTCACCCGTTTACCGACCGACAGGTCGCCGACCCCCATCTCGCGGAAGTTTTGGTCCATTTCGAGGAAAATCCGGTCCGTGAGCTCCTGGGCAAGGGCTTGCGCCTTTGAATCCCCCGCTTTCAGCCGGTCCAAGGCCAGATATGCGTGCAACACGACCATGTCGAACCGCCCATCGAGCGTATCGGCCACGCCAAAATCCTCGTACAGCACAGGCCGCCTGCCTGCTGACACAATTGCCGCATAGACAATTCCGGCATTGTCCTTGCCAGATTTTCGCCTGAAAAGATGAGCAAGAATCATTGCATTAAGGCTCGCGCGGGGTGTAGGGCGCGGGTCAATCTGGGGATCCCGTTTCGCATGCCGTCTCGCTTTTCATACCTGCTTGTGGCCGGGGTTCTGGCGTTCATGGGCGCCTGTGCATCCAATATCGACCATCACGGTTATCTCGCCAAGCCCGGCGCGTTCTCCCAATTGCGCGAGGGCATGCCCAAATCCGAGGTGGTCGGCATCCTCGGATCGCCCTCGACGACGGCCAGCATCAACATGCAGGGCGATAGCTACTACTACATCTCGAGCACCACCAAGCAGACCGCCTTCATGAGGCCTTCGGAGGTCGACCGGCAGGTCATAGCGGTTCGTTTTGACGCGAATGACCAGGTTCAGACCTTCGCCCAGTATGGCCTCGAAGACGGCCAGGTGATCGACATCAATTCGCGCGAGACACCGACGCGCGGGCGCGAATTTTCGCTCATCACGCAGTTGCTCGGTAATGTCGGCAAGCCCGGTGCGGGCGGCGCGATCCTTCCCGGTCAGACGTCGAGCCAGCCCGGTACCGGGACAGGCTCCGGCACCGGCAGCGGCATGCCGGGACAGTAGGTCGGCTAGGGCCCGGCCCCACGTCGCTGCTGCCGTCGAATGCGCTGCTTCTGATTTCCGGCGCTCCGGCCATGGCGCGTTGTGCCAGGAACTGCCCCATCACGGACGTTTCACCGAACCGGCGAAAATCCGGGAGCTGCCGGGGAGTCCGGGTGCATTCGGTGCAGGGAGCCCACCCGATATTGGACAGTAGTACGTGCAGCGTGATATGGGTACCCATATGAAGACAACCATCGATATTCCGGATCCGTTGTTTGAGGAAGCCCGTAAGCTCGCCGCACGGCAAGATACGACCCTAAAGGCATTGGTTACGGAAGGCCTTCGCCGGGTGGTTGCGGAACGCAATCGGCGCGGGCAATTCCAGCTTCGCAAGGCAAGTTTCAAGGGCAGTGGTCTCCAACCTGGGATTGCTCCAGATGATTGGGATCGGATTCGTGACCTTGCCTATGGTGGCCGTGGCGGGTGATTGCCGTAGACACAAACATCTTGATCTACGCTCACCGTGAAGATTCTGCCTGGCACGACGCAGCTTATGCTTGCTTGATGGAAGTTGCTCAAAGCCGCGTTCCTTGGGCGATCGCATGGCCGTGTCTTCACGAGTTTCTGGCGATCGCCACACACCCGCGCATCTATTCGCCGCCGACTCCGCGCGAGCTTGCGCTCGCTCAGATTGAAGCGTGGATGGAATCACCGAGCCTGGTCCTCATTGGTGAGACGGATTTGCATTGGTCCTATCTCAAGCCGCTGGTCGACAGCGGGCGGATTGCAGGCGGACAAGTCCATGACGCGCTGATCGCTGCCCTCTGCCAGCAGCATGGGGTGAGCGAGCTGTGGTCGGCTGATCGAGACTTCTCGCGCTTCCCCGGTCTCGCTGTGCGCAATCCTCTCATCTGAAGACAGAATCAACGGAAAACCCCGCGCGGATCGCTCCGCGCGGGGCTTGATGTCGATCAGCAGGTTAGCGCGGCTCAGCCGTGCGCAAGGACCGCGAGCAGCAGCAGCGCCACGATATTGGTGATCTTGATCATCGGGTTGACGGCAGGGCCCGCCGTATCCTTGTAGGGGTCGCCGACGGTGTCGCCGGTGACGGAGGCCTTGTGCGCTTCCGAACCCTTCAGATGCTTGACGCCCTTGGAATCGACGAAGCCGTCCTCGAAAGACTTCTTCGCATTGTCCCAGGCGCCCCCGCCGGCGGTCATCGAGATCGCCACGAAAAGGCCGGTGACAATCACGCCCATCAACATTGCCCCCACCGAGGCAAAGGCCGCGGCCTTGCCGGCAATGGCGTTGATGATGAAGAAAACGACGATCGGCGAGAGCACCGGGAGCAGCGACGGGATGATCATCTCCTTGATCGCCGCGCGTGTCAGAAGGTCGACGGCGCGGGCATAATCGGGCTTCTCGGTGCCCTTCATGATGCCCGGCTTTTCCTTGAACTGGCGGCGCACCTCGACAACCACCGACTGCGCCGCACGGCCTACCGCCGTCATCGACATGCCGCCGAAGAGATAGGGCAAGAGGCCGCCGAAGAGCAGGCCGACGACAACATAGGGGTCGGCAAGGGAGAAGGTGATATCGCCTATCCCCTTGAAGAACGTGCCATCCGCCGCATTGGCCGCGAAGAATTTCAGGTCCTGCGTATAGGCGGCGAAGAGCACCAGGGCGCCGAGGCCCGCCGAGCCGATGGCATAGCCCTTGGTCACGGCCTTGGTGGTGTTGCCGACAGCATCGAGCGCGTCGGTATTTTGGCGCACTTCCTTGGGCAAGCCGGCCATTTCGGCAATGCCGCCGGCATTGTCGGTCACGGGCCCGAAGGCGTCGAGGGCGACGATCATGCCGGCGAGCGACAGCATGGTGGTGACCGCGACCGCGACGCCGAAGAGGCCCGCGAGATTGAAGGTCACGATGATGCCGGCGATGATGACGATCGCCGGCAGCGCGGTCGATTCGAGCGACACGGCGAGGCCCTGGATCACGTTGGTGCCGTGGCCGGTAATCGAGGCTTCGGCGATGGAGTTGACCGGGCGCCTTCCGGTGCCGGTATAGTATTCGGTGATCCAGATGATGAGCCCGGTGATGACGAGGCCCGCCACGCCGCACCAGAACAGATTCATCGGCGTGAAGCCGCCGAGATCGGTGCTCATGCCGCCGAAGACCCAGCTCATGACCGGCCACAGTACGATCAGCGAGAGAACACCGGTCGCGATGATGCCCTTGTAGAGGGCGCCCATGATGTTGTTCGAGGCGCCGAGCTTGACGAAATAGGTGCCGATGATCGAGGTCACCACGCAGGCGCCGCCGATCGCGAGGGGCAGGATCATGCCGGCAAACTTGAACGCCTCGGGCAGCACGATCGCGGCAATCACCATGGTGGCGACCGCGGTCACCACATAGGTCTCGAACAGGTCGGCCGCCATGCCGGCGCAGTCGCCGACATTGTCGCCGACATTGTCGGCAATGGTTGCGGGATTGCGCGGATCGTCTTCGGGAATGCCGGCTTCAACCTTGCCGACCATGTCGCCGCCGACATCGGCACCCTTGGTGAAGATGCCGCCGCCGAGGCGGGCGAAGATCGAAATGAGCGAGGCGCCGAAGGACGTCGCGACCAGTGCGTCGATCACTTCGCGGCTGATCGGCGAGAAGCCCATGCCGGCGGTCATGAAGGCGAAGTAGAGGGTCACGCCGAGGAGACCGAGGCCGGCGACGAGCAGGCCCGTCACCGCGCCCGCCTTGAAGGCGAGGTCGAGGCCGCCGGCGAGAGACTTGGTCGCGGCTTGCGCGACGCGGACATTGGCGCGAACTGAGACATTCATGCCAATGAAACCGGCGACGCCCGAGAGAATGGCGCCGATTGCGAAGCCGATCGCCGAATAACCGCCCAGGAGCAGCCAGGCGAGGATGAAGATCACGACGCCGACGATGGCGATGGTGGAGTATTGGCGCTTGAGATAGGCCTGCGCGCCTTCGCGCACGGCGGCCGAGATCTCTTGCATCCGGGCGGTGCCCGCGTCCGCCGCCATCAGGCTGCGGGTGGTGACGATGCCGTAAACAATGGAGAGCGCGCCGCACAGCACGATCAACCAGAGAGTCGAACTCATGGCTTGGAAGTTCCTTGCTTGGTTATGTTGCCCCCGGAGCCTGCACTCGGACCGCTTGGAGTGCAGTCCCGACCCCTGCCCCGGACCCGTGGGCTGCGATATGCCAAATGCTTAGGCAAGTGGCAACTGATTTGACTCCCAGGACCCGCTTTCATGACCCCTCCTACGTTCCGAGGGGATTCCTAGTGGTTAAATGTGTTCCAATTATGTTCTTGCTAGTGAGAATTACTTTTCCTGTATTTCCGTGTTGGCGATGCCTTCGGCGCCCATGAAGACCGCGATGATGCGGGTCAGGTCGGAACCGGTATTGCGGCCGTTATGGTCCGAATTGAAGGCCTCCAGAAACGCATCGCCCTCCTTGAAGACGTGTTTTCCGTCCGGTCCGTAGTCGACGGTCAACTCGCCGCTGAGGATGTAGGCAAAGAGCGGTGCACGGTGGAGGTGCATCCCGGTTTCCTGGCCTGGCGCCATGGTGATGATGGCGGCAGTCACCTTCGGCACGCCCGGCGGATAGGCGATCGGTTGGCCGATGACGGTCTGCGAGGTCGAGAGCAGCACATCGAGCGGGGGATAGGTTGTCTTGCCGATGGCGAAACCCGCTGCGAGGCCGATCAGGCATGCACAGGCAGCTGTGAGGAGAACGTGCCGGGAAAGATTTGGGCGCATCGTGTCTTCCGTGAGATTCGGCGGAGACCCCGAATAGGCCAGCGCCCGCCGAAAAGCGCAATGGGCCCCTCAGGCGGCTTGGGCGGCCAACCGCGACTCGGGTTCGAGAGCGGCCTTCAGCGCATTTCGGAGTTTCGACACGTCACAGGCCGGCACAGTAATTACACCCGGCATATTACCCAAGCCGCAGGCCTCGGTCGCGATGACCGGAAGGCCCATGGCAATGGCCCTGAGCAGCGCGCGGGGCTGGTGTTCGACGATGGTCGGCAGAACGACGGCTGCCACCCGATCTGGCCAGCCACCGTTTGTCACCCGGACGCCCTTCCAGAATTCACCGTCATGCTCGCGCGCCCTGCCCGTCACTACGAGTTCGGCATCGAGCCCCTGCATCGCGTCCCGCAGGGCATAGGCGCCCTTGCGACCAAGGGCGGAAGCCGGGAACAGAATGGTCTTTCCTCCGGGTACTGACTTATTTGCAACGCAGGGCAGCATCCAGTCGAGGAGTTCGGTCTTGTCCGGATAGAGTGTGGCGAGCTGGCGATGCGGGGTATAAATGCGCGTCGCTTCGGCCAGTGCCTCCTCCTCGGCTTCGGCAAGGCCGGCCGGCGCACGGAAATCGCCGAGCGTCGGGCTGTTGGGATAACGCGCCGCAGCTTCGTCCAGTGTTGCCTGCAAATGCGAAATCGGGCTTCGCTCCATCAGGACTTCGAAGCTTCTCCCGGCCAGCGCCCCGGCACGCCAGAGATGCGGCAACAGGCTTTGCGACACGACGGCGTGGGTATGGAGATAGGACAGACCCCGCGCATAGCGTTCCGCCAGTGCCGCGTCGTAGCGCAGCATCAGGCTTTGCAAGGCGCGGCCCTGGGCCGGGGCGCGGCGCAGCGCCAGGGCGCGCCGCAGGGCGGTGAAGGTAGCCCGGGTCTCGGAGCCGCAGAAACCGTGCGGCCAGGCATGGCGATCCGTTTTGCGCACGCGTTGCGGCAGGAACAGCGCATCCTGTCTGCTGGCGCGTGCGGCAAGCAACGTCGCGAATTCCGGCCAGCAGGCGTCGACCAGCCAGGCCGTCGGCCGGCCGTTGATCGCCGGCGCCATCACCTCCGGATCGTGGAGATGGCAGGTGGTTTCGTTACAGCTCGTGCAGTCGTTCGCTGTCTCGCGCGCGGTCAAGCTATCGACCGTTTGCGTTGCGGCATCCTTGCGCCTTCCGCGGATGACGATCTCGAGCATCCCGCGCGCGAGCCGCGCTTCGATGCGGAACGCCCTATCCGAGCGGAAGCGCAGATCGACATAGTTCCAGAAAACAGTTGCGTCGCGCTCGCGCGCCGCGCGCGATCCCGGCACGATACGGCTATGGGCATGGCGCTCGACGATCTCAAGACCGGCATTAAGTGCTGCCTCGTAGAGTCCGTTCGACAACTGGCAGAGCCCACCACCGACGCTCTTGATAAGGCAACCTTCCCTCAACTCACGGCCATTCACGTAGCCGCGCGACTTCGTGGTGCGACCGATCTGGCGCCAGAAGCTGAAGACTTCTCCGGCAGGTACTTCGACGCCGTCGATCGCGCGCACCGCCATGCGGAGGTTCTGGATCTTGCCGGCTGTCAGCGCGTATTCCTTGGGCCCCGACAGTGCATTCCACAAAGGTGAAGTGATATGCGCAAGGATCGGTTCGTGGGCGAGATCGTCTGTCGGCTGATATTTTACGATATTCTGCCGCGCAGCGGCCTCGAGGACGGTGCGTCTTAGCCTGAACAGCGTCGCCTTGAACCCGAAGGCGGCCATGTCCCAGCGGGACGGGATTCTGCGCAATGCGTGATCGGTCATGGATTTACTCGTGAACAGGCCTGAAACTGCGCCCGCCAAGCTGAACGCCGGGTGAACTTCAGGCCGGGCGGGGCCGCGGCTGGCGGGCGAGCCAAAGGATGAGCGCGATGGCAAGCGCGGCCATCGGGAAGACCGCAACGTTAACCGCATTCCAGCCGAGACCGCTCAACAGCTTGCCGGAGGCAAGCGACGCGCCC
Organism: Hyphomicrobiales bacterium; assembly: GCA_016793355.1. Classification (GTDB taxonomy): domain Bacteria; phylum Pseudomonadota; class Alphaproteobacteria; order Rhizobiales; family Aestuariivirgaceae; genus JAEUMG01. Next base: position 8,300 of record JAEUMG010000042.1, read on the forward strand.
GCCATGGTCACCGAGATGGCAAAATCATTGAAGCCCTGGACCTTGGCGCGTTCGGACGGCGCGTAGGTGCCGGTCAGCAGCGTGGTACCGCCGATGAAGCCGAAATTCCATCCGAGCCCGAGAAGGATGAGGGCAATGGCGAAATTCGCAAAGTCGATGCCGGCCATGGCAACGATCGCCGACAGGATCAGCAGGACCATCCCGAAAATACAGATCCGCTCGACGCCGAAGCGCGCGATCAGGTGACCGGTAAAGAAGCTCGGCACGAACATGGCAAGCACATGCCACTGGATCACCCATGAGGCATCGGTGCTGGCGAAGCCGCAATCGACCATGGCGATCGGCGTCGCGGTCATGACCAGGTTCATCATGCCATAGGACAGCGTTGCGCAACCGACGGCGACGATGGTGCGCGGCTGGCGGATGATTTCGCTCAAGGCTCGCGCCGGCCCGGCGATCTCGCCGTCGCGGGCATTCGGGATGTCGAGCCACAGCAGCGCCACCATGGTCGCGAAGGAGAGAAAGGCACTTGCCGCGTAGCAGCCGGCGAAGGTGAAGGGGGCCAGGAGGTCCGTGGTGCGAATGACGATCAGCGTACCGAAGATCGCGGCAACGACGCCGCCGGTCAAAACCCAGGAGATCGCCTTCGGCCGAAATTCGGGACTCGCAATATCGGCGGCGGCGAAGCGCATGAAGCCGCTCGATGCCTGAAATGCCCCCTGGAGCGCTGCGGCGAGGCAGAACAGGACGAAATCGCCGACATAGATCGCGTAGATCGCCAGGAGCGCGCCGAGCAATCCGGCGAATGCGCCCAGCATGAATCCGGCGCGCCGGCCGAAAAGTTGCATGAGATGCGAGGCCGGGATCGTCGAAAGCATGGTCCCGATGACGAAAGTCGAAACCGGAAGCGTCGCCCAGGCTTTCGAAGGCGCAAGCATGACGCCGACCAGGCCGGCGGTGGCGATGAGGATGACGGTTGTCGATGAATAGAGGCCCTGGCCGATCGCCAGGATCAGGACATTGCGGCGGACGCGATTGACGTCCATCGCGGCGGCGGTCACGCGGGCGCCCCGAATTCAGCCGGGCGCCTGGCGCGTGCCACCTGGTTGAGCACGCCGTTGATGAATCCCGACTCCTCGCCATCGAAGAAGGCGTGGGCAAGCTCGACATACTCGTTGAGGGCGACGCGCGCCGGTACGCGATCCATGAACATGAGTTCATAACATCCTGCCCGAAGGATAGCGCGGACAGTCGAGTCGAGCTTCGGCAACGGCCAGTCTTCGGCAAGGACGTCGTTGATCGCCGGGTCGATCAGGCGTTGCTCGCGCACCACGCCATCGACGATTTCCTTCAGAAACTTGTAGTCGGCCTCGCCGCATTGGCCGCCCTCGAAATCATCGCCCGCGGCGCGCGTCGAAAACTGCGCCAGCACTTCGCCGACATCGGTCCCGGCAATATCCATCTGGTAAAGCGCCTGCACGGCGCCAAGCCTTGCGGCGGAGCGTGCGGCCGGCGGCAAACGGCGCTTCGGTTTCATCGCTTGGCCCGTTTGCCGATGGTGCGCTTGAAGCGGATCATGGCCAGCGCCGCATCGGCGGCCCCGCCGCCCTTGTCGAGTTCGGAAACATTGGCGCGCTCCCAGGCCTGCGCCTCGTTCTCACAGGTGAGAATGCCGTTGCCGATGCACAGCCCTTTCAAGCTCAGTTCCATGAGCCCGCGCGAAGATTCATTGGCCACGATGTCGTAATGCGAGGTCTCGCCGCGCAGGACGCAGCCCAGCGCCACATAGCCGTCGAAGCGCTTGGTAGCGGCAGCAAGAGCGATCGCTCCCGGTATTTCGAGCGCCCCCGGTACGGCGGCACGTTCCCAGGTCGCGCCGGCGCGTTCTATGGCGGCGATCGCGCCGCGGCACAATTCATCGCAGATCTCTCCATAGAAGCGCGCCTCGATGATGAGGAGATGCGCCCTGGTCTTCTGCGCCGCCGCTTTTGACTTCTGCTGCTTCATGCCGCCCGGAACTCCGAAAGGCGGGCGACATAGCGTGCCAGCATGTCGATTTCAACGTTCACCAGATCCCCGGTTTTTGCATGGCCCCAGGTGGTGACGGCCTGTGTGTGCGGGATGATATTGACGCCGAAAGTGACGCCATCGACCTCGTTCACGGTGAGCGAGGTGCCGTCGAGAGCGACGGAGCCCTTGGGCGCGATGTAGCGCGCGAGCGTATCCGGCACGCGAAAGACGAAGCGCAAGGAATCGCCCTCGGGCGCGATCGCAATGATCTCGGCAAGGCCGTCGACATGGCCCGAGACGATGTGGCCGCCGAGTTCATCGCCGATCTTGAGCGAGCGCTCGAGATTGACGGCCGTTCCCTTCTTCCACGATGAGAGCGTCGTCTTCGACAGGGTTTCGGCCGAGGCCTCGATATCGAACCTGCCGCGCCCATCCGGCAGCCTGCCGGTGGCGATCGCAGTCAGGCAGCAGCCCGAGCAGCAGATCGATGCGCCGATCGCGATCGACGCCGGATCGTAATGCGTGGCGATCGTGAACTTCGTGTCGCCGCGCTTCTCGACCGCGATCACTTCGCCGACATCGGTGATAATTCCGGTGAACACGCTCGTCTCCAGTTGTGCTTCCTTCTCCCAATGCAAATTGGGAGAAGGTGCCCGAAGGGCGGATGAGGGCCGCGGCGCCGAAGGCGGCGCGGTTCCGCAGGGTGCACCCTCGCTTCGCTCGGGCCCTCACCCGGCCTAAAGGCCACCCTCTCCCGCAAGTTTGCGGGAGAGGGATAATTTAGGTGGGCTTCTCATAGACCGTCAGACTATCGGGCCCAAGCTTTTCCTCGGAAATGACCCGGAACCGCCGCGATACCCGCCGCCAATCAAGGCCGGCGAAAGCATCGACGCCCTGAGGCCCCAATTCGAACGGAGCGCGGTAAAGTTCAACCCGTTGGACCAGATTGGCTTCGAGAAAGGTGCGCGCTACGTAGGAGCCCCCCTCGACCAGCAGGCGGTTGATGCCGCGCTGCGCCAGGCGCTTCATGGCATCGCGCATGTCGACCCAGCCGTCCTTGCCCTGCCGGCAGTCGATGACGACGATGTCGTCATTGCCGACCGAGCCGCTGCGCGTCGCCAGAAGCCAGACGGGAATCTCCCGTGCTGTCTTGACCAGCTTCACATGCGATGGGATCGAAAGCCGCGTATCGGCGACGATGCGGATCGGCGCGCGGCCCTCAAGACCAGGCAATCGCACTGTCAGTTCGGGATCGTCGGCCAGCACCGTACTCAAGCCGACCAGCACCGCATCGCACTGGGCCCGCAGCAGGTGGACCCGCGCCTGTGCCGCGGGGCCGGTGATCGTCGTGCGCTTTCCCTTGCCTTCGGCGATCTTGCCGTCGGCAGAAACACCAAGCTTCAGAATCACTTGCGGGCGGTTCTTGCTGATCCGAGTCAGAAAGCCGGCAAGCGCCTCCCTCGCCTGATGCCGGCCAATGCCGGTTTCGACCTCGATTCCCGCTTTGCGGAGGATGTCATGCCCCTTCCCCGCCGTACGCGGATCGGGATCCTCGAAGGCCGTCACGACGCGCCCGACTCCCGCGGCTACCAGCGCCTCGGCGCAAGGCGCGGTGCGGCCGTGATGGGCGCAGGGTTCGAGCGTGACATAGACGATTGCGCCCCGCGCCGCCGCTCCGGCCATGGCAAGCGCCTCGGTTTCGGCATGCGGCCTACCGCCGGGCTTGGTCCAACCGATGCCGACAACGGCATCGTCTTTCACGATCACGCAGCCGACTGGCGGGTTCTCCGCCGTCGTGCCCAGCGCACGGCGGCCGAGCCGGCTTGCATATTCCATAAATTGAAGGTCGGAACTCACGGTGAATACGAGAACTGGCCGGAACGCGGCTCAGCTCTTGCCCTTTTTCGGTCGTTCGTCCTCGTCGGCGTCGCCGCTCAATTCGCCAAGCAGTTCCTCGAAGTCCTTGGCCTCGCGGAAATTCTTGTAGACGGACGCGAAGCGCACATAGGCGACATCGTCGAGCAGCTTGAGCGCTTCCATGACGAGCTTGCCGACGGTCTCCGATTTGATTTCGCTTTCGCCAAGGCTTTCGAGCCGGCGGACAATGCCCGACACCATGCGTTCGACCCGCTCCGGCTCGACGGGCCGCTTGCGCAAGGCCACCTGGATCGAGCGGGCCAGCTTGTCGCGGTCGAAGGGCACGCGTCGACCGCTGCGCTTCACCACCATCAATTCACGAAGCTGGACGCGCTCGAAGGTGGTGAACCGGCCGCCGCAATCCGGGCAATAGCGGCGGCGGCGAATCGCAGCGCCGTCCTCGCTGGGGCGGCTGTCCTTGACCTGCGTCTCCTCATTGCTGCAGAACGGACAGCGCATTCCCGGGATTATCTCGTTAGGTCAATGGTTTAGTATATCGGAAAGCGATCCGTCAGCGCCTGGACCTTGCGCCGCACCGCCGCCTCAACCTTACCATTGCCCTCTTCGCCGTGCTTCGCAAGCCCGTCAAGGACCTCGGTAATGAGCTCTCCGATCTTGACAAATTCCTTTTGCTTGAAGCCGCGCGTCGTGCCGGCCGGCGTGCCGAGGCGGACGCCCGAGGTCACCATCGGCTTTTCGGGGTCGAAGGGAATGCCGTTCTTGTTGCAGGTGATGAAAGCGCGGCCAAGGGCTGCTTCCGCCGCCTTGCCGGTGAGCCCCTTTTTGCGAAGGTCGACCAGCATGAGATGGGTGTCGGTGCCGCCCGAGACGAT
>JAEUMG010000073.1 GCA_016793355.1 Hyphomicrobiales bacterium
GTGCGGAACCAGATCGCTCCAGTTCTGCGGGCCGGGATCGGCGATCGGCGCCCAGGCGATCTTGTAGTCTTCCGCGCCATCGGCATTGGTGCGGATGATGAGCCGGTCTTCCCAGTGGTCGACATCATATTCGACATGGGGCTTTCTTGGCGCGACGAGCCTCGGCGCCATCGCCGGCGTTTCGGCGTCGATCAGGTAGACTTCGGATGTCTCGTGATCATGCGTATCGATCACGATGTAGCGCTCCGATTGCGTCTTGCCGACGCCGGTGAAGAAACCGGTATCCTTCTCCTCATAGACGAGCACGTCGTCGGCCTGGCTGGTGCCGAGCACATGGCGGAACACCTTCAGGGGCCGGTGATTGTCGTCCTGCAATGTGTAGAAGAAGCTCTTGCCGTCGGAAGCCCAGCTCGCATCGCCGGTGGTGTTGTCGACCGTCTCGGCGCGGTCATGGCCCGTCGCCAGTTCGCGAACCTGCAAGCGGTAGAATTCCGAGCCCTTGTCGTCGAAGGACCACGCGGCGAGGCTCTGGTCGGGCGAGATGCTCACATCGCCGAAGCGGAAGAAAGCCTTGCCGGCCGCGAGCGCATTGCCGTCGAGCATGATCTGCTCCGGGCCGTCGAGATTGCGCGGCTTGCGGCAGAAGCGCGGGTGCTGCCCGCCGGTGACGTAGCTCGTGTAATAGGCATAAGCCCCCTCCGGCGCCGGGACAGAGCTGTCGTCTTCCTTGATGCGCCCTTTCATCTCGGCGAACAGCTCTCCCTGCAAGAGCTTGGTGTCGGCGAGTTCGGCTTCGAGATAGGCATTCTCGGCCTCGAGATGGGCGCGGATTTCCGGCGCCAGCACGGACGGATCGTGCATCACCTCCTGCCAGTTATCCGCCCGGAGCCACGCATAATCGTCAATCTTGACCCGGTTATGCCACGTCTCGACGCGCGGTCTCTTGGCGGCGCGCGGCGGCGCGATCTTCGTTACTGCAGTCATGTCCGGTCCCTGAAATCGAAGCTTGATGCGGTGGCGCCCTATGTGTCGCCTGGCGTCGCCGGGCGCAAGAGCATCACGGGGATGTGTCGTTATTACAATTTATGATTGTTTTTACACATTTGGTTAACCATGGCTGCACCCTTGCGGGCCAGATCTCGGGGCAATCTCAGAGAGTTAAGCTAGTTTAGAAGCTTAGCTGGTTTGAAATGGTGAAGGGTAGGAGGGCGGCTGCGGATTGCCGATGCGCGGACAGGCGGCGCACATGAAAGACGAGGCCGCGGATGGGGTGTTGACCGCCCGGCCGCCCGGATCCGCGCGCCCGATCACCGCCGACAGCTTTCGCGCCCTCATGGCGAAGCTCGGCCCGCGAAAGGACGCACCGCCGCGCCCGCCGCAGGTCGAAACCGTGTCCGAGCCGATCGTTGCCGAAGCGCCGCCACCGCCCATCGAAGAGGCGGCAGTCCCTGTAGAAGGGATTGAACCTGTACAAACGGACACGGTCGAGCCGCCATCCGTCCCGCCGAAGGACTACGACTGGTCCAAGCTGTTGGCCCCGGCCGGACCGGTCGAAACGCCGGCAGAACCATTGCCTGAACCAGTCGAGGTAGCGCCTGAAGACCTTGTCGCGTTGACCGAGCCCGCTCCGTCGCCGGAGCCGGTCGCTCTTGGGCCGGCCGGGAGTGCCGCGCCCATCATCGAACCGCGGCCCGAGACGATCGAAGTCGAGGCGATAGAGGCGGAGCCTGAGGACTCGGCGCCGGCCTCCGCCGAACCGCCGCTCCCGGTGATCACGATCGACCTGAACGCGGTTCTCGAGCCGCCTGAGCTCGACGGTTCCGAACTGGTCGATTCGCTGAGCGAACGATTTGGCGCAAGTTCGACCCTGCTTCGCAAGGCCGGGAGCTCCGTCGATCCCTTTGCAAGGCCCGCTCCGGAATTCCGGAATCTCCGGCCCCTCGATCTTGTCGAGCCTGATTCGGGTGCCGAGGATGTGGCCCGTTCGCTCCTGCAGATCATGTCGGCGCCGTCCGCGGATTCGCAGCCGCAGGAACGCGCGCTTGCCGCCGACACCCTGCTGCGCCTGGTGCCGCGCCTCACCTCGCGGACATTGGCCATGATCGCCGAGCGCGTCAGCGGGATGGAGAATCCGCCGCCCATGCTGGTTGGCTTCCTCCTGCGCGATCCGCGCGAAGACGTGGCAAGACCGTTGCTCGAGCGCGCAAGCCTCGTCTCGGATCAGGATCTGATGGGCGTGATCGCCGACGGCAACGCCGCCAAACAGCGGATGATCGCCCGCCGGCGCGTGATATCGCCGGTGCTCGCCGATGCCCTGATTGCCACGGGCGAGCCGTCGGTACTGACGAACCTGGTGCGCAATCCGGGCGCGGCGCTGTCTCAGGATGCATTCGCGCGGCTCTGCGCCATGGCGCGCGACTATCCGGCGCTGCAGGCGCCGCTTGCGACGCGCGCCGATACGCCCCCGCCCGTCGCATTTGAGCTCTTCTGGGTTGCCTCGCCCGATCTGCGCCGGCTGGTACTGTCGCGGTTCCTCACCGACACCGAGACGCTCAGCAGGATTCTGAAACTGTCTCTCACGGTCGGCGGCGAAGGCATGGCGGAAGCAAAACTCCCACCGCGGCAAAGAGTCGAGGAATTCATCGATCTTCTTGAGGCCGGCGATGAAGAGGCGGCGCTGCGCACTGTCTGCGAAATCGGCAGTGTCAGCGAGGCCACCGCGCGCCGCATCCTGACCGATGAGCTGGGCGAGCCGCTTGTCGTATTGCTGAAGGCGCTGGGCCTGCCGCGCGGGCGTTTGCAGGGCGTGCTGGAACGGTTGCAGGTGTGCAACCCGCCGCGCCTTGCGGGCGATCGCGTGATTGCCGAGCTGCAGGCGATTTTCGACACGCTCTCGCTCACCAAGACCCGCGTTCTGCTGACCTATTGGGACTGGGCGGCGCAGACCCCCGCCGGATAGCTCCGGCTGCCGTCATCATTCCCTGAAAATCTGCGTGTACGGCCGTCATTTATTCTTGCCACGCGCGCGCCGAGAGTATATCGCTCGCTATGCTGGGGCGGCTACCTGTATATCAGTCAAATTGAATAAGCATTCATCATCGCGGACCCGGCGGCGAGCCTGAATTTTACGTTGGGGAGGCTAAGATGGAAGGTAAAAACGAACTCGTCGAGCTGACGGCCGAGATCGTTGCTGCCTATGTCGGCAATAATCCGGTTCCGCAGGCCGATCTGCCGCAGTTGATCTCGGATGTATACAAGTCTTTATCTGGCGCTGTTAGTGGCAATGAAGAAGAAGCAAAGCAACCGCCAGAAGAACTGAAGCCGGCCGTGCCGGTACGCCGCTCGGTCGGCGACGATTTCATCACTTGTCTTGAGGACGGACAGAAATTCAAGTCGCTCAAGCGCCACTTGCGCACGCACCACAATATCTCTCCCGAACAATACCGGGAGAAATGGGGCCTGCCGAAAGATTATCCCATGGTGGCGCCTAATTATGCTCGCGCGCGCTCGAGTCTTGCCAAGAAGATGGGTCTCGGTCAGCGCCGCCGCCGCCCTTCCAAGTAAGCCCGCCAGGAAGTTTGACCGCGCTACGGCGCCCTAACCGGTCCCGGACTCTTGCGCCGCAGGCAGCCGCGATTCATAAACGGTTGAGCGCCAGGGGACGGCGATTCGCAAGGAGCAGGCGAGGGGCACGGCGGGGATGGCACAGGATGCAGCGAACACGGCGTTTCGCGCGCAATTGGTGATTCCGGAACAGCGCCAGCTCTATGACTACTGGCTCGAGCGCGCCGCCGGCCGAGCCATGCCGGATCGCAGCGAGATCAGCCCGGGGCATTTCCCGCGGCTTCTGCCGAATGTCAGCCTCGTCTCTTACGAGCCCGAAACGGGTCGCTGCCGCATCCGCCTCGCCGGCACGCGGTTGCGCGACATCTATGACTGCGAGACCACCGGGCGTTACCTCGACGAACTCGATTGGGGCGACAAGCGCGATTACTGGCTTGCCGCCTACCGCCATGTCTTCGAAGCCGGAAAGCCGGCGCAGGGCGTTGTGCGCGGCCCGCGTGTCCAGAAGGAGCATCTTGTCCAGTATTGGCTGAAGCTGCCCCTCAGCCTCGACGGCCGCCAATGCGGGATGGTGCTGTGCTACGACGCCTTCATTCCGGCGACCGACATGGCCGACCATCAGGCGGAGATTCAGGCCATCAGCGCGTGACTGATTTGGAACCTACGAATCTCACTTGATTCCTAAGGAACTAAAATCTATGTTCGTCTCCTGTTCAGGAGGCGAGTCATGCAGTCTTCTCTTTCCGACTATAATTTTCGCCGCGAATCCAGGCTCTTGCTGCGCCGCATGGCCGGCGGCCGCGGCTATCTGATGCCGGCGCCGGAGGGCGGCTTCTGGCATCTTTTCACCAAGAGGACGGGATTCGTGCGGGGCGTCGCCGAGCTCGACGGGGATTTCGTCAATGCGATGCTGCGGGCGCGGCTGCTGGTACGCCGGCCGGGCGGCGGGTTGATGGCGGCGGAGGCAGGCACCGGCGGACCGCGTTCTTTGCGATGGCTGGATCGACTCGATCCGGCGCTCGTCGAGGCATCGGAGCGACTGGCGCAGGACTATGAGCGCTCCGCACTCGGTGCGCGGGTGACGGCGCTTTGGGATGCGGCCTTGCTTCCTTCGGGCACGAAACGCGCCGGGGGCGAGAAGGAGATATCGGACGCGGCGCTCTCCGCCAGGGCGCGCCTTCATGCGGCGCTCGAAGCTGTGGGGCCGGAACTCTCGGGCCTCCTCTGCGAAGTCTGCTGCCTGAGTGCCGGTGTCGAACAGGCCGAGCGGCGGCTTGGTCTTGCCGCGCGATCGGGCGGCGCGCTGCTCAAGGTGGCACTCACGCGCCTCGCGAGACACTACGGGCTGGCGGGCTCCGCCGCGCCGCGCCGCCGCGCTTCGCTGAAGCAATGGGGCATGCCCGATTACCGCCCGCGGATGTCGGTTGATCCGTAGGCGGAGGACAAGCATCGCTGCCCTGGCTTCTCGCCCGTCCCCCTGGCCCTTGCCTGCATGGCCTTTCCTTAGTTGTCATCGCCGGACTTGGTCCGGCGATCCACTGCGCCGATGCTCCGTAGGCTGATTAGTATGCACTGTTGATTGCCGGGACAAGCCCGGCAATGACAGGTTTTTTTGTTTGATCCGCCGATCCGGATGGCCACGCTGAGTAGGACGAACCTACTTCGCCAGCGCCCTCAGCGCGTCCGACCTGATGCGCGCGACCATCGAGGCAAGGCCGTTCGAGCGCTGCGGCGTCAGGTGATCCTTCAACCCGAGTGAATCGAGCACGGCCTGGGCGTCGGTTGCGAGAATCTCCTTGGCCGGTCTCCCAGACAGGAGCGCGAAGACGATGGCGATCAGTCCCTTGACGATCAGCGCATCGCTGTCGCCGGTGAAATCGAGCCGCGGATTGTCGGGGGGGCCGCTCACCTTCGTGTCGATCCAAACCTGGCTGGCGCAGCCCTGGACCTTGTTGGCGGAATTGCGCGCGGATTCCGCGAGCGGCGCAAGCTTGCGGCCAAGCTCGATCACATAGCGATAGCGGTCCTCCCAGTCGTCCAGGAAGCCGAAATCGTCCCTGATGCTCTCGATGGTCGTGCTGTCCACGCTGCGGCGCCTCCGGGCAATGCCTTCTGGAGGCTCACATAGCGCAAATTCGCGCGAAGTTTAGTCCCTTGCGCGGAAACGCCCGGTTCAGCTGTTGACGTTGAGGCCCTTCGTCGGCGCGCGCCAGGCCGGAATCCGGTCTTCGATCTTGAGCGTGGTCTGCGACATTGGCTCATCGGCTGCCACCTTGGTGGAGCTTGTCACCAGATGATCGACGCCATCGGCCCGGACCGGCGCGGCGGCATCGCCGCTGCTTGCCTCATTGGCCCAGTCGTAGATCAGCCTGACGCTGTATTTGGCCTTGGCCTCGAGCATTTCCATGACATAGGCCGCGGTGGTGCACACCTGCGGCTCGCGGGCGCAGAAACCGCCGATGTCGGAGGCCGCGCGCGTCGCGGCAACGAAGATTTCCGGCGCCGAAACGTCATTGGCCACGACGAGGCCGACATCCTTTTTCGCGGATTCGGGCGGCGACGGCATCAGGATCACGATGGCCGACAGCAGCATGATGGTTCGAACGATACGCATCCCTTGAGTCCCCTTGCGTCTTTAGGTGGGACGCTAGCCGACAAAGATTGCGCTCGGTTTTCGCCCGGCTCGCGGGTTTGAATCGAATTTGCTTAAAATTTTAGCGATTGCCTCCAGTTAGAAAACACTCGCTAAATCAGATGCTTGGCGGCAGCCGCCAGCCGGAAATCCCCTGTTAATCATCTCTCTGGCATCCTGTTCGCAGCGAACTGGGCAGCTTGCGGGCTGCCGCTCTTGTGTGCGAGGCGGGCAGACTGTGGTTTCGGAGAGCGTCGACGGCGTGATTGACGAAGTGCCGGCGCGGATTGGCGCATCCGCCTTTCTGACCTCGGCCCTGGTCGCGGCGCTGTGGGGCGCAATCCTCTATAACGTGCTGTTCCTGCAGCAGGACGGGCGCGGGACGGGCGAGACGACAGGCTCGCTTGGCTCGACCCGATTGACGGTCGAGGCGCCGGCCGATGCCGCGCCCGGCGCGATCGTGGTCAGGGTCGATCCCCTCGTGCAGGCCGTCCAGCGCGAACTGGCGCTCTCGGGCTTTTATACCGGGCCGGTCGACGGGTTGCCGGGCCGACGCACCAGGACAGCGATTGCCGCCTATCAGAAGGCCAACGGCCTCGACCCAACCGGGGAAGCGAGCGAGGAACTGGTCGATCACATAAGATTGACCAGAGAGATTCTCGCCGCCTCCGGCATGACGGATGAGAAGGGCGTTCCGCAAAGCAGCGATCCGATCCGGCGCGTCCAGACGGTGCTGGCGGAACTGGGCTACCTTCCCGGCACCATCGACGGCTTCCTTGGCGAACAGACCAGGGAGGCCATCCGCCAGTTCGAGCGCGACCGCCGCCTGCCGGTCACCGGCGATGTGACCGAGGCACTGATGGCCGAACTCGCCAAGACATCGGGGACGAGCGAGGCGCAATCGCCTTGAGCCAATTCACCCTCCCCCTTGTGGGGAGGGACGGGGTGGGGGTTGCTGCGAACTTCATTGAATTTACAGAGTGGTGTCAATTTCCCCCCACCCTTATTCCCTCCCCACAAGGGGGAGGGAAAATTCGAATGAGCATCAAATCGGAAATCTGGGTCCAGGCCTTTCTGCGCCGCTGTTTCGCACACGGCCATTATGGCGCGGTGCTGCGCAAGGGAGCGGCCGAAGCCGGCGCCATCTATGTGGTGATCAACCGGTTGGACGGGCGGAACTTCCTCTATGGTCCGCCGCCGGGGCCTGCCTATGACGAAATCGGCGAGAAGCGCTGGGAACTGGTGCGACCGGACGCGCTCGATCCCCTGGCCCTGCAGGCAGCGATCGCGAGTCTTGCGCGCATCGATCCCGACATCTGGGTGGTGGAGATCGAGGATCGCGATGGCGGCCTCGCGCTCAAATCCGTATAATGCTGCAAAGGCGGCAATGTTTGGTCATAATCGCCATTTAGGGAAGGTTTTGAGAGCCGGGCTGGGTTCGTAACGCCGTGTCTACATTCAGGAAGCAGAGCGCCGTGTGGCGCTATATCTGGAAGCTCGACTCCTATGTGAGTTCGGCTGTCTATGAGACCTTTGCCGCCTTGCGCCGTGGCTTCTCGGCCTATTCCTCGACCCTCTACCGCTTTCGCCTCTCCGGCTTCAAGCGCATCGTCGTCGATCTTCTCGATGACGGGCTCACCTTCGGCACCATTGCACTCGTCGGCGTCCTGGCACTCGCGATCCCGCCCATCAACGAGACGGGCGATGTCTGGAACAAGGGCCGCTCCTATGCGGTGACATTCACCGACAGCTACGGCAACATCATCGGCCGGCGCGGCATCCTCCAGGACGACAACATCCCGCTCTCCGAGATTCCGCTGCACGTAAGGAACGCCGCGCTCGCCACCGAAGATGCGCGCTTCTACGAGCATTTCGGCGTCGACATTATCGGCACCTTGCGTGCCATGCGCGAGAATGCCCGGGAAAACGCCGTTGTGCAGGGCGGCTCCTCGATCACCCAGCAGGTGGCGAAAAATCTCTTCCTGTCGCCCGAGCGCTCGATGAAGCGCAAGATTCACGAGGCCTTCTTTGCCCTGTGGATCGAGGCACGGCTTACCAAGGACGAGATCCTCAAGCTCTATCTCGACCGCTCCTATCTGGGCGGCGGCGCCTATGGCGTCGAGGCGGCGGCGCAATATTACTTCGGCAAGTCGATCCGCGACGTGAACCTTTCCGAAGCGGCGATGCTCGCCGGCCTGTTCAAGGCGCCGTCGAAATATGCGCCGCACATCAACTGGGAGGCCGCGCAGGCGCGCGCCAACACCGTTCTCTACCGCATGCTCGATGCCCGCTTCATCACCCAGGGCGAGTATCTCAAAGCCAGGCGCGAGCCGGCCCGCATTGCCCGCAAGGATATTTTCGACAGCCCCGACTGGTTCCTCGACTATGCCTATCGCGAGACGCTGGCCACCCTCGAGGAATACAACATCACCGGCGACTATGTGATCGAGGTCAAGACCACGATCGACCGCCGCATCAATCGCGCCGCGCAATCGATCGTCAACGAAATGATCGACATCGAAGCGCCGGCCTTCAACGCGACACAGGCAGCCATCGTCACCATGGAGCCCGACGGCGCGGTGAAGGCGATGGTCGGCGGGCGTAACTACGAGGAAAGCAAGTTCAACCGCGCCACCGACGCCTATCGCCAGCCGGGATCGTCGTTCAAGGCCTTCGTCTACATGGCGGCGCTGATGAACGGCTTCACCCCGACCACCTCGGTGGTCGACGGGCCGGTGTCGATCGGCGGATGGTCGCCCAAGAACTATACCGGCAAATATGCCGGCCGGACATCGCTCACCAACGCGCTGGCGCAATCCTACAACAGCATTCCCGTCAAGATCATGATCGAGATCGGCCGCAAGGCGATTCTCGAGACCGCCCATGCCGCCGGCATTCAGACCGAGCTCGAAAACTGGGCGCCGACCGTGCTTGGCGCAAGCGCGCTGCCGCTCATCGATCTCACCTCTGGTTATGCGACCTTTGCCGCCGGCGGGCTGGTGGCCGAACCCTATGCGGTGCTCGAGATCAAGCGGCCCAATGGCGAGGTCCTCTATGATCGCTGGAAGGTGGCGAAACCGCGCGAGCGTGCCTTCCCGGAAGAGAAGGTCGCCGAACTGAACGAGATGCTCAATGCGGTGGTGACCAAAGGCACCGGCCGCCGGGCCTTCCTGGGCTACGCGCCGCAGGCCGGCAAGACCGGCACCAACCAGGCCTATCGCGACGCCTGGTATATCGGCTTCACCGGCCACTACGTGACGGGCGTGTGGTTCGGCAATGACGACTTCACCTCGATGAAGAAGCTGACCGGCGGCGTTCTTCCGGCGATGACCTGGAAGCGGGTCATGGATGTCGCGGAGGAATCGAAGCCTGCGGTCGGTCTCGCCGGCGTACCCCTGACCCAGGAATACGCGATCTGGTTGGCCCAGCATCCGGCTCCGGCGCCGCCGCCGACCGAGCCCAACCGCGAACCGCCGAGCTGGCGCGCGGTCTCGCGCACGGCCGTTGCCTCGGCCGAGCCGTCTAAGCCCGGGGCTCAGACGCAGGGGCAGGCCGCCGATGCGCTGGCGGCCAAGAAGCCCAAGCCGAAAGTCGCGCGCGTCGCCGTCGATCCGAGCGAAGAGGAGGCGGCGATCATCCGGCCGAAGCGCACCCGCGACCCGGTCATCGGCGTGCTCAAGGACATGTTCGGCTGGGGCGACGACGAAGACAAGCCGAAGAAGAAGAAAAAGAAGAAGGCAGACGACTCGAGCCAGGCCAAGAACAGCCCGGGCGCGACGATGAAGCGGCTCAAGAGCCGGTATGACCGCTAGGGTGAAACTGATCCGCTCACGGATAATCAATTCTCCATGGGCGGGCTTGACCCGCCCATCCGGCCTGGATGGCCGCCTCAAGGGCGGCCATGGAGAGATGGAGCCGACATGAAATCCATCGTCCTCATCATTGCCGGGGCGATCATCGGCTTCATGTCGGCGACGATGGCCATCTCCGAGCGCGCCGCCTCCTCGGTCGAGGTGCGCGACGGCATCTGGCAGGACATCGCCAACAATGCCGATGCGAATATCGATCCCTATCTGCGCGCCAGCTACGCCGCGCTCGGCTGGCTCCTGCCGGCGCAGGGCGAGGACCAGTTGCTGGAGGCGACGACCGATTCCAACGGCTCGGCCTTCGACGCCGATTGCCGCTATCTCGTCTCGGGAAAGACCCCGCAGGTGCGCTGGTGGCAGATCGCCATCGTCGACAATGACGGAGAAGGCGCCGACACGGATCCCCGCGCCAGGCCGGACGCGATCAGCTCTGAAGCCATCATCGCCGAAGCGGACGGCCGGTTCCGTCTCAATATCTCGCGGAGGCCGGTTTCCGGCAACTGGATCTCGCCCGGCAAGCGCGATGACTTCAGCCTGGTGATGACCCTGCGCCGCGAAGATCCGGCGATGGCCGGAGATGTCGAGCCGCCCGCGGTCGCGAGGGTCTCATGCGACTGAAGTTCAAATTTCCGGTCTTCTGGACCAGCGTGGCGCTTGTGGTCGCCGTGATCGTGCATTTGTCCTACGTGCTCTTCACGCCGACTCGCGCGATGGACGCAAAGTTCGACCGGGCGGTCGCCAAGTCCGGCATGAATACGCTGAGCGTGCTCAACCCCGCCGAAGCGCGCGCCCTGACCGGATTGCCGGCCGGGGGCTCCATCTACGCGGTCTGCCCCTATAATCTGCGCGACGGCGATCTCACCGTCAACGCGACCTTTCCATCGCGTCCATGGACATTATCCGTCTACGGAATATCAGGCGCGCGTCTCTTCTCCGTCAACGACAAGCAGGCGGGCGTCGACGACGTGACGCTGGAAGTGAAGCGCGGCGGAAATTTCTGGGACGTGCTGACCGATCATGCACAGCCGGAGATCGGCGACGGCTGGTCGATCGAGGTCAAGGAACGCCGCGGTTTCGCCGTCCTGTGGATGGCCGACGCCGACCCGGTGGTAAGCGAGCGGCTCAGGGCCGATCTCGCGCAGTCGAAATGCGTTGTGGCACCGAGGCCCGAGCCGGTCGTGGCACCGCAGACCGAACCCGAGGCCGCGCCCCCCGACGAGGACGAGCCCGATTTCGACTCCGACGACGAAGCGGTTGAGGGCTAGCCTTCGCGGCGGCCGGCTTCGCCGTCGCGAACCACGATCGTCGTTGCCGGCGTGACGTCGCGCTCGATCCTCACGCCCGGGAAAATCACCACTTCGCCGGGCAGTTTTCCTTGCACGACGCTGACCGGGCGGCATTGCTCGATCGGAAACCTCAACAGGGTGCACATGGGCCAATTCCTCCGCCGCAACGTTTTCCCGCGGCTCATTGCGGACATTTAGCGGATGCTATGGTTAACAATCGGCTAATGCGCCGTGCCGGATTGCGATTGCCCGTTGGAGCGTGGTAGCGAAGCCACAAATGCCGCGCGTAAGACCGTTCTGGAAAACCAAATCGCTGCTCGAGATGAGCGCCGAGGAATGGGAATCGCTTTGCGACGGCTGCGGCCGCTGCTGTCTCGTCAAGCTCGAGGAAGAGGACACCGGGCGTTATTACTTCACCGACGTCGCCTGTCATCTCTTCGACGGCGAGACCTGCCGCTGCAGCGATTATGAAAATCGCGGCAGCCGCGTGCCCGATTGTGTCAAGCTCGATGCGGAGAATGTCGGCACGCTCGGCTGGCTGCCGCGAACTTGCGCCTATCGCCTGATCGATGAGGGAAAGAGCCTGCCCTGGTGGCATCCGCTCGTCTCGGGAACGCAGGATACGGTTTTCGCCGCCGGAATCTCGATGCGCGGACGGACGATCTCCGAATGCGACGTGCCCGAGCCGGAGCTGGAGAATCGCATTAAGCCCTTGCCCAAGGCGAAGAAGCGGGACGCCTGAATCGTCATGCCAGCGCAAGCTGGCATCCCCTGACGCTGTGCCGCTTGGGGAGATGATTCAGGGGACCCCAGCATTCGCTGGGGTGACGGCGTTTCCAGACGGGCAAAATTCGGGGACAGGGAAAAACACCTCTTTTCCGGAATCGTTTGTACACGGATCAACTCCCGTGCCGGCGGTGTTTGTTCGCTTATTGTACCAATGAATTCAATCACATAGGAAAAAAACAAGAAAATCACAAAATAATCCTTGACTAACTGCGCAGCTATTTGTACGAATCCGGTCACGCTTCCACACATGGGAAAGAAATTGGATGGACAACGGCTCGGAAGGGCCGGTGCCCGCGCCCTTGCCCGTGATCCCGGTCACGGAGGAGAGCGCGCCGCATCCGGCTGAACTCGCATCACCCCGCAAGACAGCGAAAAAGGCCCCCGCCAGCCCGGCGGCGACCATCAGGCGACTGAAGTCGCTGGTACAGGAACGGCTCGCCGAACTCGAAACGACCCTCGGCCGCCTCGGCGCCGATGTCACGGCGAGCGACAATGAGCGCGAGATCCGCTCGATCAACATGCTGGTCAGAACCCTGGAGAAAGTCCTTGAACTCGAAGCCAAGGAACGCGCCGGACGCTTGCGCCGCCGCAATCAGCGCCGGCAGCTGGATGACGCCCGGCGCGAGGAAATTGTTCGACGCCTTGAAGTCCTGCACGGAAAGCCGGGCGATCAGACGGATCGTGAAACGGCTTGATGGCGAAATCCTCGAAGACCTCATCGACGACTGGCCGCAATGGGGCAGGAAGGATCAAACGCCGCCGGCTCCGGGCAATTGGGAAGTCTGGCTGGTGCTGGGCGGTCGCGGTGCCGGCAAGACGCGGACCGGGGCCGAATGGGTGAAGGCGCGGGTCAAGGGCAATTTCGATCAGGGCCTGAAGCCCGCCGGACGCATCGCACTGGTGGCACCCACCCTCGCCGAGGCGCGGCATGTGATGGTCGAAGGCAAGTCGGGACTGATGAGCGTCTATGAATACAACGAGCCGGAATGGCGACCGCACTACGAACCTTCGAAGCGATTGCTCACCTGGCCCAATGGCGCGGTGGCGCAGATTTTTTCCGCCGAGGAGCCGGACTCGCTGAGAGGCCCGCAATTCGATCTCGCCTGGTGCGACGAACTGGCGAAGTGGAAACATGCCGAGGCTGTCTTCGACATGCTGAAATTCTCGATGCGCCTGAGCGAGAGGCCCTTGACCCTGATCTCGACGACGCCGCGGCCGATCCCGCTGATCAAGCGCATGCTTGCCGATCCTGCGGTTGGCGTGACGCGCGCCGCGACCTTCGCCAATGCGAAAAACCTGGCGCCGAGCTTTCTGCGCGATGTCGTTCGGCGCTATGGCGGCACGCGGCTCGGGCGTCAGGAGTTGGATGGCGAAATCATCGCCGACGATCCGGATGCCCTGTTCAAGCGCGACTGGATCGAGGCGGCGCGGGTGAGGAGCGTGCCCGAACTGCGCCGCATCGTCGTGGCGGTCGATCCGCCGGCCGGCCAGGGGCGCGGCAGCCGCTGCGGCATCATTGCCGCGGGGCTCGGCCGCGACGGGCGCTGCTATGTGCTCGAGGACAAGAGCGTGGCGCGCCGGTC
This sequence comes from Hyphomicrobiales bacterium, assembly GCA_016793355.1. Classification (GTDB taxonomy): domain Bacteria; phylum Pseudomonadota; class Alphaproteobacteria; order Rhizobiales; family Aestuariivirgaceae; genus JAEUMG01. The sequence continues at coordinate 13,721 of JAEUMG010000073.1, forward strand.
GCCGGCGCAATGGGCGGCGCGGGTTGCCGCGCTTTATCGCCGGCGCGAGGCGTGCCGTGTCGTCGCCGAAGTGAACCAGGGCGGCGCCATGGTCGAGGCGGTATTGCGCGAGGTCGATCCGGGGATTGCGGTTCGCAGCGTCTATGCCGCGCGCGGCAAGACGGCGCGCGCCGAGCCGGTCGCGGCCCTGTACGAGCAGGGCCGCGTCGCGCATGTCGGCGCCTTTCCGGAACTGGAGGATGAATTATGCGGCTGGACCGGCGCCGCCGGCCAGAGCCCCGACCGGCTGGACGCGCTGGTCTGGGCGGTGAGCGACCTGATGCTGCGCCCGAAACAGGCCGAGCCGAGGGTGCGGGTGATTTGATACTTCCTCAATAGCATTCCCTCCCACGCATCGCGGGGGAGGGTGTCGCGCTTGCGCGACGGGTGGGGGAAATCGGACCCTGGCAAACGGCCCCACCCGGCGCTGCGCGCCACCCTCCCCGAAGCCGGGGAGGGAAAACGAAATCGGCCCTCGTCGCCCTCCGCCACAAGGGGAGAGGGAAAGTCGTCAGTGTACGTACAACTACACTCTCCATGGGCTGGCTTGACCCGCCCATCCAGTCTGGATGGCCGGCTCGGAGGCCGGCCATGGAGAGAATGAGAACCCAACCCCACAAGGGGGAGGGGCGATGATGGAGACACTTCATGCTCAATTCGCTTCGCCGGCTGCTGCGGCCGCCGGAACAAAAGCGCTCGGCCGCCGGGGCGCTGGTCGCGCTCCATATCGCGGGCCGGCCGGTCTGGACGCCGCGCAATCATGCTTTGCTGACGCGCGAAGGCTTCGCCGGCAATGCGGTCGGCTATCGCTGCGTGCGCATGATCGCCGAGGCCGCGGCATCCTTGCCCTGGCTTCTCTATGAGGGCGAGGCCGAGCGCGACGATCATCCCTTATTGCGCCTGCTGCGCCGGCCCAATCCGGCGCAGTCGGGCCGCGACCTGATGGAAAGCCTGTTCGGTTTTCTCGAGACCGCCGGCAACGGCTATCTCGAAGCCGTGACGATCGACGGCGAGTTGCGCGAACTCCACGTCTTGCGCCCCGACCGCATGCGCGCGGTGCCGTCGTCGCAGGGCTGGCCGGAGGCTTATGAATATTCCGTCAACGGAGCATCTCTGCGCTTCCGCCAGGAGGGCAGGGTGCCGCCGATCCTGCATCTCAAACTCTTCAACCCGCTCGACGATCACTACGGGCTCTCGCCCTTCGAAGCGGCGCAGAAGGCGATCGATACGCATAATGCGGCCGGAACCTGGAACAAGGCGATGCTCGACAATGGCGCCAGGCCGTCCGGCGCGTTGATGTTCAAGGGCGTCGACGGCGCCGACAGCCTCAGCCCCGAACAGTTCGAGCGCCTAAAGAAGGAAATCGACGAAAGCCACATGGGCGCGCGCCATGCAGGGCGGCCCCTGGTGCTCGAAGGCAGGTTCGACTGGAAGGAGATGAGCCTGTCGCCCCGCGAGATGGATTTCATCGAGGCGAAGAATGCCGCGGCGCGCGATATCGCGCTGGCCTTCGGCGTGCCGCCGATGCTGCTCGGAATCCCCGGCGACAATACCTTCGCCAATTACGCCGAGGCCAACCGCAGCTTCTGGCGCATGACGGTGATCCCGCTGGCCCTGCGTGTCGCCGAAGCGATGGGCAACTGGCTCGCGCCGGGCTTCGAGGGCGCTGTGCGGCTTGGCTTCGACTTCGACCAGGTCGAAGCGCTCTCCCCCGAACGCGAGGCGCTGTGGGCGCGCGTCGGCGCGGCCGAGTTCCTGACCCTCGACGAGAAGCGCCAGGCCGTCGGGTATGGGGTGATGAGTAACTGAAGGATCAAGCCCCTCTCCCCTCGTGGGAGAGGGCGGCGCGCAGCGCCGGGTGAGGGGGCGCCTCAAACTTCCAGATGCCCGTCGCTTGAAACGCCCCCTCATCCGTCCGCCGCTGCGCGGCGTCCGCCTTCTCCCACGAGGGGAGAAGGGAAGAAAGCAAGTGGAGAACTGACGATGCATCATGCCCGGCTGGGACCGAAGGGCACGCGCCCGCTTGCCGTGTTGAACGATAAGGGCGTGTTTGTCGGCTATGCCGCGCTGTTCAACCGCGCCGATGCGACCGGCGACATCATCATGCCCGGCGCGTTCACCGAGAGCCTGAAGCGCCGCGGCACCGACAATGTCCGCATGCTGTTCCAGCACGATCCCGCCGAGCCGATCGGTGCCTGGATCGATCTTACCGAGACGGCGAAAGGCCTCGCGGTGCGCGGGCGTCTCAACATGGGCGTGCAGCGCGGCCGCGAAGCGGCGGCGCTCATCGAGGGCCGCGGTCTCGACGGATTGTCGATCGGCTTCAAGGCGATTGCCGACAGGCGCGACCGCGTGACCGGACTGCGGTGCCTCGAGCGCATCGATCTTTGGGAGATCTCGCTGGTGACCTTCCCCATGCAGGACGGCGCCCGCGTCAACAAGGCGAAAGCCCTGGCCGACTGGCACAGGCTCTTCGGCA
>JAEUMG010000089.1 GCA_016793355.1 Hyphomicrobiales bacterium
AGATTGGCGGCCCGGAGCGCGGCCCCGGCATCACGGCCTGCGACCCGCAACTCCCGGGTGTCACCGTCAGGCGTGATCTTGAAGACAACCGGATTGCCGCTGATGAATGTTCCCTGCACATTCGCTTCCTGGACGACACCATTGCGCGCGACGATCTGTCCCGTCACGTCGGTCAGGACTTCGCCGCGCTGGGCATAGACCCGGCTCAAATCGATCTTGATCGCGTAAGACTGCTTCGGTCCGGTATCATCGACCCCCGCCTTGCCCCCGAAGATCGACCGCAGGAGGGGCCGCGCGTCGAAGCTTCGGCCGCTCAGCACTATGGCGTGGGCGTCGTCTGTCTGGCTTATCGTTACACCGAAGCGATTTTCATCGGAAAGCACAACCACGGGAAAACGGGCCTCGGTCAGGGCACCCTTGCGGTTGAAATCGAACTCGCCGGTTACGGATATATCCGACGCCTTGAGCTCAAAACCCCGGATCGAGCCACCCTTGTCGTTCTTCTCATAGACAAAGGAAGCATTCGTCTTTGCCTTTGCCGGACGCGACCAGCCGATTGCGTCGAGCTTCAGGGCAGCCTTGGACAGATCGGCACTGACCGCCAGCTTCGAAGCGCTGCCCGATATGTCGGGCAACGTTACCTTCACGGCGACCGGCCCGTCGACAAAATCGTTTATGGCACCGGCGAATTTGCCGCGCTGTTCATTGGTAAGGCTCGCCTCCAGCGTCGCGCTGGACTGTCCGTTCTCCGTCAAATGGCGAATGACTTCCAGTTCGACCGGGATTGCGGCCAGACGAGCAGTGCCCTTCGCGGTCAGTTTCTCCCCGGCGACGTTGATCGCGATCACTCCCTTCTCGAGATCGAGACCGTTCAGGGCGTTCTTGAAGCTCGCGTCGGTGAGCTTGGCAGTCGCGGCGACGAATACTTCCTCCTTCTTGGCTCCGTCCTTGGGAATTTTGACCGTCAGGTCGAGATCGACGGCAGCTTCCCCATCAAGCCTGTTCTTTTCCAACTCCGTCTTGGCCAGAAGATTGAGCGCCGGAAAGTCCATGTAGTCCATAACGGTCGCCGCGCGGCCGGTGGCGCGCACGAGATATTGAGTCGTGGTCATCGGTGCCAACAACTCGCTGGCAACCATGCTCGCCGAGGCAAGATCGAGCTTCTGCCCATTGCCCCATGAGATCGAAGCGCCTTCGAGTTTCATGTCGAAGCGATCACCCTGCGCCAGTCCGGATCCCTTCGCGCTTCGGATCTGCGGCAAATCCTTGAAATAGCGGGTCACAATATCGCTCAGCGTAAATCTCAGACTGATGGCCTCGTTACGCATCAGTCCCCTTGCGACCGAAGCGGCCAGTTCATCGGGAGCAAGATCAACCGTGAACTCGGCTTCCGCGACCCGGCCAGACTCCACATTCTCGGTGACCCACTTGCGAGTTTTCGGTGTAATCATCGGCGGCCAAAGTCGCTTGAGCACCTCCGAGGGGACTTGCTGGGCGCGGCCCGCGAGGCGGATACCGACGGAGCGTTCGCCGCCGGTGAAGGTTCCGCGCAATCTTACCCCAGCAGGCCCGGCGATGATGATGAGGTCATTGACATCGAGTCTGGCCTCGCCGACGGAGGCCAGCCCATCGAAATCGATGCGATCGATCGGGATTACCTGCTTGAGGGTTCCATCGGGATCAATGCTGACATTGCGGGCTTTGAGCGCGATCTTCAAGGCCTGGAGCCTGCCATCTGGCGATCGATCCGGATCGATACGTCCGGTGAGGTCGGCTCTTGATCCGCCGATAAGCACCGACGAATTGTTGACAACGATACCGCCCGTGGCCGGATCGAAGTCCAATCGCACGGAGCCCTCGTCGATCAGGATCGGTTCCGAAATATAGCCAGGCAAACCGACCCGGCCGGCCGCCGCCGAAAACTCGGCCGAGGCATTGACTATCGTACCGTCGGACTGAAGCTCGATTTCGGCGTGACCGGAAAGCGGCAATTGGACCTGAGCGAATTTTGAGAGGGCGAAGATCTGGTCGGCGATATTGGCGGGCACGAGATCGAATATCCGGGCGCTCACCGTATAGGTCTTCGGCTTCGCCTGGTATGATGCGGATATCTCGGCGCGCCACGGATCGCCACTGCCGCTGGCGATGGCGACGTCCGAGAGAAGTGCGAATCCGAAGGGCATGCGCTGGAAGGACAGATTGGCTCTTGGTGCGTGCCAGTTGACCAGGTTCACCTCGTCATAGAGCTGAATATCGGCATCCGTGACCTGAACGGATTCGAGGCTGGCCAATGCAGAGGATCGCTCCCCGGTCCCGGACAGTTCCTCAGCAAGCAGATCTATGATGGTTGAGGCGGAGGTCTGCGGGACGATGTCCTCGGGCCCCTGCATCTGGTCCGACTTTCCGGAGCTGGCCTCTGCCTGCTGTGTGTCCGCAGGTCCGGCGCCGTGCACCGGAGTTTCGCCGAAACCAAGCTCAAAACCACCGGCCGCCGAGCGCTTGAGCAGTATTCTCGGCCCGATCAATTCCAGGCGGCGCGGAACGATGCTGGCCGTCAGAAGCGCCGAGCTGTCGAGCCCGATTGCGGCGCGCGGTGCCCGCGCGATGACGGCGCCGGACGCATCAACAACTTCCACATTGCGAAGCCGAACGTGGGGCATCCCGGTCTTGTGGTCGCGTTCTATGACGGCATCGGCGAGCCGCACCTCGAGCCCATCGAGGCTCTTGTTGATCTGGCTACGTATCCGGTCATTTAGAAAGCTGATCGAGACCGGTCCGTCAGACAGGCGCCAGAAAAAGGCGCCGAGGACGACCGCGACCACCATCACAAGCGAAAGCAGCGAAACTACCGCTATTTTTGTCAATCGCCGGCGCAATCCCATTCCTCATAGAGTGGCGGTGGGGGCCACAAATCGGCAGGCCGAGGGCGCAAGAATCAACCCGAGCTAGCCGTTCCAATACCATAGGTAAGGCCAACCGTCCCAGAAAGGACGAGCAATAGGAAGCCAATCGCGGCCAAAGCATGGCACAGATGCTCTAACAGCCCAACTGTAATGTGACCGGGGCTTTCAAGCGGGGGGCCGGATTCTAGTCAGGGTCGCAGCAGGGAATGCGCTCACGGCGCGGCCAGCGGCCCGATTATGCTGCTGACCATGCTCTGGAAATACACGACCCCCTTTTCATGGCGCGGCGACAAAGGCCCCGGGCTGTAGTCTCCCGAGGCGTAGTTCCGGTGGGTTTCAAGGCAAACCTCGAAATCCTCACGCACGACGGCAAGATTCCGGGCAATTGTGTCGGCGCGCGCCGCCGCGAATTGCTCGGACGTATCGGCAAAATAGAAATGATAGATGAGTTCGGTGCGGCTCTCATCGAGCGGATTGATTCGCGAGGTGTTCATACCACCGTCGAACAGCGACAAGGTCCAGTTGGGCCACATCCACAACCACTTGCCCCTATAGAAGAGTCCTTCGCGCGGCGGCGCCGTCATCCGGACCATGCCATCATGCGCAGTCGTCTTGAACTGCTCGAAATCGATCGCCGCGAAGAAATTCGGATGAATGCCGGGGATGTGGTAACCCTCGACGAAGTTGTCGGTATAGATCTTCCAGTTGGCGTCGAAGGTCATGCGTTCGACCTGAACCGCCTTGTAGGTTTCGATCGGTTCGTCTCGCAATTCGGCGATCACGTCGCCAAGCTGGTCTTCAAGCGTGGTGGCCGGTTCGATGGCCACGAAGACAAGGCCCCGCCATTCGGCAAGGCGGATTTCCTCCAGACGCCAGTCCTCAAGGCGGAAATCCGCATCTTCGCCGAACCACGGGACGTTCATCAGGCGTCCGTCATCGGCCCAGACCCATTGATGGTAGGGGCAGCGGATGGTCGGACACCGACCTGTCCCCTCAGGCAGGAGTCGCGCGCCGCGGTGGCGGCACAGGTTGCGAAACGCTCTGAGCCTGCCGTCCTTGCCCCGCACGGCAAAGACCTTGTGCCCTGCGATCTCGATCGCCGAATATGCGCCGCGCTGGCTCAGATCCGAGGCGGGCCCCAGCAACTGCCAGGTCTTCGGGAAGAGCTCCGTGCGCTCGCGCTGGTAGATCGAGGGATCGACATAATAGCGGGAATCAAGATTAAGCATCGGCGACGTCCAGTAACCGCAGTTCAGAATGCCTAGAATGGCCGAGCGGGACCGTTCCGTCCAGCACGTAGCGGCTAGACAATGCGTCAGTCGATGTCTTCAATCGTGTCGGGGCCACCGCCATGCACACGCTGCGCTAGGGAAGCCTGGATGAATTCGTCGAGATCGCCATCCAATACATTGGCCGGTGTGGTGCTCGTCGTTCCGGTTCGTAAATCTTTCACGAGCTGGTAAGGCTGAAGGACATAAGAGCGTATCTGATGACCCCAGCCGATGTCGGTCTTCTTTGCATTTGCCGCGTCGACCTTCTCCTGCTGTTTCTGCAGTTCAAGTTCGTAGAGCCTGGCTTTCAGCATTTTCCAGGCCGTTGAACGGTTCTTGTGCTGCGAGCGCTCGCTCTGGCAGGCGACGACTATCCCCGTCGGGATGTGTGTGATGCGAACTGCCGAATCGGTTGTGTTGATGTGCTGGCCGCCGGCGCCCGAGGCGCGATATGTGTCGATCTTGCAATCGCTTTCGCTAACCTGAATGTCGATTTCATCGTCGACCACCGGGTAAACCCAGACAGAGGCAAAGGAGGTGTGGCGGCGCGCATTGGAATCGAAGGGGGAGATGCGGACAAGCCTGTGCACTCCCGATTCGGTCTTGAGCCAGCCATAGGCATTGCGCCCCTTGATCTGCATGGTCGCGGATTTGATGCCGGCCTCCTCACCGGCATGCTCGTCCAGCACCTCGACGGAATAGCCGTGCCGTTCGGCCCAGCGGATATACATGCGCATGAGCATGCGCGCCCAATCCTGGCTCTCGGTGCCGCCCGCGCCGGCATTGATCTGCAGAAAGGTGTCGTTGGCGTCCGCCTCCCCGGACAACAGCGTTTCCAGCTCGTGTTCGGCCACTTCGCTCTTTAGCGCGACGAGCGCAGCTTCGGCTTCGGCGACAATCGCGCTGTCGCCTTCGGCCTCGCCAAGTTCGATCATGTCGACATTGTCGGCAATGGAGCGTTCCAGCCTGAGGACCAGATTGATGCGATTGTCCAGGTCCTGGCGGCGGCGCATGACGTCCTGCGCCTTCTGAGGATCATTCCATAGCGACGGGTCTTCAGCGCGGGCGTTCAGCTCCGCCAGCTTCCTTTGCGCGGCATCCCAGTCAAAGATGCCTCCTCAGCAGTCCGATTGACTGCTTCATAGTGTCGACGACGTCGGAAATCTCGGCGCGCATGTCCTGTCCAAAACCCTGTCTCGTGGGAATGGCGTCAATAAAGACCACCAGTGCCGGTCGTCAATCCGCCTTCGATCACCGCTTCGCTGCCGGCATCCTTGCGCGGCGCGATCGATGCGCTTGCAGCCACGCCCTCGCCGATGACTTTTGTCGATTCGGGCACGTCGTCGCCGGGCTTGAAGGCTTCAAGGATCACGCCGGCCTCGCCGAACAGATCGCGCTGACCCGTTTTGACATTTATCGGCATGAGTTCGATGCCCTTCGGCACGCGGAAAGGCGTGGCCGGCTTGTCGCGGAGCGCCAATTGCATGAAGTCCGCCACGATCGGTGCCGCAAGTTCGCCGCCGGTCCGCCCCTTCCCCATCGGTTTGGGATTGTCATAACCGACATAAACCCCAACCGTCAGGTCGGGCGTGAAACCCACGAACCAGGCGTCCCGCTCCTCATTCGACGTGCCGGTTTTGCCAGCGACAGGCTTGCCGACCGCCAGAAGCTTCTTGCCGGTCCCGCGCTCAACAACGCCCTCGAGCATCGATGTGATCTGATACGCGGTATAGGGGTTCATGACCTCCGGCCGGTTGTCGAACAATTCCGGTTCGGCCTGATCCTGCCAGCTTTCGGCCATGCAGGCCGAACAGTCACGGGTGTCATGCCGGAATATAGTCTTGCCGTACCGGTCCTGGACGCGGTCGATCAGTGTCGCTTCGATTTTCTTCCCGCCATTGTCGAGCATGCTGTAGGCGGTGGTCATTTTGAGAAGCGTCGTCTCCCCGGCGCCGAGCGCCATGGCGAGCTGGTTCGGCAAACTGTCATAGATACCCAGCCGGCGAGCGAGATCGGCGATCTTGCTCATGCCGAGGTCATGCGCCAGCCGAACCGTCATGACGTTTCTGGACAGTTCGATGCCACGGCGAAGCGTCGACGGTCCAAAATACTTGCCCTGGTAATTCTTCGGCTTCCATGTTTCACCGTTCGGCATCTTGAACTCAATCGGGGCGTCGAGCACAACGCTTGATGGCGTGTAGCCATTGTCCAGAGCCGCTGCGTAGACAAAAGGCTTGAATGAGGAGCCAGGTTGCCGGAGCGCCTGTACGGCGCGGTTGAACTGGCTCTTGCCGTAGGAGAAACCGCCAACCAGCGCGAGCACGCGTCCGGTGTGCGGATCCATGGCAATGAGGGCGCCTTCGACGTCGGGCAGTTGCACCAGGTGCCACTGGCCCTTGTCTTTCGATGGCGCGACATAGACGACGTCGCCCACGGCCAGAATATCGCTTGCCGCCTTAACCTCAGGGCCCAAGGCTGTTCCGTCGACATATTTGCGCGCCCATGAGAGAAGGCCCACCGGCACGACGCCCTTCTCGCGCTCAGCCTCAAGCGCCCCAGAGCCAAGC
>JAEUMG010000101.1 GCA_016793355.1 Hyphomicrobiales bacterium
AACCGACGGGGCTCGTCGTCGAGACGATCGCCGAAGACAGTCCGCTTGAGAGAAGAACGCCGAAGCTCGTCATCAGTGAACCGAGCGTGACGCCGATCCCGCCCAGGATGAAGACGCGCCGCCACGGCACGGCGACGGGCAAGGGCTCGCGCCGGCGCACCATCATCACGCCGGTCATCAGGACTGCGGCGCCGCAGATCTGGCGCGCCAGGGTCGCTGAGAAGACGTCCCAGCTCTGCAGGATACGCTCGAGGATGGGGAAGAAGGCGCCCCAGGAGAGGACCATGAGCAAGAGGCCCAGATTGGCAAGCACGAGGTCTCTTGGGGAAGGCATCTGGTCCGGCTGAAATCACGGGCGCGGGTGGAGCGATTTCCCGCTTGCGGCAGTCACCGTAGATTTCACCGGCCTTCGCAACAATTGCGAAGAACTTGGCACTGCTTCAACGCCTGCTTGAGAATGGCGGTCAGATCAGATGCGAAGCCGCCCGGTCCGGTCCGGGCGGCCTCGCCAGCATCCTACCATAACGGCCTCACCGCCTCCCGCTGGATCTCATGGCGCTGCACGCCGACATCCTTGAGGATGTAATCCGGCATGCCGAGCAGGCGGTTCATCTCGCGGCGATGGCGGAAGCGGCGGGCGACACCATGGACGAAATGCAGCGGCGCGGCGATCAGGCCCAGAACATGTCCCGAAGTGTGAATGCTGGTCATCTTTCTCTCCATCAATCCGCCGGGGTGGTTTCAAGCATTTCCGGCGTGTACATGGTGTTTATTTGTAGCCAAACAGCCCGCGTGACAAACGAGTAATGGGCTGGCTATATGTGAAAACTGCTCACACATGGAGGCCCCCATGTCCCGCCGCCTGCCACCCCTGTCGACACTCCCGAGCTTCGAGGCTGCCGCCCGTCATTTGAGCTTCTCTAAGGCGGCCGATGAACTGCATGTTACCCATGGGGCGGTCAGCCGCGCCGTCCGCCATCTCGAGGATCATCTGCGGACGCCGCTCTTCACCCGCGCGGTCAGGGCGGTGCAGCTCACCGCCACCGGGCAGGCCTATGCGGGGGCGGTGCGCGAGGCGCTTGAGCGGCTCGCCTCGGCAACGGCGGCGGTCGCGGATCAGTCAAGCGGTGCCGTCAATGTCAGCACGCTCGATTCCTTCGCCGCCAAATGGCTGATCCCGCGGCTCTTCCGATTTCGCGAGGCGCATGAGGACATCGATGTCAGGCTTTCGACCTCCGAAAAGCTTGCCGATTTCGTGACCGACGGCATCGATATCGCGATCCGTTATGGCCGCGGGCAATATCCGGGCGTCGCCAGCGAGCTGCTGATGCGCGAAGATGTGTTTCCGGTCTCAAGCCCGAAACTGCACGAAGGACCGCACCCGCTCAAGACGCCGGCGGATCTCAGGCATCATGTGCTGATCCACGACGAATTCCAGATCGACTGGCCGATGTGGCTGCGCGTTGCGGGAGTGTCGGGCATCGATTCGCGCCGCGGCCCGCGTTTCTATTCATCCTTTCATGCAGTGCAGGCGGCGGTACAGGGCGACGGCGTCGTGCTGGGGCGCAGCGCGCTTGTCGCCGACGATCTGCGGGCCGGACGCCTGATCAAGCCTTTCGACATCAGTCTTCCGGCCGATCTTGCCTATTATGTCGCCTATCTGCCGCGCGCGCTTGAGCGTCCGAAGGTCAAGGCGTTCCGCGACTGGCTCTTCGCCGAAGCGGCATCGGCCGCCTGACCGAGCGTGAGCTTCCGGAAGCGACATTGCAATGCCGCATTTGATCTGGCAGCCGCGCGGGCGCCGGGTATAGTGCCTCGCGTCATGGAAGCGCCCGAAGCGGGCGCTGCAAGAGCAAAAGGAGCGGCAGCATGACACGACGTCTGGCACTGGCGGCACTTACACTCTTCATCACGGCTGCGGCAGCCGAAGCCCATACCGGCGTTGGAGCCACGATGGGCTTCACCCATGGTTTCGGACATCCCTTCAGTGGCCTCGATCACATCCTCGCCATGGTGGCGGTGGGCCTCTTTGCCGCCAATCTTGGCGGTCGCGCGCTGTGGCTGGTGCCCCTGAGCTTCGTTGGCATGATGGCGGTCGGCGGTGCCCTGGGTGTTGCCGGCGTCGACATGCCCTTTGTCGAGATGGGCATTGCGGCATCGGTCATCGTGCTCGGGCTTGCGGTTGCGATGCAGTGGAACCTGCCGATTGCCGGTGCCATGGCGCTCGTCGGCTTTTTCGCACTGTTTCACGGCCATGCGCATGGCACCGAAATGCCTGTCGATGCTTCGGGGCTCGCCTATGGCGTCGGTTTCATGCTCGCGACCGCGATCCTGCATCTCATCGGCATCGGGCTTGGCCTTGGCATCGGGGTTCTCGCAAAGGCGACGTCGAAGCGGACCATGCAGGCGGGCGGTGCGGTGATGTCGCTCGCCGGCGCCGCCATGCTGACTGGCATCCTCTGAAGCAAGAATGCCGCATACCGATCCGCTTTCCGGTGTCTTTGCCCCGGTCCTGACACCCTTCACCCCAAGGCTGGCGCCGGACCGCACGCTCTTCGTGCGTTTCTGCCATTGGCTGATCGGGCAGGGTGTGGGGCTTGCGGTGTTCGGCACCAATTCGGAAGCGAATTCCTTAAGCGTCGAGGAGAAGCTCGATCTCCTCGCCGCGCTTCTCGATGCCGGCATTGCGCCAGAACGATTGATGCCGGGCACCGGCGCCTGCGCCATTCCCGATGCGGTCCGGCTTTCGTCGGCGGCGGCGAGGGCCGGCACCGCGGCCGCGCTCATGCTGCCGCCCTTCTATTACAAGGGGGTGAGCGAAGACGGCGTCTTTGCCTATTATGCGGATGTGATCGAGCGGGTCGGCAATCAGCGCTTCAGGATTTGCCTCTATCATATCCCGCATCTGTCAGGCGTGGCGATCACCCGCACGCTGATTGCGCGGCTCATCGCGCGCTACCCCAAGACCGTCGTCGGCATCAAGGATTCGGGCGGCGACTTTGCCAATACCAGGGCGATGCTGGACGAATTCCCAGGGTTTCGCGTTTTTTGCGGCAGCGAGACATTCCTGACCGAGACCCTGGCACATGGCGGGGCGGGGTGCATATCGGCCGCCGCCAATGTCAATCCGGCGGCGATCCTACAGGCGTTCCTGCACGCGGGTGATTCGGCCACGCCCACGCGCCAGACCGGCCTCAATGCCGTGCGCAAGGCGCTCGAACAGGCGCCGATGATCGCCTCGCTCAAGCGCTGCGTGGCGCATTACGGCCAGGCGCCCGGATTTGCGCGGCCGCGTCCGCCCTTGATACAGCTGGATGATGACGCTTGGGCACGGGTCAGTGCAGCGCTCGATCAGGCCGATTTCTCAATGCCCGGGCTCGCCGCCGCACTTTCATCGAATTCGTAACGTTGATCTCGGCCGGCAAAGGGTATAACCCGCTCCCAGCAGGCAGCGGCAAGAGGGAAGTTCTGAATTGAAGGCAGGATCGTCTCTGCGTCTCTTCGTCTTGGTCGTGGGCCTGATTCTGCTGGCGGGCCGGGCAATGGCGGGCCCGAGCCTCGTTTTCGATCCGGCGACCGGCGATGTTCTCGCTGCCGATCGCGCGGGCGAGCCATGGTACCCGGCCTCGCTCACCAAGCTAATGACCGCCTATGTCATCTTCGGGAAGCTGAAATCCGGGCAGCTCACGCTCGATCAGCAAATCCCGGTGTCGGAACTGGCGGCCAAGCAGCCGCCCAGCAAGATCGGCATGAAGGTCGGCAGCACGATCTCGGTCGACCTCGCGCTTCAGACCATGCTCGTCTATTCCGCCAATGACATGGCCTATGTGCTCGCCGAAGCGGGCGGCGGCGACATCAGACGCTTCGCGCAGCAGATGAATCTCGCGGCCCAGCGCCTGGGCATGACCGGCACCTATTATGTAAACCCCAACGGCCTGTTCGATCCCTTGCAAGTATCGACGGCGCGCGATCTCGCCCTCCTTGTCCAGGCCTTGTACAAGGAGTTTCCCGAGCATGCGCATTATTTCGGGCAGCCTTCCGTCAAGCTGGGCGAGCGCAATCTGCTCAACCGCAACAGTCTCTTGCGGCAAATGAAAAACGCCGATGGCATCAAGACCGGTTATGTCTGTAATTCGGGCTTCAATCTGATCGCTTCGGCGAGCGACAACGGGCGCCGCCTCGTGGCGATCATCTTCGGCGCCAGAAACGGCAAGGCCCGCGCCGATCAGGCCCAGAAGATGCTCACCGACCAGTTCGCGCTGCCGGAGCCGCCCAATGCGCCGAAAATCGCAAGCATCGAAAACTCGCCGCTCGGCACGCTGGTTCCGGCCGATCTCACAGGCACCGTGTGCAAGGGCAAGCCGCTCGAAATAGCGGATGCGGAGCAACTCGCCGGCTGGGGAATCTCGTTTGGCCGCTACGAAACCGCGCAGCTTGCCAACATGGCCTTGCGCGGCCGTGTACTCGCGGCGCGCGACTGGGTGCGCGATGGGGCGGCCGGCGTCGTCAAGATGCCGGGCAGCGTTGGCTATTCGGCGATGGTGTGGAGTCTCGACCAGCAGACAAGCGATGCGCTGTGCGCTTACCTCAAGCAGCAGAACGCCTATTGCGATGTGATGACGCCCGAAAGCTTCGCGCGTCTCTCGGCCATGGCGATTGCGGAAGCCAAGAGCAAGCCGACGATCACGCCGGCCTCGGCACAGGGCGTCGACGTGAGCCCGCCGCGCAAAAAGAAGAAGAAAACGGCGGCGAAGCGCAAGAACTAGCGCGGGACGCATATCATCATGCAGACGCGGACGGGGGTGGGGATCGCTTGTGCGCTCGCCGCGGCCTCGATCTATGGCCTCATTCCCAATCTGGCAAAGCTCGGCTTCGAGAACGGAGTGCCGGGCGTCGAAGCGACCGTGGTGCGCACAACCGTTATTGACGTCGTGCTTGGCGCCATCGTCATTTTCAGCGGTCAGAGCTTCAGATTGCCGCGCGGCGCCTGGCCAAGTTTCATACTGCAATCGATCGCCACCGCAATCGTGTCGGTCAGCTATCTGTGGAGCGTCCAATATATTCCGGTCGGTCTTGCGGTGATCATCTTCTTCACCTTTCCGGTGATCATCCTGCTTGCCGCGCCGATGGTCGAGGGTCATGCGCCGGGCCTTGTCCGTGTACTGATTGCCTGCGTTGCCTTCGCCGGACTGGCGATCGCGATCGGCGCCAGTTTCGACACGATTCACTGGGGCGGCCTCGCGCTTGCCGCGAGTTCCGCGGCCGGCGCCACGCTGCAGTTCTTCTCCGGCCGTTCGATCTCGCGCTATCTGCCGCCGGCCGTATTCGGCAGCCTGGTCCACATCGTCATCTGGCCGATGACACTGGCGATCGCCTTGTGGTGGGGCGGGGGATGGCTCGCAATATTCAGCGCCGGCGACGTAAACTGGATCGGCTATGCGGCCGTCCTGGGCTTGGGTGCCGTCTATGTCGCGGCCTATTTCGCCCAGATGTCGTCGCTGCGTAATGCCCCCGCATCGGTGGTGGCGCCCTTCTTCAATCTCGAACCGGTCGTGACGACCCTGATCGCCGCGGTGGCGCTTGGAGAGCGCCTCACGGCCAACCAGTATATCGGCGGCGGGCTGGTCCTGGCGGCGCTTGCCGCGGCAAGCCTGCCCGAAAGGCGCATGCTGGAAAGGCGCTGACGGGCTCCAACCGATCCGGTATAGGAGGCCGCCATGACAGACAACGCCCCCATTCCGGTCTCGGTCCTGACCGGCTTTCTCGGCGCCGGCAAGACGACGCTCCTCAATTTCCTCTTGCGCGATCCGATGCTCGCCACCGCCGCCGTCGTGATCAACGAATTCGGCGAGATCGGCCTCGATCATCTCCTTGTCGCCAAATCCGACGACAATATCGTCGAGATGTCGTCGGGCTGCCTGTGCTGCACCATTCGCGGCGAACTCATCGACACTTTGCTCGATCTCCTGCGGCGGCGCGAGACGGGCGAGATCATGCGCTTCGACCGGATCGTGATCGAGACCACCGGCCTCGCCGATCCCGCCCCCGTACTCCACACCATCATGAGCGAGCCGCGGCTCATGGCCTTGTGCCGGCTCGAAGGCGTTATCACCGTCGTCGATGCGGTCAACGGCGAAGCGACGCTCGATGCCCATGAAGAGGCGGTGAAACAGGTGGCGGTGGCCGATCGCATTGTGCTGACCAAGGTCGATCTGCTTTCCGGACGCGAAGGCGAGGACCAGCTCTTCTCGATCATCGGCCGGTTGCGCAAGCTTGCCCCGGCTGCGCGGCTCCTCACCACGCATCGCAACGAAGCGACCGCGGCACGGCTCTTCAACACCGGGCTCTACGACCCCGGGTCGAAATCGGCCAATGTGCGCGACTGGCTCAATGCCGAGGCCTATGACAAGCGCCGCGAACATGGCCACGGCCACCATCATCACGATGCCTCGCGCCATGACGATCATATCCGTTCCTTTGCCTTTGCCGATGACCGGCCGATCAGCCCGGCGGGTCTTGAAATGTTCGTCGACCTCGTGCGCTCGTTTCACGGCGCGAAGATGCTGCGCATGAAGGGCATCGTGAGGCTTGCCGATGACGAGGCGCGCCCCGTCGTGCTGCATGGGGTGCAGCACATTTTTCATCCGCCGGTGCGCCTGCCCGCCTGGCCCGACGAGGACCATCGCACCCGCCTCGTCTTCATCGTCCAGGATATCGAGCCGCGCCTGATCGAAGATCTGTTCCGCGCCTTCACCGATCAGATCACCGGTGCGGGCGCCTTTCATACCGACAAGACACTGTCGCTCAATTGACCGGAGAATTCACATGACGCTCAAAGTCTACGGGCTCAAGAAATGCTCGACCTGCCAGAAGGCGCTGGCCTGGCTCGACGAGCGCAAGAAGCCCTACAGCTTCACCGATGTGAAGGAAGAGCCCGTCACGAAGCAGCAGGTAGCGCAATGGTCGAAGGCGGTGGGCGGCTGGGAGAAGCTCATCAACCGCGCCGGCTATACCTGGCGCGGGCTTCCCGCATCTGAGACCAGGGATCTCACCGAAGCCAGGGCCGTCGCGCTCGCAGTCGCCAATCCTTCGCTGATCCGCAGGCCCCTGATCGAGTATCGCGACGGCTCGGTGACTGTCGGCTTCAGCGACAAGGTGCGCAGAGCGATCGCGTAGCTACCCTCTTACCAAAGGCCGCGTCATGCAGGTGGGGCCGCCTTCACCCTTGCGGCAGATCTCATCGCCCTTGATCACCTCGACTTGCACGCCCTTGGTCCGCATGCGCCGCTCGGTTTCGGGATTTCCGGCCACCATCAACGCGTGGCGCGGGCCGAGCGCCAGCACATTGCAGCCCATCGAATCGAATTCTTTTTCCGGCACCTCGACGAAGGAGATCGCCCGCTCCTCGAGCAGTTCGACGAGTCTCACCGGCATCAAGGGCAGATAAACCACCGCCAGATCGCGATCGAGCGGGCTCAGGACCGACATCAGGTGGAAAACGTCGGAGCGGCCCTTGTAATGCGGCATGTCGAAACACTTGACCTCGACGGCATCACCGCAGATCGCCTGCAATTGCCGCGCTCCTTCGAGATTGGTGCGATAGCCGATGCCGGCCAGCAAGGTCTTGTTGTCGAGCCAGACGAGATCGCCGCCTTCGATCTTGCCCGGTGGGGTAATCTCACCCGCGATCGGAATGCCCAGACGCTTCAGATGCGCGGCATTGGCCTGAGGTTCGCCGCGGCGGGCGGGCTTTCCCATATGCGGCAGCACCAGGCCCTTCGGCGTCACGATCAAGGCGTCATGCGTGTAGAGGCTGTCGAGGGTCAGGCCGTCGCCAGCCGGAAGCGCAATGACTTCGGCTCCGGCGCCACGCAGGGCCTTCAATACGGCATCATATTCGCGCCGCGCTTCGGCGAAGTCGGGGGCCGAATGATAATTCAGCTCCTTCCATTCCGCATCGACGCGGGCTTGCGAAACGAAGGCTGCCTCGGGCGCCCGCACCGCCACACGCTTGAGCGCACCCCAATTGTTGAATTCGCCGAAGTCGTATGTCATGTGCGCCTGATCCTGAATTGATGACAGCCGTCCAATGCGTCGCTCGAAATGAGCGTATGGCCGGCCTCACGACAGAAGTTGGGAACGTCTATGACGGCCATGGGGTCGGTGGCAAGCAGGCGCAGGACCGCCCCCGGCCGCATGGCAAGAAGGCGTTTCCGCGCCTTCAATACCGGCAAGGGGCACAGCAATCCGCGGGCATCGAGTTCGGCTTCTTCCATAAGCTTGAGTATAGTCAGAGCCGCATCCTCCTGCTATCGGAACGGGCCATGGAAAAAACGGTGATCGCCGGCGCGATCCTGGCCGGCGGCCGCAGCCAGCGCATGGGCCATGACAAGCGCCTTGCGAAGCTCGGCGGACGCTTACTGATCGAGCACGCGATCGCACGACTCAAACCTCAGGTCGATCTGCTGATGATCAATGCCAATGACGATTCCTCCCCTTATGCAGCGGCAGGACTTCCGGTGCGCCCCGATCCGGTTCCCGATTTCGCCGGACCCTTGGCCGGCATTCTGGCCGCGCTGATCTGGGCGGAGGAGATCGATGCAGGCGCCTTGACGACTGTGCCGAGCGACGCGCCGTTCTTTCCCGCCGATCTCGTTTCACGCCTCGACGCGATTCCGGATCGCGCCATCGTGTCTGCGCGTTCCGGCGGCCGGCTGCATCCGGTCTTCAGCCTGTGGCGCAGGCCCGGGAGCTTCATTTCGCCCTTGCGCGAGACGCTGAAGAGCCAAGCCTCGCGCAAGGTCGAAAGCTTCATCGCGCGCTTTCCCCATGCCGCGGTCGACTGGCCCGTCGAGCCCCATGATCCCTTCTTCAACATCAATACGCCGGCCGATCTCGCCGAAGCGGAGCGCATCATGGCGGGCCGCGCATGACGCACAAGCTCATCGGCGTCGCCGGCTTCAAGAATGCCGGCAAGACCACACTCGTCGAGCGCCTCGTCAGGCATCTGACCGAGCGCGGCTATCGCATTTCGACGGTCAAGCATGCGCATCACTCCTTCGACATCGACCATGAGGGACGCGACAGTTTCCGCCATCGCGCCGCGGGGGCGGGCGAAGTCGCGGTCGTCTCGGCGAGCCGCTGGGCAATCATCCATGAATCGCGCGGCGAGCCGGAGCCGCCGCTTGCCGACGTTCTCGCCAGGCTGGCGCCGTGCGATCTCGTCATCATCGAAGGCTACAAGCGCGACACTCACGACAAGATCGAGGTGCGCAATCTCGCTCTCAATCATCCGAAGCTTGCCGGGGACGACCCGACCATCGTGGCGATTGCCGCGACGGGCCCGATTGCCGATGCGCCGGTTCCGGTCTTCGATCGCGACGACGTGACGGCGTTGGCCGATTTCATCATTGCCCATGCGGGATTGACCGAGCCATGACCGAAGATGACGTGCTCGATACCTGGTTTGCCGCCGGTGAAGAGCGCTGGTTCGCCAAGGACGCCGCTTTCGACGGCATGCTCAGCGTGCGCTTCAAATCCGCCTTGGCGGAAGCGCGCGGCGGCGCCTTCGACCACTGGGCAAAGACGCCGAAAGGGGCGCTGGGACTCGTCATCCTGCTCGACCAGTTCTCGCGCAACATCCATCGCAATTCGCCGCTTGCCTTCGCCGCCGATGCGCGGGCTTTGCGGCTCGCGAAGGATGTTGTCGCAAACGGCTTCGATCGCGCCTTTCCGGCACCAATGGCCGTGTGGTTCTATCTTCCCTTCGAGCATGCCGAAGACCTCGACTGCCAGATGCGCTGCGTGGCGCTCTTCACCACGCGCGGACCGCCGGAAATGGTCTATTGGGGGCAGCTTCATCTCGACATCATCGCGAAGTTCGGCCGCTTTCCGCATCGCAATCGCGTGCTCGGCCGCATATCGACGCCGGCGGAACTCGCCTTCCTCGCCGCCGGCGGCTTCGCGGGGTAGTTTTGCCTGCATTATTACTTCCTTTTCTCTCCCCGGCTTCGGGGAGGGTGTCGCGCGTCAGCGCGACGGGTGGGGTGAGCCACCTACCCGCATCATTGCACTCGCGCTAGCTTCTTCGTATGGACACCATCGCCCGAGCACGCAGCCTGCGCAAATCGATGACGCCCGAAGAAGCCCGCATGTGGGTTCGATTGCGTGCACTCCGGGACGCAGGACATCACTTCCCTCGGCAGGCCCCCGTGGATGGATATTATCCCGATTTCGTCTGCAAAAGGCGCCGCTTGATCGTGGAGATCGACGGAAGCCAGCATGGTGAAGAGCCGCAACAGACTTTCGATAGCCACAGAGACGCACAGCTTCGTGCCAAGGGCTATCGCATTCTGAGATTCTGGAATTCAGACATCGATGCAAATATCGATGGTGCTATGGACACAATACTTGCCGCGCTTTCTGGTAGTGAGTGACGGCCTAGCGCCCCACCCGGCCGCCTCCGGCGTCCACCCTCCCCGAAGTCGGGGAGGGAAGCGAACCGTCGCCCCTTACTTCAACAACCCGCGCAGGGCGACGTCCGGATGGGCGAGCGCTGCCTGATCGGGTCTGGCTCCCTTTGCGATCAGCATTTCGGCAAGCTTGATGTCGCGGGCAATCGCATTGCCGCGGCCGATGCCGCTGGCGCCGACCAGTCGTCCCTCGCCGTCGAGATGAAACTCGATAAAGGCATCGTCCTTCATCGGGCGGGTGCAGGACGAAACCCCATCCGACGGCAATCCCGCGATCTGCAGATTGAGCTCGTACTGATCCGACCAGAACCACGGTACCGCTGTGAACTGGCGATGGCCGCCCAGCATGTTCTCGGCGGCGACCGCTGCCTGGTCCTGCGCCGAGCGCCAGGCCTCGAGGCGTAGGCGCCGGCCGCCATAGAGCCCGTGCGGGAAGGAGCAGCAATCGCCCGCCGCATAGATGTCGGGATCGCTGGTGCGCATCTCGACGTCGCAGGCAATGCCATTGTCGAGGGCGAGCCCCGATGCCTCGGCCAGGGCCACGGCGGGCGCGGCGCCGATGCCGGCGATCACGATCTCGGCGGGAATGCGCCGCCCGTCGGAAAGCACCACCGCGTCCGCCTCGATGCGTTCGACGCCGATGCCTGTCAGCAGCACGACACCGGCCGCTTCATGGCGCGCGGCAATGCGCCTGGCGACGGCTTCGGTGACGCCGCGCATCAGGATGCGCGGCTGCGCCTCGATGACCGTCACCTTGCAGCCGCGCTGACTGGCGCTCGCGGCAAGCTCAAGCCCGATGAAGCCGCCACCGATGATCGCAACGCTTCGCCCCGGCGCGCAGGCGGCGCGCAAGGCAACCGATTCATGGAAGTCCCTCAGCATCAGGGCGCGCTCCGCACCCGGCAAGGCGAGGCGCCGCGCCCTGGCGCCGGTAGCGATCAACAGCTTCTGATAGGGAATGCGCCGTCCATCGGCGAGGACGACTTCCTTCTCCGCGCGATCGATGTCCGTCGCCGTGGCATTGGCGATGAATGTAACATCCAGCGCCTGCAGCAATTCATCATCGAGCAGGAAAACCGGAGCAGGCTCCTCGGCCGCGGTCATCGCCGCTTTCGACAAGGGCGGCCGGTCGTAAGGCGCCAGCGGCTCCTCGCCGATCAGCGTGATCCGTCCCTTCCAGCCATGTTCGCGCAGGCTGATGGGCGCGCGAGCGCCGGCCTTGCCGGCCCCGATGATCACCATTCCCGCTTCGCTCATGTCAGGCGAGGTCGATCATGACCTTGCCGGCTTCGAGCTTCACCGGATAGGTCTTGAGGTTGATGCATACCGGCGCTCCTTGTGCCGCGCCGGTCCTGTAGTCGAAGCGGCCATTGTGCTTGGGACATTCGATGATGTGATCCATGACCAGGCCATCGGCGAGATGCGCCTCCTCATGCGTGCACAGCCCTTCGGTTGCGTAGTAGCGATCATCCGGCGCGCGATAGATCGCGAAGGTCCGTCCGTCATGATCGAAGCGGATCACGTCTTCGGGTTCGACATCGTCGCGGTCGCAGGCTTCGACCCAGTGGGGCATTGGTTTCTCCAGTTTCTTATCTTGTCATTGCCGGGCTTGTCCCGGCAATCCATTCATCCATGCATTCAGGCGATGAAGTATCGGCACGATGGATCCCCGCAACAAGTGCGGGGATGACAATAAAGTGCGCTCGCAACTTCACCCTCTCGCTGCCGCAATCGACGCCCGCGTCATCATGTCCACCGGCTCGAGTCCGTCGGGCAGCTTGCGCTTAACGTACCATCCAGGGTCGCGCATCTGGCGCAGGATCGCCGGGATGATCTCGCGATAGGCCGCAAAGCAGCTCGCATAAGGTTTCGGCATCCACGGCTTCAGTTCCTCATGGAGCTTCGGCAAGGCGTGATAGGGCACCATCGGAAACATGTGATGCTCGATATGATAATTCATGTTCCAGTAGAGAAAGCGCAGCACCGGGTTCATGTAGACGGTCCGCGAATTGAGCCGGTGGTCGAGCACGTCTTCGGCAAGGCCTGCATGCTGGGTCAGACCGGTCATCACATGCAACCAGGCGCCATACATGGTCGGCAGGGGGCCGACGAGCAGCATGGGAAGGATCGAGCCGGTCATGATCGCGAGCGCAATCACGCCGAGATGAATGGCAAGCCAGATGCGCGCCGTGAGAAACAGCTTCGGCCGCTCCATGTCGGGAATGAAGGTCTCCTCCTCGGCCGTCATGCGGCCCATGGCGTGGCGCAATATGCTCCTCGTCGCGGCCCAGACCTGCGGCACGGCGATGAAACTCAAGATGACCTTCGCTATCTGTGTCGGCCGCATCACGGCGATCTCGGGATCGCGCCCGACGATGATCGTGTCGGTGTGATGGCGCGCATGGCTCCAGCGCCACACCGTCGGCTCGCGCATGATCATGAAACAGGCGACCTGGTAGACGGCATCGTTCATCCAGCGTGTCCGAAAGGCGGTGCCATGACCGCATTCATGCCAGCGCGAATCGCTCGAGGAGCCGTAGAGCACGCCATAGGCGAGGAAGAAGGGCAGCGACCACCAGCCGGGCCAGAAGGTGATCGCCAGTCCGCCGGTCACCAGGAAGGCGGCAATCCACAGGATCGTGTCGCGAATCGCCGCCTCGTCGCTGCGCTGCATGAGTTCCTTCAGGCGCTTGCGGGCGATCGGCGCCTTGTACCATTCGGCTGAAGCGAGGCCCAGTTCCTCGGCGCGCCTCGAATCGCGGCCGATGAGGCTGTAATCGCGCGGCATGGTAGCGGCGACGTTCATAATGGCGTCTCCTGTTGTCATCGAAATTAGCGATGCGGCGAGGCTCCGGCAACGCGCGAAACACGGGTTCGCCGCAAGTGCCATCGTGGTCTCGTCAGTCTTGGGGGATTTGTGGAAGCGTGACCAGATTCGTACTAATAGCTGCGCGCTTTGTCAAGCGTTTTGTTCCTAAAAATACGTAATAGTCCTAAGCCATTGGGATGGCTGCAAAATTGGAAACGCCTCTCCCAGGCACGGAAATTTCGTCCGTGTACAAACGTTTTTTCCGACTGAAGGCCAAAATGTGGCGAAGCCGCTAGACCGCGATGGCATGGCGGCGCTGTCCCGGTTCCGGTGCCAGGTACCGGTCGAAAACCGCGCAGACGCTGCGCAGGAACGGCCGGCCCGGCTCGGTCACGGCTATTCGCTGACCGTCGCGGGTGATGATGCCATCGGCTTCCATGCCGGCAAGCCGCTCGTCGAGATCGCCTTGCGAAAATGCGCCGATATCGGCTTTGAGATCGCACATCAGGCGCTCGATGATCGTCGCGCGCAGGCGATCGTCCTGCGAAAGTGCGATTCCGCGCGCGGTCGCCAATTGTCCTGAGCGAATGGCCGCGCGCCATTGCGGCACATCGGCCCGGTTCTGCGCGAAACCCTGCGGAAGCCTGCCGATCGAGGAAGCGCCGAAGCCGATGAGGCAATCCGCCGCATCGGCCGTATAGCCCTGGAAATTGCGATGCAGCTTTCCGGAGCGAGCCGCCTTGGCCAGTTCGTCTTCGGCCCTGGCGAAGTGATCGAGCCCGATCGGGATATACTCCGCGGCCCTGAGACCCGCGGAAGCCGCAAGCTGCTGATGCAGCCGCTGCCGCCCGTCGGGAAGGTCCTCGTCCTTGATCAGTCGCTGCCGCGCCATCATCCACGGCACATGTGCATAGCCGAACAGCGCAATGCGATCCGGCGCCAGATTCACGGTCTCATCGATCGTCTCCAGCACCGACTTCGTCGTCTGCCGCGGCAATCCGTACATCAGATCGAAATTGACCGCATCGATTCCTGCCTCGCGCAGGGCATCGACCGCCTGTCTTACCATGCCGGCGCTCTGCCGGCGGTTGATCAGGGCCTGCACCGCGGCATCGAAAGTCTGAACGCCAAGGCTGACGCGATTGATGCCCAGTCGCGCCGCCTGGCGAACCCAGGTGCTGGTGACGCCGCGCGGGTCGAGTTCGATGGCAAGCTCGGCGCAACGATCGAAACCGAAATATCTGTGCAGGCGCCCCAG
>JAEUMG010000144.1 GCA_016793355.1 Hyphomicrobiales bacterium
GCGGGGATGATTGAAAAACGGCCGCTCCGTCACCCGTGCCCGGACCATGAGCTTGTGATATTCAAGCTCGCGCAGCGCATAGATCTCGACCCAGAGATCGTCCTTCTTCGCATCGTGATAGGGCCGCTCCAGCATGGCGAGCGCGATATTGCGCTTCGTCGCCGGCGACCAGATCGCCGCCGTCACATGCCCGACCTCGCGCTTCCGGTTGTGGTAAATCAGCGAGTGCTCGGCCGGGACATTGCCTTCGATGTCGAGCCCGACCAAGGCCCATTTCGAATTGCCCTTGGTCTTCTCGGCGAGGAGCGCCCGCCTTCCGTTGAAATGGCCCTTGTCGAAATCGATCATCCAGTCGAGGCCCATCTCGAAGGGCGAACGCGCGCGGCCGGCGCGGAGAGCCTGTTCGGCGGCGACGAAATCCATATTGGTGATGATGAAGCCCGCCTCGATGCGCGCCATGTTGAGCGCCGTCGTGCCGATTGCGCGAATGCCGTGGAGCGCACCGGCTTCGAACAAGAGATCCCATAGATCGAGCGCGCGATCGGGCGTCGTCCATAACTCGTAACCCAGATCGCCGGTGAAGCCGGTGCGCGAGATGATGAGTTCACCACCCCCCGCGAAGGAGAACTGCGCGAGCTGGAAGGGCTTCAGCTTTTCGACATCTGCGAAACCTGCGCGCTTCAACACTGCGAAAGAGCAGGGGCCTTGCAATGAGAGCGCGGCGATCTCTTCTGTAATTTCCGTGACCGAGACGTCGAAGCCTGCGGCGCTGTCGAGCAGCCACGGCAGATGCCGCTCCTGGCAGCACAACAAGAAATCGGTCTCGCCGTGCCGGAACAGGGTACCGTCATCGAGAAGCTTGCCCTCGTCGTCGCACCACGCCGTATACTGAACGTGGCCAAGTTTCAGCTTGCCGATATTGCGGATCATCAGGCGGTCGAGATAGTCGACGGCGTACTTGCCGGAGATCCTGTACTTCACCATCGGCGAGAGATCATAGACGCTCGCCTGGTTCCGGATCGCCGTATATTCCATCGAGGCATCGTCATAGGCGAGCACGGTGGTGTAGCCCCCCCATGGCCCCCATTCGTTGAGCTTGTTGAGCGCCGATGTGCGCGCGTGGAATGGCGAGGTGAGGAGGGGTTTACGGAAATGCAGGCGCGGATCGCTCATGCCTTGCCCTCCACCGAGAGAATGCGCTCGGCCGCATTCCATCCCGCAGCGCCCGATATGCCGCCGCCCGGATGCGAGCCGGCGCCGGCAAGATAGAGCCCGCGCATCGGCGTGTCGTATTGTGCGGCCCCGATCGCCGGGCGCAGGAACAGCATCTGCTCGACGGCCAATTCGCCATGATGCCAATTGCCGCCGACAAAGCCGTACTGCTTTTCGAGATCTTCGGGGGTCAGGAGTTCGGATGCGATGACGAGCTTGCCGATGCCTAGCGCATGGCGCTCGAGCGAGGCCATGATCCTGTCCTGGAATTGAGCGCGGGCCGTATCCCAGCCGCCCTTGAGCTGATAGGGCGCATATTGCACGATCGCCGAGAGCACATGCTGGCCGGACGGCGCGAGCGAAGCGTCGAAGGCGCTCGGCACGATGATTTCCATCACCGGGTCGAGCGAGAACTCGTGATACTTCGCCGGATTGAAGGCATCCTCGACGGCACGCACCGACGGCGCGATGACGAGACGGCTCCTGAGATCGGCGCCCCGGAAATCGGGCGCGGCACTCAGCGCGAGATGCAGTTTGGCGGCATTGCCGCGCATGCGGATATTTTGGACGCGCCGCACGAAGCCGGTGTCGAGATGGCGCGTCCCGAGAAGGTCGAGGAAGGTCGTCTTGGGATTGACGGCCGAGACGATCAGAGTGGCCCTGATCTCCTCGCCGCTCGCAAGCTTGACGCCGGCTGCGCGATCCTTCTCGACAATGATGCTGTCGATGCGGGCGCCGGTGCGCGTCTCGACGCCGAGCGCCTGAGCGGCTTTCGCCATGGCATCGGCGACGGCGCTCATGCCGCCGCGCGGCAGCCCCAATCCCGCCTGCACGCCATGCGCCGCGCCGGCGAGGCGATTGTAGAGAAGCAGAAGCGAATTCGGCGAACGGGGCCCCAGATGCGTGCCGAGCGTCGCATCGAAGGCGACGACGCCTTTCAGCCGCTCGTCCGTCAATTCATCGTCGAGCACATCGGCGACATTGATGAGGATGAGGCGCAGGAACTCGCGCATTTCATCGCGGCCCAGTCCCTTGATCTTGAGGCCGAGCCGGCCGAGGGTCAGGAGATCGCGGTTCATGGCGCCAAGCCGTGGCGGCGTCATCTCCTTGAAGGGGCTGAGCACCGAGGCAAAGCGTATCAGGCGCGCGCGCAAGTCGCGCCACGCCACCTGTTCGGCGTGACCGATCTGGCCGCCGAGCGTCTCGCCATAAGCGCCGTCGA
>JAEUMG010000222.1 GCA_016793355.1 Hyphomicrobiales bacterium
GTCCAATATTGTGCGAGCACGGTCGCGCCCGCTTCGGCCAGGGCGCGCGACGCGGCCCCGCCGATTCCGGTCACGCCGCCGGTCACGACAATTCTCTTGCCGCTCAATTCAACCATCGATTTTCAACCTCGGTGACGAAGACCGCAAACAGCCTAGACCGTGGCACCCCGATCCGACCATAGGCAATGAGCCGTTTGTATAACTGATTGTCATGAGCGCAGACCCCGGGCGGGCAAAGGTCCAGAACCTATACGCCTTTGACCCCGCAGGCCTTGAGATGCGCGGCGTAACCGGCGCTCAGGGCGCCGCGGCGATGCGCCATCTGATGCAGGTCGAGATCGCCCCCGAAATTCACCTCCAGCAAATGCGGCCCCCCTTCGGTCAGGGCCACGTCCCAACTCTGGGTGCGGATCGCCGGAAAGAGAGCGGCACCGGTGAGCGCCAGGCTACAGAGTCCGCTCCAGTCCGGCACGCTCAAGCCAACTAGCGCGGCGCCGGTGGCCGGGTGACGGTCCACCTCGCGCTCCGCGGGGCCCTTGCCCGAAATGACACGAATGATGCGCCCCTCGCCATCAAGGGCCGCAAGCATGTTGCCTGAGCGCCAGAAATTATCGGCAACATGAGTGCCCGACGGGATTTTGATCACCGCGCTTTCGATGCGCGGTTCCGGACCCGAGAAAAGGATGAGCAGGCGCACGCTGGCAATGGTCATGCCGAAGTGATCGAGCGCGAACTGCGACGGCGCGAGACACTGCTGGACGAGATAGCCCTGCTGCGACAGCGCGCTCATGTAAGCCCACAGATCGGCAAGACCGACCGGCCCTTCACCGGCCACCTGTACGCTTCCATCCGCGACGCCTTCGAGCCGCAGGGCGCCGAGGCTGTACATTCCGTCGACAGGTTTTGCAAAAAGCGGCCAGCGATCCTGCGCGCCAAGAAAAGCGCCAAGCGCCTCCGAGCTCGAAAGCCACTCGCCCATCCCGGTCCGCTTGCGCGCACCGGCAAAGGCGATGGTCGCGGGCGCGGCCAGGCCCGCGCCCTTCAGCATGGTGTAGAAGACCGCCTTGTCGTCGGCGAGGGCATACCATCGCCGGTCATTGCAGATGGCATGAAAGCGCTTCTGACGCGCCTTGCCCACGAAGCGGGAGAAATCCTCGCCTGCCATTTCCGGCCGAAACAGGCCAAGCAGGGCCGCCTCGTCGAAACCAAGGCCCGCCTTGAGCCGCGGCGCATACATCCAGCGCCATCCACAGCGCTGATAGACCTCCCGCATCATGCTGGTATGGACTGCGGGCGCAAGCTGCGGCGCCGCGCCCATTTTGCGTCGGATTTCCAGATCACGGGCCGAATCAAGCATGGATCGACCCTACATCCGGCTGGTTAATGGCTGCACTAACGCGGTAGACGCGCCATGCGAACGCGATAAAAAATTGATTGCGATTATGCCCGGAAATCGCGCACAGGCGAGGATGAAACCGGGGATTCCTGCCTAATTGCGATCGAACAAGAGAGCCGGATACCGATGTTACAGGTCATGAAGAGCTGGAACACCGGGCAGCTGATGCCGCTGGCCTGCTTCCCGTTCAGCAGCAGTTGCCTCTCCGCATGCCGGCCCTATCGTCGCGGGCGCCCTGAATGGGCGGACAGGGCACATCGCCGTACGAGCAGTATACACAGCAATCGCCCGCTTTCGGCTTCAGCAGGGCACCGCATCCTTTGCAATCATAGAAATACTGGCAAGCATCGGCCGGCATGGTCTCAAGTGACCGATGACCGCAATTCGGACATGTGATTGTCGACTGGTTGGAGATCAACATACCGAGAGTCTCCGGATTTCAGGCAGGGACCGACCGCGTTCGGTCCCAGAAAGCAAGAACACACTGCGACAATCGAAACGTCTGAATCGGCCTAACCCTTGATGACGGCTGGATACCCGGCATTCGCCGATGACGCGGCTATCGCCCCGGCCGTCGTGAGAGCCGGGTCGAAAACGACGGTAGCCGTTTTTGCATCGAAGTCGATCCGGACCGAATTCACGCCGTTCACGCCCTCCATTGCCGCCTTGACGGTCACCGGGCACAGAGCGCAGGTCATATTTTCAATGGCGAAGACTGTAGTTTGCAGGACCACGGCTTCGGTCGCAAACGCCTGCGCCCCCATAACTGCAGCCGTCGCGCCGGGGCCGGCTGCGACTGCACCGATTGCAATGGCGACAGCCCGGAAAGCAAATATCCGTTTCATTTCAGTACTCTCCTAATAAAGAATGGGTGCCCACCAATCGATTGTCAGGGCCGACGCCACAAGCGCTGTCGCCGCCCAAAGGGCCGATTTGGCGATCGCTGCCGATTCACGCCGGGCGCAATAGGAGCCTTCCGCGCAGTCCTGGCGGGACTTGGCATAGACCCGGCGAAATCCAAGGCCCACGCAAACAAGTGCTCCTGCAGCAAAGAGGGGCTTGTATGGCTCAAGGACCGTCAGGTTAACAATCCACGCGCCAGATATGCCAAGCGTGAGCAAAACAAGGGGCCCGACGCAACAGGCAGAGGCCAGTACCGCGCCGACCAAACCACCCGCGGCCAGCAGCCTGCCGCCTGTGGTTGCGCGGCCTTTGCCTGTCTCAACGGGGCCAACTTTGATTTCCACGTTGCTCATGCGCAGCCACCTCGATTTATTCATGGAAACCGGCTACAGTCTGTAGTGACTACAGACTCAAGAGGAAAGCGACGCATGGCCGATCACAAATCCGGGAACGGACTGCAACGAGCCGAGCTGGCGCGCCGATCCGGCTGCAATCTCGAAACCATCCGCTACTATGAGAAGATCGGCATGATGCAGGATCCCCGCGATGGCAGGTCAGGATATCGCCTCTATGAGGATTCACACGTTCAGCGCCTGCGCTTCATTCTTCGCGCCCGTGAACTTGGCTTTTCCATCGAGGAGATTCGCGGACTTCTCAGTCTTGTCGACGGAGGCACCCAAACCTGCGCTGAAGTAAAAGACCGGACCGAAAGGCACCTGGCCGACGTGCGCCGGAGGATCGCCGATCTGAGGAAAATAGAGACGGTTCTCTCAGCGACAGCGTCGCGGTGCAGTGGCACCGCCGTTCCGCAGTGTCCCATCCTGGATGTGCTGACCGCGTAACTTGCACATGCGCTACAAAGAAAGGACCAGCCCGCATCGTTCCGCCAAACCGGACAAAGAACGAGCGAAATCGGTCATGCGAAATTGGCGCGCCCTACGGGAATCGAACCCGTCTTTGCAACGTGAAAGGCTGCCGTCCTAACCGATAGACGAAGGGCGCGCGGAAGTGGGCGTTCTATAGTGATGTTCCCCCGCCAGCGCAAGCACGGGCAAGCGGCCCTCAGGACACGCTGGCGACGTCCTCAATGTGGAGCGCCGGCCGGCGCCCGCCATTCCATTCGTCGATGACCAGCCGCCCGACGAAATGGAGCGGATGCTGGCGTTCGCTCAGTAGAAGCTCGCCGAGTTCCGTCCCAAGCGAGCGAAACGCGATGGCCTTTATCCTGGTGCGGTCGGCGCCCTCGATCGTACAACGAATATGATCGGAACCGGCCGCGTCGGCATAGACCACGCGATGGGCCGGCAGAGCGAAGAGCGGCGCCGGATTGGCCGCGCCGTAGGGACCGGCCTGCTCGAGAAGCTCGATCAGCTCGATGGTGGCGCCGCTTGCGGTCACGACGGCATCGATATCCAGCCAGTGCCTCGTAAGTGCGTCTAACGCAGATGCGAAGCGTCGCTCAAGGAAATCGCGGAATTCACCGATTCGATCGCAAGGGATTGTCAGCCCGGCGGCCATGGCGTGACCGCCGCCCTTAACCAGAATCCCGGCATCGAGGGCGGCGCGCACGGCGGCGCCAAGATCGACGCCCGAGACGGACCGGCCAGAGCCGGAGGCCAGGGCCTGACCATGCGCATAGCCAAGGGCGAAGCTTGGAAGCCCGAAGCGTTCCTTCAGCCTGGCGGCGACAAGACCGAGCACCCCCGGGTGCCAATCTTCACCGGCGACCAGCACCACCGGTGCGTTCTTCTCCCTGCCGAGCGAGGCTTCCGCTTGTGCTGCAGCTTCATCCACGACCCGCATTTCGATCGCCTGGCGCTGTTTGTTCAGCCGCTCCAGTTCAAGCGCGACGCTACTCGCCTCGCCGCGGTCGGTGGCGAGCAGCAGCTTCAAGGCAAGACTGGCCTGCCCTACTCGCCCGGCGGCGTTCAACCTTGGACCCAGCACGAAACCCAGCGCGTAAGGGTCCGGGCGGCGCGTCAGGCGCGACACGTCGGCCAGCGCCGCGAGGCCGACATTTTCGCGCCGCGCCATGATCTTGAGACCCTGGACGACATAGGCGCGATTCAATCCGACGAGCGGGACGACGTCGCAGACAGTGGCGAGCGCCACCAGTTCCAGCCATTGCAGCAGGTTCGGCTCGGATCGCCCTTCCCGATACCAGTTCTGCTTGCGCAGCATGCGACTTGTCGCTGCGACGAGGATCATGGTGACGCCGGCGGCGCAGAGATAACCGGTGCCGGAAAGATCGTCCATGCGGTTCGGATTGATGACGGCAAGCGCGGAGGGGAGAATCTCACCAGGCTGATGATGATCAACGACCACGACATCGAGGCCGAGATCGGCGGCCTTCGCCAGAGGATCGTGGGCGAGAACGCCGCAATCGAGCGTCAGGAGAAGCGAGGCCCCTCGCCCGTGCAGGTCACGAACGGCGGCGACGCTCGGCCCGTAGCCTTCGTTGATGCGGTCTGGAATATGGGTCTCGACATCGGCGCCAACGGAACGGAGAAACCTTGTTAAAAGCGCCGCCGAGGCGACCCCGTCGACGTCGTAATCGCTGATTATCGCAATCTTCTCGCTGCGCATGATCGCCTGCGCCAGGCGTTCGGCGCCAGCCTCCATATCGCGCACGGCCGATGGCTGCGGCATGGAAGACCGCACGGTCGGATTGAGAAACCCTTCCACCTCCTCGAGCTTGACCTGCCGCCCGGCCAGCACGCGGCCCAGTATCTCCGGCAATTCATGGCGTTCCGCGATTGCAAGCGCATCGCGGCCGGAGACGAGACGTGACCGCCAGGCGCGACCGCGCGCCGATCGCGCCACACCAAGCAGTTCGCCCGGCCCGGTGCTTGTCACGGAAACAGCGCGACCTGCTCGAGCCCCAAGGTCTCGGGCAAGCCGAACATGAGATTGAAGTTCTGAATGGCCTGGCCGGCCGAGCCTTTGACGAGGTTGTCGAGGGTCGAAATCAGGATCACTCGTCCCGGAATCCGGTCGGCATAAACGCCCAGCATCACGCTGTTCGAGCCTCTGACGAACTGGGTGGACGGCAGCACACCATTGGGTGCCATGCCGACAAAGGGCTCTTCGCCATAGCGATCGCTCAGGACTGCCGCGCAATCGGCCGCTGTCGCCTGGCCGGCAAGTTTCGCATAGATGGTGCAGAGCTCGCCGCGGCTCATCGGAATGAGGTGCGGGGTGAAATTGACGGTGACATTCCGCCCTGCAACCAGCGACAATTCCTGTTCGATTTCAGGCGCATGGCGGTGGGTGGCAACGCCGTAGGGAGAAAGCCCCTCGCCCGCTTCGCAGAACAGAATGTTCTGTTTGAGCGAACGCCCGGCACCGGAGACCCCGGATTTGGCATCAATGATCAGGTCGTCCGGGTCGATGAGCCCGGCGGATAGCAAGGGAAGGAGGATGGTGAGCACGGCGGTCGGATAGCAGCCGGGACAGGCCACGAGCCGCGCCCGCCGGATGGACTCGCGATAATGCTCGGTCAGGCCGTAGACAGCCTCCGCCTGAAGTTCGAGGGCCTTGTGCGGGCCGCCATACCAGGTTGCATAGGTCTGGGGATCGCGCAGCCGGAAGTCGGCCGACATGTCGATCACCTTGAGGTGCCGAGGCAGGCCCAGGATGACCTCCTGGCTGGTCGCGTGCGGCAGGCCGCAGAAGACCGCCTCGACCTCCGACCAATCGGCCTC
>JAEUMG010000257.1 GCA_016793355.1 Hyphomicrobiales bacterium
TCCATCACCGAATGGCAGCCGCTCCTGGGCGCCATCCCGCCTTTGACCCAGGCGGACTGGCTGATCGCGTTCGAGAAATACCGCCAGATCCCGGAATATACGTTGGTCAACAAGGGCATGAGCCTGGAGGAATTCAGGTTCATCTACTGGTGGGAATGGAGCCACCGGCTGCTTGGGCGGCTCATCGGTGTCGCCTTTCTTCTCCCATTCATATTCTTCTGGATCAGGGGGTATCTGACCAGGCCCCTGATCATGCGCCTTGCAGTGATCTTCATATTGGGGGGGCTTCAGGGGGCTTTGGGCTGGTACATGGTTGCCTCGGGGCTTAGCGAGCGCGTTGATGTCAGCCAATATCGGCTGGCGGCTCACCTTGTGCTGGCGACCGTGATCTTCGGAGCGATTACCTGGGTTGCGCTGGGACTTGGAACGGAGCGTCGGCCTTTCCGCTACGCACGCCCCTGGCCTGCGATGACGCTCGTCCTGCTGATCGTCGCGCAGGTCGGCATGGGCGGTTTCGTAGCCGGCATTGATGCCGGCATGGGCTACAATACATGGCCATTCATGGATGGCCGCCTCATTCCCGACGGTTTGTGGGTCATGAACCCGGCCTGGCGCAATCTCTTCGAGAATGCCATGACGGTTCAGTTCTTTCACCGGCTCATCGCCTATGTCATCGCGGCTTGTGTGCTGATTTACGCCTGGCGCCAGCCCAGTTCACCCGCGGTAGCGCTGGTCGCGGCCGTCGTCCTGCAGATCGCCATAGGCATCCTGACCCTCTTGCATCAAGTGCCGCTAAGTCTCGCCCTGGTCCATCAGGGCGGCGCGCTCGTTCTGCTCGCCGCCGCCCTGTGGAATCTTCACGTCCTGCTCGTCAGCCGATCGCC
This sequence comes from Hyphomicrobiales bacterium, assembly GCA_016793355.1. Lineage (GTDB taxonomy): Bacteria > Pseudomonadota > Alphaproteobacteria > Rhizobiales > Aestuariivirgaceae > JAEUMG01. Next base: position 885 of record JAEUMG010000257.1, read on the forward strand.
TGCGCCAGATCGGCGATAATATCCTCGACGTCTTCGATGCCGATCGACAGGCGGATGACATCCGGTCCGGCGCCTGCGCGCTTCAGCTGATCTGCGGATAACTGGCTGTGCGTCGTTGAGGCCGGATGGATGATCAAAGATCGCGCGTCGCCGAGATTGGCCAGGTGTGAGAGCAACTTGACACTGGAAACGACTTTCACGCCTTCCTCGTGACCGCCCTTGAGACCGAAAGTGAAGACCGAGCCCGCGCCGCGCGGCGAGTATTTCTTCATCAGGTCGTAATGCTTGTGGCCCTTGAGCCCCGCGTAGTTGACCCACGATACTTTGGGATTCTTGCTCAACCACTCGGCAACCTTGAGAGCATTGTCGCAGTGCCTCTGCATGCGCAGGCCCAATGTCTCCATGCCGGTGAGGATAAGGAATGCATTGAGCGGCGCAATGGACGGTCCAAGGTCGCGCAGGCCCAAAACGCGCGCGGCGATGGCATAGGCAATATTGCCGAAGGTCTCATGCAGCTTGATGCCGTGGTAGGAATCATTCGGCTCGGACAAGAGCGGATAGCGCCCGCTCTTCGACCAGTCGAAATTGCCGCCATCGACGATGATGCCGCCCATCGAATTTCCGTGGCCACCCATGAATTTCGTCAGCGAGTGGATCACGACATTGGCGCCATGCTCGAAGGGTTTGATGAGGTAGGGCGTCGCCAGGGTGTTGTCGACGATCAGCGGTACACCCGCCTTGCGCGCGATCTTGGCGATTGCGGCGATGTCGGTGATGAGCCCGCCGGGATTGGCGATGGATTCGATGAAGATCGCCTTGGTCTTGTCGCTGATTGCCTTCTCGATCGAGCCGAGATCTTCGGCATCCGCCCAGACAACGTGCCAGCCGAAGGATTTGAAGGAGTGATTGAACTGGTTGATCGAGCCGCCATAAAGCTGGCGCACCGCCACGAATTCATCCCCGGGCTGCATGATCGTATGAAAGGCAAGCATCTGGGCGGCATGGCCCGATGCGACCGCAAGTGCGGCGGTGCCGCCTTCGAGCGCCGCAACCTTGGCTTCGAGGACCGCCTGCGTCGGATTCATGATCCGGGTATAGATATTTCCGAAAGCCCGCAGCGCGAACAGATCGGCCGCATGCTTCACATCGTCGAAGACATAGGCGGTCGTCTGATAGATCGGCGTTATGCGCGCGCCGGTGGCGGGATCCGGTTGCGCGCCGGCGTGCAGCGCCAATGTATCGAAGCCAGGTGTCTTGTCGGCCATGGTGATCTCCCTAATCCTGAGCGGACGCCGTAACTGCTAGCCGAGTATCGGGGCCGGGACAATCGCCCTGGGGCTGGCGGAGTTCTTGGCAGAGCGTTCAGTCTTCTTGCGATATGCCAAGACTTTGGATCTTGCCGCTCCTGTGCAGCGTCTGTCGGCGTGAAGACAGGATGCCGGAATTGCCGCCAACCCACGCCCACTCGCCCGAAAGCTTGCCATATTCCATCTTGGGACAGCGGTTCATCACGACCTTCACGCCGGCAGCTTCCGCGAGCGCCGCTGCCTCGTCATGCCTGACGCCGAGCTGCATCCATATGACCTTGGGCAATGGGTTCATGCGCAGGGCCTCGCGGGTCACCTCAAGCGCGGCATCGGAGTTGCGGAAGATATCGACCATGTCGACGGAATCGGGGACGTCCAACAGGGAGCCGTAAACGCGCTCGCCAAGGATCGTGCCGCCGGCCGAGCCGGGGTTTACCGGAATGACGCGGTAACCCTTGTCAATGAGATACTTCATCACGAAGTGGGATGGCCGCACGTCATTGGCCGATGCTCCGACGAGGGCAATGGTTTTCACCGAGTTCAGAATTTCGCGAATAAAAGCGGCGGGATAGCTATCGTGATCCATGAAGCCCAAACATCCGGCGCTTAACGGTCGGTCCACTGCGGCCGGCGCTTTTCGATGAATGCGCCTATACCCTCCTCGGCATCCTGCGCAAGCAGGTTTTCGGTCATGATGGCGGATGCTAAGGCATAGGCATCTTCCAGGTTCATGCCACGCTGCTGATGGAATGCCTGCTTGCCGGTTTTCACGGTGAGGGTCGACTTGCCGGCGATCTGCGTTGCCAGATCGAATACGGCAGTGGAGAGCTCGTTGGGGGATACGACGCGATTGACGAGGCCGAAGCGCCACGCTTCCTGCGCGCCAATGAGATCGCCCGTGAGCAGCATTTCCATGGCATGCTTGGGGGCGACATTGCGCGACAGTGCAACCATCGGCGTCGAGCAGAAGAGGCCAATATCGACGCCCGGCGTGCAGAATTTCGCCGCGTCCGAAGCAATCGCTAGATCGCAACTGGCAACGAGCTGACATCCGGCCGCACTGGCGATACCCTGAACTTCCGCAATAATCGGGTGCGGATGACCGGCGATCTTCAGCATCAGTGCTGAGCAGCGCTCCATGAGTTGGGCAAAATAGGCTCTGCCACGGTCGCGGTCGGAGCGATGGGCTGTAATCTCCTTCAGGTTATGGCCAGAACAGAATGCTGGGCCATTGGCAGCGATTGTGATCACGCGCACCGTCGGGTCTGATTTGGCCGCGTCAAGCGCCTCTTCAAGGGCAGTCATCATGGCTTCCGATAGCGAGTTCCGGGTCGCCGGGTCGTTAAGGATGAGGCGCAGCACGCCCTTCTCGATGTCTGACAGCAAGAGGGGAGAAGTCATTCGTCCTCGATGAGCGACGAGAGCTTGTCCGCGTAGTCGGGTTCCTTCAACAGGTCCTCGACGACGCGGCGATTGTTGTCAGAGGGTATCATCGCAGAAAGACTCTCGATCATCTTATCCTTCATTTCTTGGGCGATCGTGGCGTCTTTCTTGATTTCCTCAATCTGCAGCGCAATTTCCGAGCTTTGATCATCAACGATCGCCGAATAGGCAAAGCCGACGCTGGTGATGACTGAATTCCACTCGGTCACAGTTGAAAACCATTGCGCCTTGACATCGGCTTCGAACTCCTTGCCCTGCGGTGCCTTGTCGACGAATTCCTGAAGGTCTTCATACTCCTCGAGATTGGCGTCCTTGTATTTCTCTTTGACCAGGGCGAAGACATCGAGCGCACGCTTTGCCGCGTCGACGGTCAGCTCGATCGTCTTGATGATTGGGATTTCGCCAAGACTCAGGTCTTCAGGCAGCACCGGTTCGCCCGTCACGGCGTCGCTGCCGGCATCGGGTTGAGTGAGGTCTTCGCCTTCTGGTTCTGCGGTACCTGCAGGTTGTTCAGGCGTTCCGGCTGCTGGGGCTTGCGTCGCGGGGCCGGCTGCATCTGGCGTGGGTGTCGCATCCGAGGACACGCGCGACTGGTCCTTTGCCGCCTGCGCATTGGCATTGCCGGCCGCAATCAAGATTGCCAGGATCAACAGAGCCCAGGCGGAACGGAACATAAAAACGCTACTCCATGCGCCGTAAGTGTATGTTTCATATGGTCGATCGAAAAGGGCGGAATTCAGAGATCGGTTCGGTGTTGCAGGAGCGACACAAAATCAGGTATCTGAATACCACACGAGAAATCTCCTTTGTTTCTGGGGTTTTTCCTTGACGAGCTTGTGTCCTTCGCCTATGCGGACGCCATATTACGGGCCTTGAAGGGCAGGGTCATAGCGCTCCTTGCCGCGATCGCCCATCCAACCTACGGGACACATCATGAAAACCTACTCGGCTCGCGCCAAGGATATCCAAAAGAAATGGGTGCTCGTCGATGCAGACGGGTTGATCGTCGGCCGTGCCGCGACGATCATCGCCAACCGCCTGCGCGGCAAGCACAAGCCCACCTTCACTCCACACCTTGATTGTGGCGACAATGTCGTCGTCATCAATGCCGAAAAGGTCGTGCTGACCGGCAACAAGCGCCAGGCCAAGACCTATTACTGGCATACCGGCTTTCCGGGCGGCATCAAGGAGCGCAAGGCGCATCAGTATCTCGATGGCAAGTTCCCCGAGCGCGTGCTCGAAGCGGCGGTGCGGCGCATGCTGCCCGGCGGCCCCCTCAAGCGCCAGCAATTGAGCAATCTCCGCATCTACAGGGGCACCGCCCATCCCCATGAGGCGCAGTCCCCCGAGAAGCTCGACATTGCATCGCTCAATCCGAAGAATACGCTGAGAGGCTGATCACCATGGCTGAACCGACAACACTCTCGAATCTGGGGCAGGCCGTGGGCTTGACCGCAACGCCGGCTGCTGCGGCGCCTGCAAAGCCGAAACTCGACGCCAAGGGCCGCGCCTATGCAACCGGCCGCCGCAAGAACGCGGTTGCCCGCGTATGGGTAAAGCGCGGCGCCGGACGGATCACCGTGAACGGCAAGGCGCTTGAGGTCTATTTCGCAAGGCCGGTGCTGCGCATGCTCCTCCAGCAGCCGCTTGTCAGCGCCAACCGTGCGACGCAGTTCGACGTCGAATGCACGGTCGTCGGCGGCGGCCTTTCCGGTCAGGCGGGCGCCGTGCGCCACGGCCTCGCCCGGGCCATGATCTCATTCGAGCCGGATTTGCGGCCGCTGTTGAAGAAGGGTGGTTACCTCACCCGCGACAGCCGTGCAGTGGAGCGCAAGAAATACGGTCGCGCCAAGGCGCGTCGTTCCTTCCAGTTCTCGAAGCGCTAACCGGCCACATCCACCTGCGCGAAACGGCCGGATATTCTCCGGCCGTTTTGCTTTATGTA